>CAYVQL010000065.1:0-40935 GCA_964454135.1 uncultured Enterobacterales bacterium | reverse complement strand
CCGTCCTTGTAGGCCTGCAAGCACCCCAGCGTCATGTTGGCGTTGGGGGGCGACTGCTACGACGACGACCCCACCATCCATCCCGGCGCCGACGAGACCTGCGACGGCGTGGACAACGACTGCGACGGGCGGACCGATGAGGACGCCGAGGACGGCGACACCTGGTACGCCGACACGGACGGCGACGGCTATGGCGATCCCGACAACGCCACGACCGCCTGCGACCAGCCCGGCGACTACGTGGCCGACAGCAGCGACTGCGACGACTCCGACGCCGCGGTCAACCCGGGCGCCAGCGAGACCTGGTACGACGGCACGGACCAGGACTGCGACGGGGCCGACGACTACGATCAGGACGGCGATGGGGAACGCGCCCTGGACTTCGGCGGCTTCGACTGCGACGATGAAGACGCCACGATCAACACCGCGGCCAGCGAGATCTGGTACGACGGCATCGACCAGGACTGCGACGGCGCCGACGACTACGACGCCGATGGCGACGGCTACGGCACCGACCTGGCGGAGCCCGACTGCGACGACACGGACCCGGCCGTCTATCCGGGCGCCCCGGAGCTGGACGAGGGCGTGGACAACGACTGCGACGGCGACGCCGAGGTGCAGCCCGTGGCCCTGGCCGACTACGACTCCAGCTCCAGCCTGGAGCACTGCTCTCTGCTGCAGCTGGACGGCAGCGCTTCTTCGGACGCCGACGGGCTGCTGCTGTCCTACGCCTGGGAGCTGACGGGCGCCCCCTCCTCCTCCACCCTGACCAGCGAGTCCATTGAAGACGCCGACAGCGCCCTGGCCAGCTGCTACCCGGACACCCCCGGCGTGTTCAGCTTCCAGCTGACGGTCACCGACGACGGGGGCAACACGGACAGCGACAGCCTGTCCGTCACCATCGGCACGCGCAGCAGCAACACGGCGCCTCTGGCCGATGCGGGGCTCGACGCGGCGCTCTCGGCGGAAATCGCCTGCGAGGCCGACGGCTACGAGTACGTCTGCGGCGATTGCGCCTACGAGGGCAGCTTCCTGGATGCCAGCGGCTCGCTGGATCCGGACGGGGAACCCCTGTCGTACAGCTGGACCGCCACCAGCGGCTCGGCCGTCATCAGCGATCCCGACTCCGCCACGCCCACGGTCTCGTTGCAGGGCAGCTCCGTGGAGCACGGCGAGTTCACCAGCGACTACTTCGTCTTCGAGGTGGAGGTCACCGACTGCTACGGCTACGTGAGCAGCGACGAGGTGGAGGTGCTGCTGGTCTGCGAGGGAGTGGAGTGACGCAGATCTCGGATCGTCAACTATTTTCGGGAGAAACCATGAAAGCTCGCGTTCTCTGCCTGCCTGCCGTCCTGTTGGTCGGCACCCTCTACGCCCCCGCCGCCTGGGCCGTGGACGCCGACGGTGACGGCTACCACGCTGGCCAGGACTGCAACGACAACGACCCCACCATCTACCCCGGGGCCAACGAGTACTGCGACGGCCTGGACAACGACTGCGATGGCCAGGTGGACGACAACGCCGTGGACGCGGCCAGCTGGTATGCCGACGCCGACGGCGACGGCTTTGGCGACCCCTCGGCCTGGAGTCAGAGCTGCTCGCAGCCTGCCGGCTACGTGACCGACAGCAGCGACTGCGACGACAGGGACGCCAGCGTCTACCCGGGCGCCGCCGAGCTCTGCGACGGCCTGGACAACGACTGCGACGGCAGCGTCGACGAGGGCTGCGGGGGCACCGACGCCGACGGAGACGGCTACGACACCAGCACCGACTGCGACGACGGCAACGCCTCCATCAACCCGGGGGCTGCAGAGGCCTGCAACGGGCTGGACGACGACTGCGATGGCGACATCGACGAGGGCTGCCCCAAGAAGGTGCCGGACGCCGACGGAGACGGCTACGACACCAGCACCGACTGCGACGACGGCGACGCCACCATCAACCCGGGCGCCACCGAGCTCTGCGATGGCCTGGACAACGACTGCGACGGCGACATCGACGAGGAAGCCGAGGATGCCGGCACCTGGTACGCCGACGCCGATGGCGACGGCTACGGCGACGCCGCCACCTCCACCACCGCCTGTGCGCAGCCCACGGGCTACGTGGCCGACGCTGGCGACTGCGACGACTCCGACGCCGCCATCAACCCGGACGCCAGCGAGGACTGCGACGGCGTAGACAACGACTGCGACGGCGAGACCGACGAGGGCTGCAGCACAGACACGGCCGACAGCGCCACGACGACCGACGCCGACGCCGACGGCTACGACGAGGGCAGCGACTGCGACGACGGCGACGCCGCCATCAACCCCGGCGCCAGCGAAGACTGCGACGGCGTGGACAACGACTGCGACGGCGAGACCGACGAGGGCTGCGTCGGGCAGCCCGCCGACACGGGCGAGGGCAAGAGCGACAGCGGCTGCAATATCAGCGGAGTCGGTGCCGGCTTGGCCTGGTTGCTGCTGCCTGCGGTGGCGCTGCGCAGGCGGCGTGGGTCGTTCAGGAGCTGACCCTTCCGATCCCGGACGGGGATCAAGGCCTGGGCGCTAGCGTGAGCGTGGGGGGCGGGCTCGACACCGGCAGCTTCGGGGCCAGCCGGGCGAAGTCCTTCACGTTGAGTGTCAGCAGCGCGTCAGCCTGGGCCCGCTCTGCGGCGACGAGGTGGAGGGCGTCGAAGATGGCTCCTGATCGAACCGCCGCGGCGGCGCACCGGTCTGCGGCCGCGGCGTAGTCCACGAGATCCAAGGGGAGAGGCACTGCCACCACGACCAGGGCCGCAAGCAACTCGTTGACGGCCGCTATCTCGAGCCGCTCGGTCAGGGGCAGGCGGGTCAGCACGCTCCAAGCCTCTGCGTACGCATGCATGGTCCACAGCGCGTCGATCTCACCACGGTCCGCCGCGTCGAGCCACAGCGCAGCGGGGGCGAAGGCCGGGTGCGCCTCCACGAGCCCGGCGACCAACACCGAAGTGTCGAACGCGACGCGCATCTTCATGGGCCGATCTTCGACGTGCGCTCTCCCCGCAGCTCGCGGTGATCCGGGATCTCGCCCGTGAGGCTGGCGCGGACCACGAGGCGCCGGCCCCGGCGCACGATCCCGGCGCTCTCGACCGGGTGGAGGTGGATCGCACCCGCTTCCACCTCCAGGCGGAGCGCCGTGCCGCCGACGAGTGCGAGCTCTCGGCGCACGGCGGCCGGGATGACCACCCGCCCCGCTGCGTCCATGGTGATGGTGGTGGGTGTTTCCATGCGGATATGGTAGCGCCGCATGGTAGGGGCGTCTACCATGCGCCCGTTCATCGGATCCACCGGCGTTCATGAATGCCATGGCAGGCGGGGCGCCGAGCTGGGCGAGGCCCAGGAGAGCACGGGGTCAATTCTCGAAGCAGACTCTCCCGCCTGCGGCGCTCGCTTCCCAGCAGTCGGGGATCCCGTAGTACTCCGGGCGCTCGCCCCAGACCACGCAGTCGCGTCGAGCTCCGCTCTGGTCGAAGGCCGTGATCATCCAGGTGAGCGTGTCCTCGCGTTCGTCGTTGCCCTGGAACAGCGTGTTCACGTCGTTCTGCTGCTGCGTTTGGTCGTTGACGATAGGGATGGTGCGCTGCCATCCCACCCAGGAGTCGTAGGCGGCGCTACTCGTGTCGGCGAGGTAGTGCCACTCCTCCCAGGTGTAGCCCCCCTCGTACTTGTGCCAGTCCAGCAGGACGTCCGAGGCCCAGCCGCGGAGCATTGCAAAGTAGGCCCACTCGGTGCTGGTGTAGGAGCAGCTGAGCATGTCGATGGTCAGGACGGTCCGCTCCTCCTCAGCGGCGGACTGGGCGTCTCCCTCGCACTCCGAGGAGCCCTCGCAGTCCTCGTCCTCGCAGTCGACCAGACCGTCCTGGTCGTTGTCGAGACCGTCCAGGCACTCGCCCGAAAACGAGCCCTCCGCCCTGCAGCCGGCGAGCAAGACCAGCAGCATGGGAACGGCGAAACGCACGACAGACCTCCAGCGGAGCAGGCCGTTCAGAAGGTGATCGAACCGCAGCCGTAGCCGCCGTAGTACTCCTGGCGCTTGCCCCAGACCGCGCAGTCGCCGCTGCCGCCGCTCATGGTGAAGGCGGTGATCATCCAGGTGAGCGTGGCCTCGCGGTCCGCGTTGCCCTGGAAGAGGGTGTTCACGTCGTTCTGCTGGTCCGTGTAGTCGGAGACGATGGGGATGGTGATCTGCCACTCGTCCCAGGATCCATCGCCCGCGCTGTCGGTGTTGTTGAAGTAGTGCCACTCCTCCCAGACGTAGCCCCCCTCATACTGATACCAGTCCAGCAGCACGTCGCTGCCCCAGCCACAGAGAAGGACGTAGTAGTCCCAGTCGGTGCTGGTGTAGGAGTAGCTCAGCTCATCGATGGCCATCTCGCCGGCGCGCCAGTCGCAGTCGCCGCTGGGGCCGGTGCTGCCGCCCGTGTCCCAGGGGATGTTCGTGGTGCCACCATCCCCTCCGCACTCCGAGGAGCCGGAGCAGTCCTCGTCCTCGCAGTCGACCAGGCCGTCCTCGTCGTTGTCGATGTTGTCCATGCATTCGCCCGAGTAGGAGCCTTCCGGCTCGGCGCAGGCTGCCAGTGCGAGGAGGAGAGAGGAGGCGACGCGGTTCATGGGGTTCTCCGGGTTCGATGGATGCGGTGGCGGCCAAGTGGACGGACGATGTTCAGAAGCTGATTACCAGGCAGCCGTAGGGGCCGTAGTACTCGGCATGTTTGCCCCAGACCACGCAATCTCCGCTGCTGCCGCTCATGGTGAAGGCCGTGATCATCCAGGTCAGCTCGGCCTCCCAGTCGGCGTCACCCTGGAAGAGAGTGTTCACGTCGTTCTGCTGGTCCGTGTAGTCGGTGACGATGGGGATGGTGCGCTGCCACTCGTCCCACGACCCGTCGGAGGCGCAGTCCGTGTTGTCGAAGTAGTGCCACTCCTCCCAGGTGTAGCCCCCCTCGTACCAGTACCAGTCCAGCAGCACGTCGCTGCCCCAGCCGGCCAGCAGCACGTAGTAGTCCCACTCGCTGCTGGTGTAGGAGTAGCTGATCTCGTCGATGGCCATGTCGTCCAGACCAGGACCGGGGCCCGAGTCGTCGAAGCCGGTGTCCAGGCGGGCGGGATCTGTGTCTGACGGACCGGGATTCGTGTCCCATGGGAAGGTCGTGCCGTCACCGCCCCCCTGGCAGTCCGAGGAGCCGGAGCAGTCGTCGTCCTCGCAGTCCACCAGGCCGTCTTTATCGTTGTCGATGTTGTCCAGGCACTCGCCGGCGTAGCTGCCCTCCGGATCGGAGCAGGCCGTGAGGGCGAGGAGGAGAACCAGAATTGCGGGTTTCATCTTGCGCCTCCCAAGCCTGTGAACGCTGCATGGACCGGCTGTTTTCCCAGTCCAGGGTAGCACTGCGAAACCGGCACGGGTGGATTTTTCCTCCTATCCGATATCCCGGCGCACGGCTGGGCCCGCCGCGGAGCCTGCGGCGAACGCGAATGCTGCGGATCGGTCACATCTCGGGCAGTGAGGCGCCACTGGCGCAGTTGTGACCGGCACAGCCCCGCTGCGAGGGCCCCGAAGGGCTCCCGGGCGGTCACAACTCGGGCAGTGAGGCGCCACTGGCGCGGTTGTGACCGGCACAGCCCCGCTGCGAGGGCCCCGAAGAGCTCCCGGGCGGTCACAACTCGGGCAGTGAGGCGCCACTGGCGCAGTTGTGACCTCCTTCGGCTGAATGGCCCACCTCAAGCGCACGGAGCGCAACCCCGAGTGCGGAGAATTCCGGGCGCCGCTGGCCGCTGCCCGACCTCGGACCCGGATCTGGGACAGGAGCGAATTATTTTCTCAAGATCGCTTGCCGGCAGACCGTGATGGTGTGTATAAAGACATACACACCGGATCACTCCGATCCTCCGCAAGCGCAGCCAGGAGAAAGACATGAGCCAGCAAGACCTGATCGTCGTCGAGGGCCTGCGCCGCCAGCACGGCCGCTTCGAGCTTCAGGTGCCCCAGTGGCGCGTGCCGCCGGGCGTGGTGGTGGGCGTGGTGGGCCCCAACGGGGCGGGCAAGACCACCCTGCTGCGCCTGCTGCCGGGGCTGGATCCCGTGGACGGGGGCAGCGTGCGCGTGCTGGGCTGCGACCCCTGGCACGATCCCGAGGCCGTGCGCAGCCAGCTGGGCTTCATGGCGGACGACCAGGCCCTGTTCAACGTGCGCATCCACAAGCTGCTGCACATCCTCTCGGGCTACTACCCCAGCTGGGACGCCCAGCTCGTGGACCAGCTGCTGGAGCGCTTTCAGCTGGATCCCTCGCGGGCGGTCAGCAAGCTGTCCAAGGGCGAGGCCGTGCGCATCCGCCTGGTGGTGGCCATGGCCTTCCGCCCGCGGCTGCTGGTGCTGGACGAGCCGGCCGCCGGCCTGGACCTGGCCGGGCGCCGGGCCCTGCTGCGCAGCGTGCTGGAGGTGGTGGACGACGAGCGCTGCAGCGTGATCATCAGCTCGCACCAGCTGTCGGACCTGGAACGCATCACGGATCGGCTGCTGGTGATCCACGAGGGTCGGGTGCTGCACCAGGGAGCCACCGACGAGCTGGTGCCCGAGGGCAGCACCCTGGAAGAGGCCATGGTGGCCTGGAGGGCGCTGTGAGCTCCCTCGATCTGCAGCTCAGCGCCGCCTCGGGCGTTCCCTTCTACCGCCAGGTGGTGGATCAGGTGGCGGCCCTGGTGCGCTCGGGCCAGCTGCCAGCGGGCAGCAAGCTGCCCTCGGTGCGCCAGCTGGCAGCCCAGCTGATGGTCTCCTTGATCACGGTGCGTCGGGCCTACGCCGATCTGGAGGCGGCCGGCCTGGTGGTGCGGCGCCAGGGCCAGGGCACCTTCGTGGCCCAGGACGTGGCCCAGGCCTCGGCCGACCGGGCCCAGCGCCAGGCGCAGGCACTGCTGCAGGAAGCCGTGCAGCGGGCCCGCCAGCTTGGCCTGGACCAGGACGCCGTCGTCGAGTGCGTGCGCAGCGCTCTGCAGGAGGGATCATGACCTTCGCCATTCGCGCCCATTTCCTGGGCCTGCTGCGGGCCTTACAGCCTGGGCAGCCCTGTGCCGCGAAGGCCCTGGCCAGCGTTGTCGTGGGTGCCTTGGGCCTGGCGCTGGCGGCTCGCACCTTGGGGCGGGTCGAGCCCATGGATCGCCTCTTCTCCGCCATGTGGCTGCTCTTCGCCGCCTCCGGGCTCTCGGGCCTGCGCCTGGCGATCTGGGCGCCCCGCCTGCAGGAGGCGCTGCCTCTGCCCCTGGGACGGCGCCGTCGTTGCTTGACCGAGCTGGCGCTCTACCTGGGCCTTGTCCAGGTGGGGGCGTGGATCTTCGGCTTGATCAGCGCTCTGGTCACCATGAGCCCCCCCTGGGTGGCGCTGCCGCATATGGGTGGCGCCACGCTGCTGCTGCTCCCCCTGCTGCTGGGCGTGGCACCGGGCGAAGGTCGTCATGGGCCGGTGGCCCTGCTGCGGCTGTTCCTGCCCTGGCTGCCCCTTGGCTGGTCGTCCTTGATGGGCTGGCTGGACTCGCCCCTGGGGCTGGCGGGCACGGCCCTGGCCATGTCCGCCGTCGCCGGGGCGCTGCTGCTGGCCCGCGGCACGGGCTGGGAGGACTGGTGGCCCCGGTTGGGCGGCGGACGCCTGTTGGGCGCGCGTCGGGGCCTGCCCCCGCGACAGCGCCTGCGGGAGGATTTTCGGCGCGGCTTGCTGAGAGCCCTGGCCTGGGGCGTCCCCCTCTCCCTGCTGGGCTGGACCCTGCTGGCCTGGCGTGGCGAAGGCGTACTCTGGGATCTCAGCCAGGTGGCGGGCATGCTCTCTCTGGCCGGGGCCTGGATGGTTGGGGCCCACTGCGCCTTGGCCTTGCCACTGGAGACACGCCTACCAGGCTGGAAGCCGCCCCAGCTGCCCTGGGCCCTGCTGCCTCTGCCGCACGGCGCGGTGCAGCGTGCCATCTTCCGCCACCAGATCAGCTGCTGGGGGATCCTGATGGCGTTGCAGGCCCTGGGCTTGCTGCTGCACTACCACCTGCTGCCACCAGATCCCGCGCGCTTCGTGGCGCTGGAGTGCATCGTGGGCATGCTGGCCGTGATGATGGCTGTCTTGGTCTTCTTGGAGGGGTGCTGGGGCAACTCGCCCCGCGGCCTGGGCCTGGTCAGCCGGGGAGCTGTGCTGGTGCTGGGCCTGCTCTCCGCGCAGCTGCCGCTCTTCGCCGCCAGCTTCTTCCTGCGGGAGTCCGGCGGCATGACGCCGCAGGACGCGCTGAGCTGGGCCCAGGCGCTGGCGCGGCTGCTGCAGGTCCTCGGACCGTCCATCCTGCTGGGCCTGGCCTGGCTGGCCGCGGGCTGGTGGGTGGTCAGGCGCGACGCCAGCTCAGGGTAGAGGACCTGGCACGCCATCCTCACAGCCATGGCCGGCGCCCGACGCGTTAGAGGCGATCCGTCCCATCTCCGGGGAGATCCCATGCGCTATCGAGCTCCCGCAGCCCTGGTTTCGGGCCTGCTGGTGGGGGTGGCCTTTCCCCCTGTGAGCTGGGCCTGGCTGCAGTGGTTCCTCTTCCTGCCCCTGCTCTGGGCGCTGCGGCCCGGGCGTGCGGAGCGGCGGCGCAACCTGCTGCTGGGCTATCTCTGCGGCTGCGGCGCTCAGCTCTCCCTGCACTACTGGCTGATCGAGACGGTGCAGCTATACGGCAAGCTGCCCTGGGTGCTGGGCGCGCTGGTGTTGTTGGCCTTCGTGATGCTGGAGGCCGTGCCCTACGCACTGGCCTTCGGCCTGGCGCTTCCCATGCGCCGGCGCCTGGGGCCGGCCTGGGTCTTCGTCTTCCCCACGCTGTGGATCTGCCTGGAGTTCCTCTATCCCCAGCTCTTCAGCCACCAGCAGGGCTCGGCCCAGTTCCGCACCCTGTGGACCTGGCAGCTGGTGAGCATCACCAGCACCCACGGGATCTCCTACCTGCTGCTGCTGTCCAACTGCGTGCTGGCCGAGGTGATCTACCGACGCAGGGAGGGCCGCGGCGCTCCCTGGATCTCCCTGGCCGTGACGGCCTCCCTGGTGGCGGGAGCGCTGATCTGGGGCGCATTGCGAGTGCAGCGCGTCGAGGCCGCGCTGGCGCAGGCTCCCACGCTGCGGGTGGGCCTGGTGCAGCAGAACCTGCCCATGCGCGAGCGCAACCGGCTGCCCGACCCGGTGGAGACCGCCCGCTGGTTCAAGCGCTCCGGCCCCCTGGTGGGAAAGGACCTGGACCTGCTGGTCTGGCCCGAAGGCGCGCTGCGTGAGCCCGACAACCTGCGCATGCGCGACGGCATGAAGCGCATGGTGACCGACGGAGGATTCGAGCTGGTGGCCGGCGCCTTCAGCACGAACCACGCAGTGGACGAGGAGAGCGGCGAGCGGCTGAAGCTGCACGCCAACAGCACCTACCACGTGGATCGCCAGGGCGAGTTCGTCGGGCGCTACGACAAGATGGTGCTCTTCCCCTTTGGCGAGTTCAACCCCTTCGACGCCTTGATGCCCGGCGACCTGCTGAACCCGCCCGATCCGCTGGAGCCCGGGCAGGAGGCCACGCTCTTCAAGGCCGACGGCTACCGCTTCAGCACGCCCATCTGCTACGAGGCCACCCTGCGGCGTTCCTTCCGGCGCTTCGACCAGGCCGACCTCTTCGTCAACATCACCAACGACGGCTGGTTCGGCGACAGCAGCTTCCCCCACCTGCACGGCATGGTCTCCGCCGTGCGCGCCGTGGAGTTGGGGCGGCCCATGGTGCGTTCGGCCTACACCGGCAGCTGCATGGTGATCGAGCCCCACGGCCGCATCGCCTACCAGTCCGAGCCCTTCACCGACGTGGCCACCGTCCAGGAGCTGCGCCTGGGCAAGCTGGACACCCTGTACCGGCGACTCGGCGACTGGTTCATCGGCCTGTGCTTCCTGGCGGTCCTGGCTGGGGGGCTGGCAGCCTGGCGGCGAGACCCGTCGCCGGTTCAGGGGACCGGGAGTCGGGGATAGGCGGGGAAAGGCCCACGAGCGACTGAAAACGTAGCCAACCGGGTGAAATCCCTCTATTCTTTCGATGTCCCACTCCCTCGCTAGGTGGACGACCATGTCGAAGGCTCGCTCCCGAATCCAGATGAAGAACGACAGCCCTGGCAAGGGCCACGGTACGCCCGACAGCCAGGCCGAGGAATCCTGGCCGGTCGGCAACCAGGCCGCCCTGCAGATGATCCAGGATGATGCCAAGGGTCCAGCGCCGAGCGAGCCAAGCTCGCCCGGCATGCGCTTCGGAGGCTTGGACCTGCAGGCCGACACAGGGCCCATAGGGGGAGCGGGGCAGGGCGATGGCGGCAAGGCCGCCAGCGATCCGGACGGGGACGACGCCGGGCTGCACGCCATGGCCGCCGAGGGCCTCTCCGGGTCAGGCGGGAGCATGCCCTTCGGGCAGCAGATCCAGGCCTCATTCGGGCAGCACGATGTCTCCGGAGTCTCGGTGCACCAGGACAGTCGCGCCGCCGACGCCGCTGCGGGCATGGGAGCCAAGGCCTATGCGTCGGGCGACGACGTGGCCATGGGCGGGCCCGCCGACCTACACACCATGGCCCATGAAGCAGCCCATACCGTGCAGCAGCGGGGCGGCGTGCAGCTGCAGGGAGGCGTGGGCAAGGCAGGCGACAGCTACGAGCGCCACGCCGACGCCGTGGCCGACAAGGTCGTCGCCGGCGAGTCCGCCGAGGGCTTGCTCGATCAGGTCGCCTCTCCCGAAGCTGGTGGCGGGGGCGCAGGCGTCCAGCAGGTGCAGCGCAGCGTGGCAGGCGACATCAAGCGCGAGAAGCTGGGCGAAAAGAGCTACACCTACGGCATCTCCAGCAACCCGGCCATGGCCGGACCCACGCCCTTTCACGGGCCCTCGGGTGGCGTGGAGTATTTCTCTGGCAACTTCCGCACCTCGTTCAAGTACGGCGTCGAGGCCACCGGCCAGCTGTCCGACGCCCTCATCTCCTCCGATCCCGGCCAGGACGACAGCGGCAGCTCGACCGGGAGCGACTTCCCGGGCGGCACACGCTCCGGCCACACCCGTGACAAGTTCGTCGCCGATTACCCCCAGATGGCCGAGAAGAAGGGCGCCTCTTGGGAGGTGGGCTCGGCCGGCCAGTCGGCCAAGGGGGAGGCCACGATCTCCGAGCTGGCCTACGAGCTGCTGGGCGCTCCCGGGAGCTCTACCGCAGAGGCCTACGCCAGCAAGGACATCAACTGGTCCCGCAAGAGCGCCGACGATCCCTGGTACTCCAGCCTCAACTCCCACAACGAGGTCACCGCGGCGGGCAAGGAGTACGATGTCAGCACCACCCACGAGGTCAGGACTGACGGCGACGGCGGCTTCCTGGCCAAGCTCGCCAACGAGCACTTCTCGGTTCCCTTCGACCAGGTGCTGCTGGACTGGTCCGAGTCCTGCGACTTCGCCGAGATCCTCAAGAAGGCCCCAGTGGGCGCCATGTCGGCCTTCTACAACTGGGCGCGCCAGGGTATCTGGTCGGGGGGCGCCGCCGTCGACTGGATCCGCGACGCCAGCAACCGCGATCACCTGTCGTTCGCCATCACCAACCTGCAGCGCTTCGAGCACATCGGCACCCCTGAGGCCAACACCGATCTGAACGCCTTCGTCGCCGGGGTCACCAGCCTGTTGAACGATCCCGACACCGACGAGGCCACCAAGCAAGAGCTGCGCTCCATGTTCCAGAGCGGCTTGTACAGCGACCTGCTCAAGATGACCGCAGGCGCCTTCCCCACCATGGGCGAGGACGGCGAGCTGAAGCCTCAGGACGAGAAGGACGCCTCCGTGGAGCTGGCCCGCCTGGCCGGCCGCGCCTACGTGGAGCGAAACCTGCTGCCCAAGCTGGGTTCGACCCTGGATCCCATCGGCTTCATCCAGAACTACCCCATGGCCGACACCGTGGCAGGCAGGAAGGCCCAGGCGCGCGTGCCCAAGCCGGCCACCGATCTGGCCAACGAGGTGGCGGCCGAGACCTCGTCCATCAGCAAGACGATCAGCGAGTTCTTCAACAAGGACCTCACGCTGGGCAACGTGACCCCCGGGACCAGCTACGGGCGCGTTCCCCACGCCACCTCCGAGTCGGATGACAACCTGGCGCTGCACGCCATCAAGTGGGGTGCGGCCGAGAGCATCATCGGTGCCGGTCAAGGCTCGGGCACGGGCATCGTCTCCAAGCGCCTGGGCGTGGGCATGGCCGCCATGAACCTGCACGCCAGCGCGCCCTCCGGCGGGGGCGGTACGCCGGTCACCCTCTCGGCGGTGCTCAACGCCGGTGCGGGCAAGCTGGGCAAGCTCAGCCAGGCCGACGGCAACACCCTGAAGTCCATGGGCGAGGGAAAGATCCGCACCAACGACGCCAACTCCGCCGAGTGGCATCGCGGCGACGCCTTGAGGAGCTTCGGCACATCGCTGCAGATATTCCAGCTCTCCAACGACGTGCAGGCTCTGCGCAAGGGCCTGGGGGCGCTGCAGCAGACCGTGGTGGGCCAGATCGCCAAGGGCGACATCCTGACCTACCTCACCACCCAGTCCGCCATCGCGCTCACCAACAGCAATATGGCCTTCCAGATAGCCCTGACCCGCGGCCGCGAGGACCTGTACCGCAACGTGCAGGGGCTGGTGGAGCAGCAGGCCGGTGGCGTCAAGTGGGTCACCAACGGCATGCTGGCCCTCAACACCATCAAGGAGCTGGCCGGCTTCTACGCCGCCGCCGCCGAGTTCGCCGGCAAGACCGTCAGTGGCGGCATGAAGTTCGCCGGGCCGGCGCTGGCCATCGTCTCCTTTGCGCTGGACGCCGTCATCGGCCTGCACGACGCCTGGGTCAAGGACCAGCTCTCCAACAAGCGCGCCGAGGTGATGAGCGAGGCCGAGGCCACCATGAAGAAGTTCGAGGGCTCGGCGCTCAGCAAGATCCGCGCGCAGGCCGGAGCCGAGCAGCAACGCTACGCCCGGGGCGATCTGCGCACCACCTCCAACGCCACCGGCTTCTTCGCCGGCCTGCAGGCCGGCACCAGCGGCGTGCTGGGCAATCCAGCCGGCTTCACGCTCGACGACCTGAATGAGAACCAGATGCAGGAGCTGTACCAGGGCCTGATCAACTGCCAGGGCGTGCCCTACAACGAGGTCTACCAGGGCGCCCTGCAAGTGGTGAAGCAGAAGATGGACACCATGTGGGCGCAGTACTCCAAGGCCATCGAGGCCGTGGGGAGCACCTGGAAATGACGGAAGAACGCGAGGACG
The DNA here is from genome assembly GCA_964454135.1 of uncultured Enterobacterales bacterium. Taxonomy (GTDB): domain Bacteria; phylum Myxococcota_A; class UBA796; order UBA796; family JAFGLY01; genus CAYVQL01. The sequence continues at coordinate 27,640 of CAYVQL010000065.1, read as the reverse complement.
CCTTCGACCTGCAGGGGCTCTGCGCGCTGCTCGATCAGCTGGGCTTCGAATACCAGCGATCCCAGCAAGGCATGCCCATGGTCTCGCTGCTCTTCCAACTGGAGCCCTGCACCCTGCACTGCCTGGCGATCTGGGACGAGCAGACCCGCATCGTCGAATTCCACTTCGTGTTGCCCTTCGTGGTGCCCCTGCAGGCACAGGCCAGCGTGGTGGAGTCGCTCGTGCGCGCCAATGCCTGGATGCGGCCCGGCAGGCTCGATTTCGACCACCTCAACAGCCGCGTGGTGCTCAAGAGCTCCCACGTGGTGGCGGACAGGGGCATGAGCCAGGCCCAGCTGCTGCACCACCTGCAGGCGGCGCTCTTTTTGCTGAATACGCTCTTTCTTCCGCTGCAGGAGGTCGCCCTGCGAGGCGCCTCGGTCCTGGGCCCGGCCCAGCTGCTGCAGGCCTTGTCGCCAGGAGCCCCGGCCCCTGTGGGCGGAGCGACGGGCGAGGAGTAGGGCGGAGGACTCTCGAAAGCCACCAAAAACAAGCGTATAATGGCGTAGCACCCCTGCATGGAGGTTCTGCGACATGTACGCCATCAGACCACTATTGGCGCTGCTCGTCCTGGGCTGTCAGGACAGGGGCGGCATTGCCGTGGACAATGGGAACGGCGGAAGACAGCCCCCGGACACCGCCGTACCCCATGGCAGCATCCGGCTGGCACCGGACGCGCTCCACTTCGAGGAGGCCGAGGTGGGGGAGCAGGCCAGCGCCAGCTTCAACATCTGGAACCGCGGCGATGCCCAGCTGCTGGTGGAGGAGCTGCTGCTGGGCTCGGAGCTGACCAGCAAGATGGAGGCTGAGCTGCCCACACTGCTGGCGCCGGAGGAGTACATAGAGGCGGACCTGCTGTGGACCCCCGCCGCCATCGGGTCCTTCGAGAGCTGGGCCAGCGTCAGCAGCGACGATCCCGAGCAGCCCGAGGCCGAGCTGAAGGTGACCGGCGACGGCGTCGAGCCCTGCGAGCCGGATCCCCCCGTGCTGGTAGCGGACACCGGGGGCGACGACCCCCACTCCATGTCATTCACAGCCTACCAGGGGCATGGTCCCGACATCGGCTATCTCACCATGTCCAACGAGGGCTGCGAGCGCCTGACCATCTACGAGGTCTACGTCAACAACGACACGCTGGCGCCCGAGGGCGTCTTCAGCGTGCCCTGGGACACCTCCGTCGGGCTGGATCAGGGCGAGAGCCACACCGTGGAGGTGAGCTACGAGTCCACGGGCACGGCCATCGACCTCCCCTACGCCGAGAAGGACCAGAACGTCCTGCACATCCTCTCCAACGACGAGGGGCAGCCCGACTACGTCATCGAGCTCTACGGCACGGCCTTGTAGGACTGGGGGTCGGGCACCCGCGCAGAGCCTCCGGCTTCATGGCTCCCTCACGGCAGAGGGGTCTCCAGGCGATAGTGCACCAGCCAGCGCGCCTCCACCGCGGCATCGAACTGCCAGGCCGAGGTGCCCGCCTGCAAGCAGGCTGCCATGGGCTCCTCCACCACATAGCGCTCGAGCTGGACATTTTCCGTGATGGTGCCACCCTGGGCCCGCAGCTTGAGCACTAGCACGGGGAGGCCCTGGTCGTCCAACACGGCGCCGCACTGGGCGGCCGTGGCCAGCTTGAGCTCGTGGATGCGTTCGTGCAGATCCGCCTGCAGGGCCCGCTTGCCCGTCAGCTCGAAGTCGAAGCGGTGCTTCATGGTCACCGCGCAGCCCCCCAGGGGGATGGGAAAGCGCATCAGGGCCAGGCGCTCTGCCAGGCAGCGCTCCACGCGGGCGTCGTCCAGCTCGCTCTCGGCAATCAGCACCGCGGCGACCCGCCCCTCGGGCGTGATGTCGATCTCCGCCAGCACCTGGCCGCGCAGGGTGCGCTTCCAGAAGGCCCGACGCTTGTGGCATTTCTCGATGGCCTCGGCGTCGGCCGCGATGACCGCCTCGAAGGCGGCGCGGTCCATCACCTGCTCGTCGCAGCGCAACGCGACGCTCTCGATGCTGAAGGGCTCGCTGAGCTCGACGTCCTCCTGGCGCACGATCACGGTCTGACGCATTCCGTCGGGTGGAGGGGGAAAACCGAGCTCCGTCGTGGCCTCTTGCAGGCATTGTTGGCGATCGCCGCGGTCGTGGCCCTGGTAGTCCAGCTCTGTGATGGCGCCCTGCTCGTCCAGCTGGAGGGTGAAGGTCTCCAGGGGCTCGAGGGCGCACTCCGCCATGCCCTCCCAGCGCTGGCGTAAGGCCGAGTCCACCTGCGCGGTGTAGCTGTCCGTCGGCGCTGGCGCGTCGTCGTCGGAGCTGGCGATGGGCACCCAGAGCAGCAAGGGCGCCAAGAGGCCGACACGCGCAAGGCCGCGTCGCAGGGGCTCTTCCGGATTGTGGGTGCGCAAGGTCGCTCCAGGTCTGGCCGTCAAGGCTCTAGCCGGGGACAAGGGCCCGGGCCAGTACAGCCGACCGGCCCCCACTCCCCGCGCTACAATGCCGCCATGGCGCCCCCTCTCCTGCTCCCAGCCCTGGCCCTGCTCTCGCTGTCCGCCCTCGCCGGCTGCTCCTGCGGCTCGCCCACCATCGGGCCCCTCGACAGCGGCGACAGCGCACCCGAAGAGGACTTGAGCGAGCATGTCTACGATCCTGACCACGTGCTGCGCGTGGAGATCGACATCGAGGAGGCCTACTGGGAGGCTCTGCGCACCCAGACCCGCGACGCCTGGGACCTGCTGAGCGGAGAGGACTGCCTGGACGAGCCCTTTGGCAGCCCCTTCACCTACTTCCCCGCCACCGTCGCCATCGACGGCCAGGTCTTCCCCAACGTGGGGGTGCGCAAGAAGGGCTTTCTGGGGTCGCTGTCCACGGTCAAGCCGGCGCTCAAGGTGGACCTGTCCGAGTACGGCGAAGAGGCTCTGTTTTCGGGGGTGGAGCGGCTGACGCTCAACAACGCCGTCTCCGATCCCGCCTACCTGCGCCAGTGCCTGGGCTACGGCTTCTACCGGGACGCAGGCATGCCCGCCAGCCGCTGCAACTACGCCACCGTGGCCGTCAACGGCCAGAGCCTGGGGGTCTTCGTCAACGTCGAGCCCATCAAGACGGCCTTCTTGGGGCGCCACTTCGAGGACGACCAGGGCAACCTCTACGAGGGCACCCTGTCGGATTTCCGCCAGGGCTGGTCCGGCACCTTCGAGAAGAAGGAGAACGAGGAAGAAGACGACTGGTCCGACATCGAGGCCATGGTGGCCGCGCTGCAGGCGGAGGACGACCAGCTGCTGACCGCCCTGGAGCCGGTGCTGGATCTGGACGCCTTCTACACACACTGGGCCGCCGAGGTCATCAGCGACCACATCGATGGCTACGCCTGGAACACCAACAACTACTACCTCTACGCCGATTCGGCGGACGGCGGCCGATTCCACTTCATCCCCTGGGGCATCGACGCCCTGCTCTACGATGACGAGGACGAGGGCGTCCCCGCCTCGGTCTACGCCTACGGGTACCTGGCCAACCGGCTCTTCGCCATCGAAGAGGGCCGCGCCGCCTACCACGTCGCCCTGCAGCAGCTGCTGGCGAGCGCCTGGGACGAGGCGCTCTTCAACGAGCGCATGGACCGCGACAAAGCCCTGGTGCTGGCGGAACTCTCCGCCGAGGAGGGCGAGGCCGTGGGTGAGGCCATCGAGGTCCTGCGCGCGCGCATGGAGGGCCGTCGCCCCGCCATCGAAGCGGCCCTGGCTCAGGGAGAGGAGTGGGAGCTGGGCCTGCGCGACAACTGGTGCTTCACCCCCCTGGGCGAGCTCACCGCCGAGTTCGACACCACCTGGGGCAGCCTGACCTTCTTCGACGCCTTCACCTACGGCGAGGCCAGCATGAGCTTCACCTGGGACGACGAGCTCTTCGAGATCGACTCGGCGGGGACCGTGGCGGGCGAATCCCACGAAGACCCCGTGCTCTACGTCGCGGCCTGGCTCTCCCCGACGGAGGCTGTGATCGCCTATTTCACCGCTCCTGAGTCCTACTTCGTTCCGGGCAGCTTCGAGCTGGACCTGGGGACGGCCGTGGGCGCCATGTTCTACTACGACGCCACCACCATGGAGGACTTCGAGTTCATGTCCTACGTGTTGGGCAGCGTGACCCTGGAGCAGGCCGGGACCGACAGCGGAGACGCCATCACGGGGAGCATGACTGGCGAGCTGCTGAGCTTCGGGTGGTAGGCTGGGAGGCGCTGCGCGGTCGCTGGCACCTCCGCTACGATTCCACGGCAGCGCCACAGGGCTCTCCCGCCCCTTTCCCCAGACGGAGCCAGCGATGATCGCCGCCCTGCGCCGCCCAAGCGCCCCCACCTGGTTTTCCTGTCTCATGCTCGCGTTGCTGCTGCTCGCCGCACCGGCCTGGGCCCAGGAAGAGCCCGAAGATCCGATCTTCGCCGCCCTGCAGTCGCTGAGCTGGCAGGAGGGGCCATCGTCGGCCGACCTGGGGGGCCTGGCCGCGCTCCAGCTGCCCGCCAACTACGGATTCCTGGGCGGTGACGACTCGCGGGTGCTGCTCGAGGCCATGCAGAACCTCACCAGCGGCGCGGAGCTCGGCCTGGTGGCAGCCGGCGAGCACGACTTCATGGTCATCTTCGAGTTCGAGGAGATCGGCTACGTCAAAGACGACGAGAAAGACGATCTCGACGCCCCCGCCATGATGAAATCCATGCGGGAGAGCGAGAAGCAGGCCAACGAGGAGCGCGAGCGGCGGGGCTGGCCCACCATGTTCCTGACAGGATGGACGCGCGAGCCCTTCTACGACTCGGCCACCAACAACCTCGAGTGGGCCATCGAGGGCACCAGCGGTGGCAGCGAGTTCGTCAACTACAACACCCGGCTGCTGGGGCGGCGCGGCGTGATGACCGTCACGCTGCTGGTGGCCCCGGAGCAGCTGGACACCATCCTGCCCATCTACAAGGAGCTGCTGAAGGGCTACGCCTTCAGCGAGGGTCACCGCTACGCCGAGTGGCGCAAGGGTGACAAGGTGGCGGCCATGGGCCTGACGGCCCTGGTCGTGGGCGGCGCCACCGCGGTGGGGCTCAAGAGCGGCTTGTTCGCCAAGTTCTGGAAGTACATCCTGATCGGCCTGGCAGCCATCGGCGCCTGGGTGAAGAAGCTCATGGGCGGCCGGAGCACCCAGAACAAGGCCGTGGACCCCCAGGACTGAACGGCTCTCTATGGGTGAGGTCTCCCAGCTCTTCGCGGTGCTGGCCGCCATCTACCTGGCGGAGTGCCTGCTGTGGGCCCGGCGCGGCAGCGTGGTGTTCGTGACCACCTGGCTGGACTGGGCGCGGCCCGCACAAGTGGGCAAGCTCTTTGGCAGGACCCGCGCCGGCGCGGTGCTGGCCAATCCCATCCCGCTCTTCGCGCCGGCCTTCCGCTGCGAAGCCTGGCCCCTCTCCATGTCGGAAGAAGGGCTCTTGGCCTACAGCGCGCATAGCTACGATCCCGCGGGTCGTGTCAGCCGCGACGTGCGCTGGTTGGACTGGGAACAGGTGCGGGAGGCCACGGCCAGCCTGCGCGACGTACAGGTCAATGGCGAGCGCTTCGTCACGACCGGCAGCGAGCAGCTGGCCCGGCAGCTGGCCGCGCTCATCGGCGATCTGGCCGCGCTACCTGCAGCGGAGCGCCAGCAGGCCATCGACGGCGCCCTGGACCAGGCGCTCTGCCCAGCAGCTGTGCGCATGCGCCTCGACGCCTGGCGCGGCGAGTCGCATATCGCGGCCTTGCTGGCGCAGATCCTGTTCCTGTTCCTCTACGTGCTGGCGCCCATGGCGGTGCTGGCCTCGAGCTTCGCCGCCGCCTGGCCCTGGCTGCTGGCCGGGCTGGTCGGGCTGGTCGTCATGCAGGCCATAGCCTTCTACCAGGCCCACCGCCGGCTCAATCCCCGACAGGGCCTGGGCAGGCTGCAAGAGATCCTGGAGCTGCTGCTCTGCCCGCCTGCGGGCTGCCGCGCCCACGACAAGCTGGCGCGACCGCTGCTGGCCACCTTCCACCCGCTGGCTGTTGGCCGCGTCCTTTGCACTCCGGAGGTCTTCAGAGAGCTGGCCCGCGCCACGCTGCGCGACCTGCAGCACGCCGCGCCGCCCCACTGCCCCAGCGACGATCCCGGGGCTGGTCGCACCGAGGCCTCGTTTCGGGGGCGACTGCGCGAGCGCGCCCTGCAGCTGGTGCGCGAGGCCGGGTTGGAGCCGCGGGAGCTGCTGGCCCCTCCCCCGCCCGAGCCCGGCTGCCAGAGTTTCTGCCCGCGCTGCCACTGCCAGTACAGCTTGCCCGAGGGCCTTTGCGAAGACTGCCTGGGGGTGCCGTTGGTGCGTCTTGGCTAGGGCTGCACCGCCAGCAAGGCCCAGCGCTCCTCCAAATCCCCCGCCAGGCGACCGGTGAGGGGATCCGCCAGCCCCTGCAGTCCATCCCCATGCAGCACCCACGACGAGGGCTCCTGGGAGCGGCCGAAGCCCAGGGGCACCACGGGCAAGGACTGCAGCAGGCGCAGCTCCATTTCCCGATAGATCCTGCCGCGGGACCGTCGGTCCAGCTCGGATCGCGCCTGCGCGCCCAGCTCCTCCAGCGCCTGGTCGGGGAAGCCGAAGCGCGAGACCACGCCGGGCCAGGTGATCATGGCCGGGTAGGGATCGCGACCGAAGGTGGCGGGCCGGATCTCCACCAGCACCATGTCCAGGGAACGGGAAGCCAGCACGTCGGGCAGGGCCTCGCTGCTCAGGCGGCGCAGCTCGATGGGAATCCCAGTCTCGCCCAGCTGAGCCTCGAGCAGCGGCCCGATCTCCTCCCCCGCCGAGAGGGGAAGACCCATCGAGAGGGTGGGCAGCTCGGCACCGTCCGGAAATCCCGCAGCGGCCAGGAGATCCCGAGCCTGGGCGCGGTCCAGCGCCAAGCCGTCCGCCGCGGGATCGTGCCCCAGCAGGTCCTCTTGCAGCAGGCGCCCCGAGGCCTGCAGCGGCCGCGGGTAGGCGGCGGCCAGCACCGCACGATCCAGGGAGAGGGCCACGGCCCGCCGCAGCGCGGGCTCTTGCAGGGGGCCGGGCTTGCCCAGGAAGTTCAGCAAGAGCGTGGAGCGCCTGCGCGGGTCGTGCTCGGTGGCCAGGGCCAGCTGGCCGTACTCCGGGGCCAGGCCCTGCTCTCCGTCGCGCTGGACGACGATCTCTCCTGGCTGGACCAGCTGCAGCAGCTGCAGATCTCCTCCGGAGAGCCGGGAAAGCGCCTCGACGGGATCGGAGACGGCCTCGATCTCCAATCCCTGCGACAGCGGGAGCCGCTGCTCGCCCTCTTGGCGCCAGTAGGCCGGCGCGCGCTGCAAGCGCACGCGCTCGCCGCTGGGCCGCTCCACGAAGCGAAAAGGTCCCGTCCCCACGGGCATGGAGAGATCATCCGGTTCCTCGCAGCCCTCCAGCTCGGCGGGCAGCAGCCAGACCAACGCCAGGGGATGGACGGCATAGGGCCGGGCCTCGTCCAGCTGCAGCTCGACCGTGAGCCCGTCTTTGAAGACGACGCCGGAGAGGTGCTCGGCCTCGCCCTGCAGGAAGGCGTCCAGGCCCGTGATGGGCAGCGGCAGCTCGCGCCTGGCGGCCAGCTCCAGGGAGTAGACCAGGTCGGCGCTGGTGGCCGCGCGCCCCTGGCCGTCCGTGAAGCAATGGTGATCGTGGAACACCACCTGGGGGCGCAGCTGCAGGGAGAGCGAGCGGCCGTCCTCACCCAGCGCGCAGCGCTGCAGCACCCAGGGCTCCACCGTTCCGTCCGCCCGCTCCGCCACCAGCCGCTCCGCCACGATGCGCATGATCTGGCGCGGGACCGAGGACATCTCGGAGAAGGGGCTGAAGGGCCCCCAGCCGCCCTGCAGTCCGGCGCGGATCGTCCCTCCTGTGGCGGTCGCTGGCTGGGGCGTTCCACGCTTCAGCGCCAGACCGCCCAGCACCAGCAGGACCGAGATGGCGGCCGCCAGCAGCAGCCACAGCGCCCGGCGACGGGATCGGGGTTGGGATTCCGAACGGGGTTGGGGCGGGTTGGGCGAGTTGGCCGGAACCCGGCTCTCGGGCGCCGCCGAGACCGTCTCGGTCACGCCCGACGCAGCCGTCAGGCCGGTGCCGAACCTGGCGGTCTCATGGGCGCTCGCCAGCTCCCGGTCCCTGGTATGGGAGCCGTTGTCGAAGGACTGGGTGCTGTTCTCCTGGGTCGAGTGGGCCGCAGGATCCTCCCGCAGCTGCAGGATGGGGGTATCCTCCCAGCTCAGGGGGCCCTCGACCCCATGGGCCTGCCAGGCCTCCAGCAGCGCCTCGCTGCTCGGTGTGCGCTGCTCGGGATCCACCTCCAGGGCCTCGCAGATGGCCCGCTCCAGGTTGGCAGGGAGATCGGGGCAGATGGCCGCCGGCGGCGTGTAGCTGCCCGCGCGGATGCGGTCGTAGATGGCAAGCACGTTCTGGCCGGGAAAGGCCCGCTGGTGGCAGATCAGCTCATAGAGCAGAGCGCCCAGGGCGAAGACATCGGCGCGAGCGTCCACGGTGCTGGAGTCACGAATCTGCTCAGGCGCCATATAGCAGGGTGTACCCAGCATGGCGCCGGTGCGAGTAGCCAGCCCGGCTGTCTCGTCGCGCCCGTCGAGCGCCTTGGCCAGGCCGAAATCCGCCACCTTGGGCACCAGGTCGCCGTCGGTCAGATCCAGCATCACGTTGGCGGGCTTCAGGTCGCGGTGGACCAGCCCCAGGCGGTGGGCCGCGCAGACGCCGCGCAGGATGCCCTCGCCCAGGTGCAGGGCCTGGGCCATGTTGAGGCGCACCTGGCTCAAGAGCTTGGCCAGGGAGGGGCCGGGTACGTACTCCAGCACCAGGGCCGGCACGCCCTCCACCTGGACCACGTCGGTCACCGTGACCACGTTGGGATGCCGGATGGCACCCTGGGCGCGCCCCTCGCGGATGAAGCGTCGCTGCACAGTCGGCGTGGTGATGGAGAGCACCTTCAGGGCGTGCAGGCTGCCCAGCTGGGCGTGGCGCACCAGGTAGACCACCGCCATGCCTCCGTGGCCCAGCTTGCCCTCGATCACGTAGCGATCGACCTCGGTTCCCCGTACGAGCTCCATCAGGTGCAGCGCCGTTGGATACCGTGGCGTTCCTTGGCAGGGATCGCGGCCACGGACTGGGTGCGCGTGGCGTCGATGGTCTGGTGGGACAGGGCGGCCTCCTCCGGGAACTACGGCACGCAAAGAAGCCTAACGTCCCCTTTGGATTCCCGCGGTGCAGGCCTGAGGGGCAACGCCAGGGGGCAGGCGTCCGAAGCCGGGATCTGGCCAAGGCGCTCGACGGGCATGCCAGGCGCCCCGTCTGCGCTACACTGGCAACCAGGGCCGCTGCGCCCGCGACCGGGCGGCGGCCAGGAGCCCGCCATGACACTTCCCCAGCTCCAGTTCGTCATCGTCGCCCTCCTGCTGGGCGCCTGCCAGGACCAGGGCGTGCGCGCCATCAACGCCTCGCCCAAGGCGACCATCACCTCCCACGGCGACGGCGACGAGGTGCTGGAGGGCTACGAGGTCGCACTGTGGGGCAACGTGAGCGATCCGGACCACGACGCCTCGGCGCTGCTCGCCACCTGGTTCGCAGGCGGGACGCCGGCCTGCGAGGCTGCGGCTCCTGGCAGCGATGGGACGACCGCCTGCCAGGTCGTCCTGGGTCCTGACGAGGGATCCATCAGCCTCGAGGTGATCGATCCCGGCGACGCCGCTGGCAGCGACGTCATCAGCCTGACCGTGATCCCCACCGACGCGCCGCTGGCCACCATCATCGCACCCGAAGCGGCCGGCACCTACTACAGCGACCAACTGGTCGTCTTCGAGGGCCAGGTCTCGGATGGCGAGGACGATCCTGCTGAGCTGAGCGCCACCTGGGAGAGCAGCCTGGAGGGCGCGCTGGACGTGGATGCCACGCCCGACGACCAGGGCGCCCTGCTGGGCTCGACCTACCTGGTCGAGGGCGAGCATATGCTGACCCTCACTGTGCGGGACAGCACCGACAAGAGCGGCTCCGAAGCCGTCACCATCACCGTGGGACCGCCCAACTCGACGCCGGAGTGCGAGATCACGGCCCCCGAGAGCGAGAGCGCTGGCCCCGAGGGCGAGGAGGTGGTCTTCCAGGCGCAGGTCTGGGACAACGACGTGCAGGCGGACTGGTTGACCGTGGCCTGGGCCAGCGACAAGGACGGCGAGCTGGGGACGAGCACGCCTACCAGCGATGGAGAGGTGCTCTTCTCCTACGGCGACCTGTCAGTGGCCACGCACACCATCACCATGACGGTGCAGGACGAGGTTGGGGCCAGCTGCACCGACCACCTGCTCTACACGGTGGGCACGCCTCCAAGCATCAGCCTGCTCTCGCCCAGCAGCGGCGAGGTCTACAACGAGGGCGAGACCGTCACCTTCAGCGCGGAGGTCTCCGACGGCGAGGACCAGCCCGACGAGATCGGCCTGACCTGGGAGACGGACCTGGCCGGGGTCTTCTCCACCCAGGGTGCCACCAGCAGCGGTGAGGCCAGCTTCCAGAGCTCCGAGCTGGCCGCGGGCGATCACAGCCTGACCGTGACCGCCACCGACAGCGACGGCCTGGACGACAGCGCCCTGGCGGACTTCACGGTCAACGCCCTGCCCACGGCGCCCAGCGTGACCATCACCCCCGATCCGGCCACCACGGAGGATGACCTGCTGGCCACGGCGACCGGCAGCAGCGATCCGGATGCCAGCGGCACCGTCAGCTACGCCTACGCCTGGTACGAGGCGGGTGTGCTGTCCTCGGCCAGCAGCGCGGCCAGCTTCCCGGCCAGCGCCACCAGCCGCGGGTTGACCTACAAGGTGGTGGTGACGCCCTCGGACGGCCTGGGCGATGGCGAGCCGGGGGAGGCGGAGATCACCATCGGCAACAGCGTGCCCTCCCTCTCCTCGGCGACCATCAGCCCGAACCCGGCCGTGGCCGGCGACAGCCTGAGCTGCAGCGCCAGCGGCTGGTACGATGCCGACGGCGACGCCGACGCAAGCACCTACGCCTGGACGATCGGGGGCACGGCGGCAGGCAGCGGCAGCAGCTTGAGCGGCGGCTTCGTGGCCGGCGACACGGTGACCTGCACGGTGACCCCCTACGACGGTACGGACAGCGGAACGGCGGTCTCGGACAGCCTGGTTGTGTCCAACACGCCCCCGGTGCTGGCATCGGTCAGCCTGTCGCCCGATCCGGCCTACACCAGCGACACCATGCTCTGCAGCGGCGGCAGCGTCAGCGACGACGACGGCGACAGCACCAGCATCAGCTACGCCTGGACCGTAGACGGCGTGGATCCCGGCGTCAGCGGCGCCAGCCTGGACCCCGCCCATGTCGCCCGCGGTCAGGTCGTTGTCTGCTACGGCACCCCCAACGACGGCACGGACGACGGCAGCACGGTGGCCTCCAACAGCGTCACCATCTCCAATACCGCCCCCAGCATCAGCAGCGTCAGCGTCACCCCCGACCCGGCCACCTCCAGCGACACCCTGAGCTGCAGCTACGGCGGCTACAGCGATGCGGACGGCGACGCCGACGCCTCCACCTACGAATGGACCGCGGGCGGCGCGACCCTGGGCAGCGGCAGCAGCCTGTCGGGCGGCTTCGCGGCCGGCGACAGCGTGACCTGCACGGTCACGCCCTTCGACGGCTCGGACAGCGGCACGGCCCTCTCCGACAGCGTGACCATCGACAACAGCGCGCCCCAGGTGCAGTCCATCAGCCTAAGCCCCACCTCGGTCTACACCGACGACACCATCAGCGCCTCGGTCAGCACCAGCGACGCCGACGGGGACACGGTCAACCTGGCCTACGCCTGGTACGTGGACGGCGCCCTGACCAGCGAGACGGGTAGCTCCCTCGATGGGACGACGCACTTCGACAAGCACCAGGACGTCTACGTGGAGGTCACCCCGAGCGATGCCAGCGACAGCGGCACGGCGGTCGCCTCGAGCTCTCTCACCGTGCTCAACAGCCCTCCCGGGGCCCCCTCCGTCTCCATCACGCCCGGTGAGCCCGTGGAGGGCGAGGACGAGCTGGTCTGCGGCGTGGACAGCGCCTCCAGCGACGCGGATGGCGACGGCCTGAACTACAGCATGTCCTGGTCCGTCGACGGTGCGAGCTACGGCTCGGGCGGCCACGCCGACAGCGCCGACACCGGCGCCGGCTGGCTGGGGGCCAGCACCGCCGTCTGGACCGACGATACCGTCCCGGCGGACGACACCCGGGCCGGCGAGCAGTGGACCTGCACCGTCACCCCCAACGATGGCGACGACGACGGCAGCACCGCCAGCGCCAGCGTGGAGATCCTGCAGGGCGGCGGCTGCGGCACGCCCACCGTCATCTCCACCTACAACTACGACGGCATGTCCTACTACCCCCTGGATCTGGACAACTGCACCCCGGTCATCGGGCCCTGCTGCTCCCCCACCACCACCCAGGAGCAGATGGACGCCTTCTGCCAGCTGGCAGGTTTGTGCGTGGCCACTGCCTGGGACGTGGAGCTGCACAGCAGCACCAGCTGCTACTGCTGGGGATCCTGCACCAACTACGTCTGGTCTTCGCCCTGCTGCTCGGGCACCGACAACCGCTACCACGTGGTCTCGGTGACCTGCGAGTAGCTTCCCCGGTCCGCACGGCGGCGACGCAGGCCGTCGCGACGGCGGCTAGAAGGGGCCCCGCTCCACGGAATCCACGATCCTGCGGAGGAAGGACTGTCTCAGCTCCAGCGTGTAGCCCCCTTCGAGATTCTGCCGGGTGATGACCACCATGACCCCCGGCTTGTGAATATCGCCGATGGTTCGGTCGACATCCTCGTCCTTGAACACGAGGGCGTCTCGCGCCTGCGCAGGGCCGGGCAGGAACAAGGCGACGAGCGAGGCCAGAAAGCTCATTCGGACGAGCGCGATCACGGTTGACTCCCTTTCTTCTGTTCCTGGAATGTCCGCGGAGATGAGCGCCGATGCAGGAACCCACCGGGACATCTGTCTCAGCGTACACGGGGTCCGGGGCCTTGACGGCGCGCTGCCGCGCACCTGACGGTTCCTTTGCCGCTGGTCTACTTCAACGCCTCCATCCCCCGGAACTCCCGGTCGGGCCGTAGCTCCTCCAGCGCCATGGCATCGCGCTCGGAAGCCTGACCGCAGAGCTCCCGCGCCACCAGCGAGCCGATGCCCGGCCCCAGCATGAAGCCCTGGCCGCACATGCCCACGGCCAGGAAGCAGCCCCGCAGCCCGGGCGCCCAGCCCAGCAGGGGCGCGCCGTCGGGGCTCATGGGGTAGAGCCCGCGCCAGGTGCGGCGCACCTTGAGGGCCGCCAGCCGCGGCAGCAGGGCCACCATGCGCTGGGCCACCTGGGGCAGGAAGACCGAGGTGGAGCGGCGGTCCATGCCCACGATGATGGGCTCGGGGGTGATGCAGAAGACCACCTGGCCCTCTTTGTTCTGGTAGAAGTAGAAGTTCTTGGAGCCGGGCCCGGGTCGGATGTCCACCACCATGGGCTCCAGGAAGCGGGCCACGGGCTCGCTGATGCCGCCCTCGTGGCTGTCGGGCGCGACGGGCAGATCCATGCCGGCCATGGCGCCCACCTCCCGCGCGTTCGCGCCGGCGGCGATCATCACGGTGTCCGCCCTGTAGCTGCCGCTGGGCGTGACCACGCCTGTCACCTGATCCCCATCCCGCAGGATCCCGGTGACGGGTTCCCTGAAGCGGAATTCCGCCCCGGCCCGCTGGGCCTCGACCCGAAAGCTGTGGGCGTAGAGCAGGGGCGAGGCCGAGCCGTCGCCCGGGGAGAAGGTGCCGCCCTGCAGGTCTTTCCGGACGATGCCGGGCACCAGGGCGCTCAGCTCGGCCGCATCCAGCCAGCGGATGTCCAGGCCACAGGAGCGTTGCCGCTCCACCAGGGCCTGTAGCATCTGGGCGTCTTGGCGGCCGTAGGCCACGAAGGTGTAGCCCCCCCGCCGCCAGCCCACGTCCCAGCCCGTCTTCTCCTGCCAGGTGGAGAAGATCTCCAGCGAGGCCTGGCCCAAGGCTATCTTGCCGGGCTCGGAGTGGGTGGCGCGCACACCGCCGATGGCGGCCCGGTTGTCGCCGCGACCGCCTGAGGCGTTGCCGTCGAAGACCGCCACCCGCTGGCCGGCCCGGGCCAGGTAGAGGGCGCTGGGCAGGCCCACTGAGCCGGCGCCGATGATGATGGTGTCGAAGCGCTCCATCACTCGTCCTCCGATCCGCAGGCGAAGACCCCCAGGGGTACCTCCACGAAGAGCGGCCTGACCGTGTTGGGTGTGACGTTCTCGAGATCCACACCCTCCTGTCGATAGAGCCGGGCGATGTGCTCGGGGCAGTTCTTGCCGCAGCAGGCGCCCATGCAGACCCGCAGCCGGGCCTTGAGCTCATTGATGTCGTGCACGCCGTCGCGGATGGCCTGGCGGATCTCGCCGGCGCTGACGTGCTCGCAGCGGCAGATGATGGTGTCGTCGGGATCCGAGTCCGCCTGCAGCGCCGCGGCCTCTTCGATGCCCTGTTGCAGCGGCATCGAGATGCCGGCCACCTGCGGCGCGATGGCCGCGGGCACGCGCAGGCGCACCAGCAGGGTGCGGTCCTGGCGCTTTCCGGAGATGACCCCCAGCACGGGGAAGCGCCCCAGGGGCTGACCCATGGCGTCACTGGCCAGCACTTCGGAGCCCTTCTCCACCAGGGCGCGGGACTGCTCGAAGGGCACCGTGACCACCGGGTTCTGCGGATTCTTGCGACCGTCCGCCAGGGTGATGGCCAGCCCGGGGCAGATGGAGACGCAGCGCGTGCAGCCGTCGCATTCGCCTGTGAACTCGGGCAGGCCCATGATGGGATCGCCCACCATGCGGATGGCTTGCTTGCGGCAGACCGAGAAGCAGGGATTGCAGGGGATCTCCTGGGTGCAGCGCAGCACCGGGTAGACGGGCAGGTCCGGGGGCTGGAATTCCTGCTCCAGGAAGGGGCCGGGCCGCGCCTTGAGCACCTCGAGCTTGCTCATCCAGTCCTGGGGCACGGGCTCGGCATCGAGGCCCAGCTCGGCTGCGATGTTCAGGGCCGCGATGCGGCCACCGAAGGTGGCGGCCGAGGCCTCGGCGATCTCCTCGGCGTCACCGGCCGCGAAGACAGGCAGGCCGAAGGCCCGCGCCTGGGCGATGAACTCGTCCAGGGGGGAGAGCCCCACCGCCACCAGCAGGGTGTCGGCGGCGAAGCTCCGCTCGGTGCCAGGAATCACCTGGAAGCGCTCGTCCACCTGGGCGATGGTGACCGCCTCCAGGTGCTCTTCGCCATGGGCTGCCACCACGGTGTGGCGCAGGTGGATGGGTACGCCCAGGCGCCGGATCTTGTCGGCGTGCACCCGGTAGCCCCCCACCTCGGGCAGCGCCTCCACCAGGCCGGCCACCTCGATGTCGGCCTGCAGGGCGTGGTAGGCGGCTATCAGCCCCACGTTGCCGCCCCCCAGCACGAAGAGCCGCTTGCAGGGGCGCACCAGGTCGCGGTTGAGCAGGGTCTGGAAGGCGCCCGCCCCGTAGACCCCGGGCAGGGTGTGGCCCGGGAAGGGCAGCTGTTTCTCGCGGGCGCCGGTGGCCACCAGCAGCACATCGGGCTGCACCAAGCAGTAGCGCCCCTGGCGCACCACCCCCACGCGCCCATCGCTGAACACCCCCACGGCCGTGGCCAGCAGCCAGAGCTCGGCGCTGGGTTGGGCAGCCAGCTCCTCGGCCAGGCCCGTGGCCAGGTCGATGCCCCGCGTGCCGGCGCGCGTGTCCTCGATGGAGCCGAAGAACTTGTGGGTCTGCAGCACCAGCTTGCCGCCCGGGCGGTCCTTGTCGTCCACGACCAGCACCTGCACGCCGCGGCGCGCCAGCTCGATGGCCGCGGCCAGCCCGGCCGGGCCAGCGCCGATGACCAGCACCTGGGTGCGCCGCAGCGCGGTGTCGCCGATATCCGGCGGATCCTCGGCCAAGGGCAGCTCGGGCAGCCGGTCGCAGGACTGCACCACCATGTTGTCCGCCACGGGCACCATGCAGGACTTGACCGCTACGCCGTTGGCCACCACCGCGCACTGGGCGCACTGGCCGTTGGCGCAGAACATGCCCAGGGGCGCGTCGTCGCGCGGGTGGCGCCCGAAGCGGTGGATGCCCGCGGCGAAGAGCGCCGAGGAGATCATCTCGCCAGGCCGCGCCAACAGGCGCTCCCCGTTCCAGTAGAAGGGAACGCTGGGCTCGTCCGGGGGCGGGGGCAGGATGGGGTGTTGCTGGACACGGACCTTGCACATGGGCGCTGACCGGGGATTGGGGGGAGCTAGCTCTTAATAAGGCCGTCCAGCTTCAACGAGGATAGAGCGCGCCCTTCCCCCGCCGCGGAGCTGCCATGGCCCCACAGCCCCCTTTCATCCAGCCCCATGCCCCGGGCGTCACCTGCATCGACACCGGATACCTGCGCCCCGGCGCCGCCGCCAGCTACCTGGTGGAGCAGAACGGTCGGGCCGCCTTCGTCGAGACCAACACCAGCCTGGCCGTGCCCCGCCTGCTGGCTGTGCTGGAGCAGCGCGGGATCCGGCGCGAGAACGTCGAGTACGTGGTGGTCACCCACGTGCACCTGGACCACGCTGGCGGCGCCGGACGCCTGCTGCGCCACCTGCCCCGGGCGCGCCTGGTGGTGCACCCCAAGGGCGCGCGGCACATGATCGACCCCTCGCGCCTGGTGGCCGGGGCCACCCTGGTCTACGGCGAGCAGACCATGCAGTCGGTGTACGGGCAGATCCTGCCGATCCCGGCGGAACGCGTGCTGGCTCCGGAAGACGGCGCCACCCTGGACCTGGCCGGGCGCCCCCTGGTGGTGCTGCACACCCCGGGCCACGCCCGGCACCACATCGCGCTCTGGGACGAGCAGGCCGAGAGCGTCTACACCGGGGACGCCTTCGGCCTGGCCTACCGCGTGCTGGACGCGCCGGACGGCCCGCTCATCTTCCCCACCACCGCGCCCGTGCAGTTCGAGCCCGAGGTCATGGCGGCATCCATGGAGCGCATCCTTCGCCTGGCCCCCGGCTGGCTCTGCCTGACCCACTTCGGGCCCCTGGAGAACCAGCCGCGCCTGGCGCAGGATCTGCTGCGCTTCTTGAAGCAGTGGATGGACCAGACCCTGGAGCTGGCCCAGGAAGAACCGGCCAAGCGCCAGCGGCTGCTCAGCGCGCGGATCTTCGACTCTTTGCTGGCCCGGCAGCGCGAGCTGGGCGGCAGGCAGCCCGAGGGCATCCTACGGCGCTGGCTGGCCATGGACGTGGAGCTGAACGCCCAGGGGCTGGAGGTGTGGTTGGGGAGGAGGAGGGGGCGCTAGTAGAACGTGTACAGCAGCGAGAGCCGCAGGCCGATGTCCTTGAAGAGGAGGAAACGGCCAGCGGCTTGGAGCAGGATGTGCCTGGGGAGCTCGATGCCCGCTCCGGCCCAGAGCTGTGGGTAGGGAAAGTTGGCCCCCATTCTCCACTCCGGGAAGATGGCCGTACCGATGCCCGCCGTGGGGACGAGGCGATCGCCGGGACCGAGGTAGAGGTCGAAGCCGTACGAGAGGGAGGCCGCGCCACGAGCCAACCGGCGAGCAGGAGAGCGGTTCGAGTCGTGGTATTGCGCATCGCGAGACCAGCTCCTCGCGGCAGAGGGCCGTCACTCGTCCAGCAGAATGGGAACGCTCGAAGATCCGGACACGTCGTCGTAGTCGAGGACCGTGTCGGAGTAGCTGAAGTTGCCGAGCCCGTCGTGGACGTACCGGTCGGTCCTGTCCTGTGCCAGGCTGGTGGCGTCCACGCACCAGTCGATCAACAGCTCGGCGAGCCCGTCTCCCGTCCAGTCGAAGGCGCGGATCCTCCCGCCCCCCGGCTCGTCGATTCCACTCTCATGGCCCGGTGCGAGGTCGAAGATCTCGGTGGTCGTCGTCTCGAAGCCCTCTGCGGTCCCGTAGATCAGCCAGACCTGGCCGGGATCCCCGTCGTCGTCCATCCCGAAGACCATGTCATAGTGGGCGTCGCCGTCTGCGTGGAGAAATGAGATGGCGCCTATCGGCATCTCGGCGTGGAAAAGGTACTCCGCGGCATCGAAGCTGCCATCGCCCCGCCCTCGGAAGAGGTA
Organism: uncultured Enterobacterales bacterium; assembly: GCA_964454135.1. Taxonomy (GTDB): domain Bacteria; phylum Myxococcota_A; class UBA796; order UBA796; family JAFGLY01; genus CAYVQL01. The sequence goes on along the minus strand of CAYVQL010000065.1, from coordinate 9,425 downwards.
CATCCCAGAGGGGGGATCGCCTCCGTCGCTGATCTCCGAGCAGACCAGGTCTTCGATGCCGTCCCCGTCCAGGTCGCGGGAACGGTAGGGGAAGTGGATCACGTATCCGGTGTCGATGGGAGCCAGGTCCACAGCTCCCTCGATGTGTTGGAAGGTCCCGTCACCCTGTCCCAGCGAGACCCAGCCCGTGTTGTCGGGACGTTCGGTCTTCCCAAAGAGATCGATGTCGCCGTCTCCGTCGAGATCGCCTCCTCCAAAGACATCGTAGGGCATGGCTTCGGGGCCCGGGATGCCGATCCAGGAGCGATTCCCGTCCTCGCTCTCGAGATAGTCGAGCACGACCTGGATGCCGGTACTCTCGGTGTGGGCGAAGATCTCCAGGCTCCCGTCCCCGTCGAAATCCGCCACCACGAAGCCCTCGTACTCCTCCCCGTAGTCCTCCCCGATGGTCTCGGGCGCGGAGAAGCTGCCGTCTCCCTCGCTGTAGTAGACGTCGAGTCGATTCTCCTCCTGGATGGAGCGGTGAACGAAGAACAGCCCCGGATCGGCGTCGATCTCGTCCGTCAGGCCGTCGCAGTCGTTGTCCGCGCCGTCCGGCACCTCCTCGGCGCCGGGATGGGCATCGGCGTCGCCGTCGTCGCAGTCGCCGGCCTCGCGCACGTAGCCCTCGGGCAGCTCGCAGGCGTACAGCGTCTGCAGCGGGTCGCCGTAGCCGTCGCCGTCCGCATCGAGAAAGGCCTGCGCGTCCTCTGCCTCCTCGTCCACGGCGCCGTCGCAGTCGTCATCGTCCCCGTTGCAGCGCTCCGGCGCCTCGGGGTGGACGGCCGCGTCGAAGTCGTCGCAGTCGCCCTCGTCGATGCTCCAGCCATCGCCGTCGCAGTCCGTGCAGCTGGTGCTGAGCTCGGCCGAATCCGCCCCGGGATCGCCGGTGCAGCACCAGGCGACGACCCCGTCGGGCCGGCAGCCGGCGAGGACGGCCAGCAAGATCAGAGACATCCTGTTCTCCTAGGGGCTGTTGGAGCTGCCCGGGGTGGGCTCCTCCATGGACACCCACTCCAGCCCGCCATCGGGCCAACGAGCGGAGGAAACGCGGGATACCTGGTAGCCGTAGCTGATGGCGTTGAGGGTGACGCTGCTGGAACCGCTCTCGTCCAGCAGCAGGAGCGTGCCATCCTGCCGCTCGATGCAGAAGCTGGCGTGGAGCTGACCATCTTCCTCGCCGTCCCCCTGGTCGCAGATGACCAGCAGAAACGCCCCCGGCTCCAGAATGAGGTCCTCTGGGAAGTTCCAGGACTGCTGGCCACCCCCCGTACCGCCGTCTTCGCTCCAGAGCAGCATGCCCGCCATGGACACGGGCTCTTCGTCGCCGTTGTGGATCTCGATCCAGTCCGGGCCATCGTCGTGGGCCATGAACTCGTTGATGCACAGGCCGGGGACGTCCTGGGCGTCGCAGGCGTCGTCCGGCAGGTTCTCCACCTCTGCCGGGGGGGCTTCGCTGTCCCGGCCGATGCTTGTAGGGCTGCAGGCCACCAGGATCGCAAGCGGGGCGAGGCGGGCGATGATGGAAATGGACATGCTCCTTCCCCCGATCACATCCAGAGATCGTAGCTGGCCCCATCCCGTACGCTGCTCAGCGTCTGCTGGAACCAGGCCGAGGAGTCCGCGGAGGACATGGCGAGCAGGAGCTCCTCCAGGCTGGCTTCGGGACAGGGCTCGTAGCCCTGCCACCAGGATCCCTTGCGGTGCAGGCTGCAGCCGCAGGCGAAGCGCCGCAGGAAGGGCCCGTCGATCTCCGTCCCCGCGTCGCAGAGCGGGCAGCGCTCGGGCGCCTGCGCGCCGCCGGGAGGCAGCAGCGCCAGGCCGTACAATGGGCGCGGCCGCTCCAGGCGCGGGACCACGCGCTTGCGCACGCAGGAGGCGGCGCGGAACAGCTCCTGGCGCCGGCACCATCCCCAGAGCGCCTGCAACAGGACCTCTTCCGGAGCCCGGTCGCAGAGTCCCAGCGCGTGGGGACCCACCACCGCGCCGCAGGCGTAGGAGGTCGTCTCATCGCGGCCCCCGTCCGCCGGGCTGTGACAGACGGGACAGCGCAAGGGCACCGCGCCACGCTGCAGCGCGGGCCGGATCACCACCCTGCGGCGTTCTTCGCGCAGAGGAGAGAGAAGCTCATGTTCACGGACGGCGATGCTCACGGCGACCTCCGGCAGGAGCGACGGATGGAAGTGGCTGCGGAGCGCTCCAGCTCGGGCAGCAGGGCCAGCGCTTCCTGGCAGCGGCCCAGGGCGACCAACGCCTGTGCGCGCAGGCTCAGGATCTCCGGCCGCTTGGAGGCCAGGTTCGGGTGCCGCGCCAGCTGGTCGGCGAGCAGCTCGACCTGCTGGTACTCCTCGAGCTGCGCCAGGCAGGTCAGCAGCGCCAGCTCGGCGGCTTCGCGCAGCCGCCCCCCTGGCCAGTCTTCGAGGTAGCGCTCGAATGCGGCACGGGCCGCGCGCTGGTCTCCCATGGCCAGCGCGTCCTCGCCCCGCTGATAGGCCCGCAGATCGGCCTGCAGGTCGCCGCGTTCGACCCGGGGTTCGAGATCCGCGACGGCCAGGGCGTCGCCCGCCTGCTCGGTCGTGGGGGGCTCGGCAGCAGGGAGGGTGGGGGCGCTGATGACGGGCTCCGCAGCGGGGGGCTCGGCAGGGGCGGAAGGGCGCTGCGGCGTCGCAGGGAGCTGCGGCTTCGCCGGCTCGGGTGGATCGGGCGCCACGAGGGGCTCCGTCGCAGGCGCTGCAGGTACGGGGGACGTCGATGGCGCAGCAACGACCTCCACGGGCGGGCGCACCTCCGGCGTCGGGGAGGTGTGGAGCGAGCAGAGCCAGAGCGCGCCTCCCACGCTCAGGACGCCGGCCACCACCCAGGAGGTGCCGCGCAGCAGTCGAGGCGGGGTGCTTGTCGGAGCGGGGACAGCCGCGCCCGCCAGGGCTGCCTTCATGGCCGGCAGGTTGTAGCCCTGCAAGACCTGATCCGCGTCGCGCAGGTCGCAGCCGGTCTCGCGGATGAACTCGCGATCGTCCAGCAAGCGGGTGGGTTCTCGACTCATGCCTCCTCCTCGCCCCTGCGCGCCAGCCAGGCCTTGCGGAAGGCCGCGCGCGCGCGATGCAGGCGGGTCCAGACCGTGTTGCTCGGGATGTCCAGGATCTCGGCGATCTGCTTGCCGTCCAGGCCCTGCAGCTCGAAGAGCACGAAGACCTCGCGCTGGGCCTCGGAGAGCGTCAGCACGCACTGGGCGATCAGACGCCCGTTGCGCAGGCGCTGTAGCGACTGGTCCGGCGTCGCGGGCACGCTCCGCCCCGCGTCCTCGCTGCGGGAGAGCGCGCTGCGGTAGCGCCTGCTGGAGCGCCAGTGGTGCCGCACACGGTTGACCGTGACGCGGTAGAGCCACCCGCCGATGGCGGGCGAGTCCGCCAGCTCGTGGCGACGGGCGTGGGCGTAGATGAACACCTCCTGCACGATGTCCTCGGCCACCTCGCGGTTGCCCGTCATGGCGTGCACGGTGCGACAGAGCGACGCCGCGTGGGCGTCGAAGAGGGCGCCCACGTCCACCGCCGGCCGACGGCTGCGGCCCCGTGGCCAGGCCACGCCAGGGTGGCCAGTGGCCAAGTCCTGCTGCGTCGCGCTGTGGGTTGCTGGCGGCATCACTTCACTCTCCGATCCTACAGGCCCGTTCACCGCATGGACCTTCCCCTCTCGCTATAAATATTCTCAATCTTCGCAGGGCGTGGGCGGATCGCGATACCCCCAGGTGGGCGATCCATCGTCAGGCACGCGGCCCCAGGAGCGATACTCGGACTGACGGCCGTACCAGACCCGATCCGCCAGCTGGCAGGAGGGCGCGTGCAGCCGCAGCCCTCCGTACTCCTTCTGGATGTTGAAGCCCGCATGCCACCCGCGCTCCTTGGGATCCGCATCGGCGATGATGAGCTTGCAGGCGCGGGGCTCGAGCTCCCAGCTGGGCAGCACGAAGGTCTGCTCGACGGGACTCTCGTCGTTGACCAGGACGTAGCCCTCCAGCTGCACGGTCTCCGTGCCGGCGTTGTACAGCTCGATCCAATCATCCATTCCGTCGTCCGGGTCGGCTGTGTCGACCCGCACGAGATCGTTGACGGCCATGAGCTCGTTGGTGCAGACGCTCGTGCATGGGATGGGCTCGTCGCCCGACGGAGGGTTCGCGCAGTCCAGCATGTAGTCGGAGACGCCGCCGCACCCGCTGCAGAAGACCGCTATCCGGACAAGGCGTCCGATCATGGGTTGGGCGTTCCCGGGGAAGGTGAGTCCGAGATCACCCACTCATCTCCCTGCCGCACATAGGCCTCGTCATCTTCCATCCAGGGATACCACACCTGGTCCGAGCAGGCGTCATCGCTCATGTCGCCTGCCATCAGCTCGACGTAGCCAACCTCCATGCCGAGGTCGAAGTTCGCGTACCACTCGCTATGGCCGTCGATATTGAAATAATCGACTTCGGCGAGGACCAGGGCGCAGGCCCCGGGCGCTACGGTTGCTTGGGGCAAGGGCCAGGCGTCGGACGCTTCGGGATTGTGCCCGTCGTGGTTTCGCAAGCTGTACCAGTTGGCGTCGACCGGCAGATCTCCGACGTTGCAGAGCTCTATCCAGTCGGGCCGCAGCTCCGTGTGGTCGGCATCGACGGCGTAGGACGCGTTGGTGGACATCAGCTCCGATATCTGCAGGCAGTCGCTGCCCACGCGCGCATCCAACAAACAGGCCTGCAGGCAGAGCAGTGGCAGGAAGCCGAGAATCCGAAATGCTGGCCGAGAATGCTTCATACACCCTCAGTCCCGCTCGTCCGACCTACCTTCCCGCTTTTTCCGCCCCCACCCAAAAATAGTCTGATGCGCAGCCGGTTCAGGGGATGCAGGGGGATGGGCGAGCTCGACATGACGCCCGAAGTGTACCCGCAAAGCTACAATCTCGCCACAGCCTTGGGTGAGGGTCAGTGCTCCGGCGTCTCCGCCTCAGGCTCCTGCACCGTGGCCTCGAAGGACACTCCCTCGGGCACGGGCACGGGGACGGCGACGGTGAGGGAGCTGTCCGTGGCTACCGGCGCCGAGGCGTCCACGGCCACGAAGGCGGTGTAGCGACAGAGCAATCCGTACTCCAGGGCCACGGCGCGGATGCCGTCGTTCATGGGGCCGGGATCGGTCACCAGCAAGCTGCGCTCGGCCAGGTCCGCGATCTTGGCGCGGGCCCAGACCAGGGGCAGGGCAGGACGGCGCTGCTGCTCCACGCGCACCGGCACGGGGATGCTGACGGGCTCGCCGCCGAGGTAGCCGCGCACGGTGACCTGGTCGGGGACGGGGCCCTCGATGCGGCCCGTGAGAACCAGGGGACGGCCCACCCACAGGTCGGGGATGCGGCCCGGGAAGACCTCGGCCACGCGCGCGTCGCCGAAGTCCACGCTCACCTCGGCCAGGGCCGGGTGTCGGATGCGCTCCATGAAGGCGTCCACCTCGCGGTCCACGACCGCCTCGTCGTTCGTGACGTAGGCCGCGGCTCCCTGGCCCAGCTTGGCCATGCGGTCCAGCAGGAAGCGGTTGGTCGCTGATCCCACCCCGAAGGAGAAGACGTGGGCCTGGCCAAGCCCTTCGGAGACGGTCGCCAACACCTCGCGCTCGTTGCCGATGTAGCCGTCGGTCATGAAGGTCACCAGGCGCACCCGGCCCGGCTGGTGCGGGAAGCCCAGGGCCATGCGCACGCCCGCCATCATCTCCGTGCCACCGCCGCTGCGCAGCCGATCCAGGTGCTGCAGGCCCTCTCGCAGCGCAGCGCGCGTGGCCGGGACCGCCTCAGGGCCCAGGCGGGAGGCCTTCGACGAGAAGCGGACTACCTGGAAGGCGTCCTCGGGGCCCAGCCCCGCCAGGCTGCGTCGCACGGCCGCCTTGGCGGTCCGCAGCGGTGCGCCCGACATGCTGCCAGAGCAGTCGATCACGTAGATCAGCTCCACCGGCGAGGCTGGCAGCGCCTGCAAGCTGGCCGGGGGGTGCAGCAGCAGCGTGAACCACTGCCCACGCTCGTCCGCGTGCAGCAACATGGCGCTCTTGACCTGCTGCCCGGCCACGGCGTAGCGCAGGCGGAAGTCGCGGTCTGTGGGGGCCTCGCCCTGGGCGAGCGTGACGCGGCGCCGCTCGGACGAGAGCGTCTCGATCTCGATCTCGTGGGAGTCGCTGCTGACGTCCTCGATGAAGACACCGGCATCGAGGTCCAGCGAGAGGGAGAAGGAGGGCATGGCGCCCTCGGCCTGGTAGACCACCTCGACGGACTGCCCCGACAGGCCTCGCGCGTCGGGGGACACGGCGCCGATGCCGTCCACGCTGCCCGGGGGGTTGTAGCGGGGGCCCACCACCGTCGGGAAGACGTAGCTGTAGGCCCCATCCCGATAGGGCAGCACGTGCTGGTAGCGCAGGTCCACCAGCACGTCGTGGCCCGGCTCTATGTTGGCCACGCGCTGGGTGAAGACGTTGGGCCGCTCCTGGGTGAGCAGGCTGGCCACGTAGCCCTGGGACCGGGCCTGCTCATAGATCTCCTCGGCCTCCTCGCGCTCGCGGACGATCCCGCGGATCCGACGTTCCCCCACGGTCATCACGAACTCTGAGACCGCCGCGTCCTGCGGCAGCGGGAAGACGTAGACCAGCTCCACGGGCTCGGTCAGGGGATTCTGGTAGACCTGCCGCAGGTCCACGGTGGCCACGAAGGCGTCGATGCGCGCCTGGACCTGGGTGGAGACGAGAGGGAGCTGGATCTCCTCGCCCCCCTCTTCCACCACGGCCCGCAGGCCGGCGCTATCCTCGGGCTCGGGCGGATCGGCCTGGGGCGTCGCGCTGTCCTCGACCCCCAGGATCCACAGCTCGTCGAAGTCGCCGCCCCCGAGGGCCCCGCCTGCAGCCTCCTCGTATATGCCCTCGTAGCCCGAAAAGGACGCGTGCTTCGAGCAGGAGCCGATGGCGAGCAGCGCCAGGAGCGCGGGGAGCAGCAACGAGAGGAGCGGCGCCAGGCTCCCCCTCTTCTCTGGCCTCTCTTCCGTAGAGGAGGCGAGGGGTGCATCAGGTGGGTATCGCTTCATGGCTCACTCCGAGCTGCGGGCGCGCAGCAGCGCGCGGGCGGGGACAGGGGCGCCTTCGGGGCCGGCGGCGACCTGCAGCTGCAGATCGACCCGCTCGGGTCCCTCGACGCGGCGCAGGTGCAGGGTCGCGACGCGGTGGCGGCCGGCGGGCAGGCCCTCGCCCGTGTCGAAGGCCGCCAGCACGAGGCGGCCACCGGCCAGGGCGGCGGGATCGTAATAGGGGGGGCTATGGAAGCCGGGGTGATCGCCGCCTTCCACGCCCACGATCTGCAGGGCCTCGCCTTGGCTGCTCAGGTCCGCCTGCCAGGCCGCCAGCGGCCCCTGCTGCACGTCCAGGTACAGGTCCCAGGCCTGGAAGCTGGGAGTCGGCGAGGGCTCGACACGCTCCGAACAGGAGCAAGCCGCCGCCACCAGCGACAGGACCAGCGCCAGCCCGAGGCGCCTCACGGTGCGCCCCCGGTGGGCACCGACACGGCGCTGCGGGCGAGCAGTTCGACATCCGGAGCGCCCACGCGGCCGTCGCCGTCCTGGTCCCACTCCGGCGCGGTCCGCCCCTGCTCCACGGCCCGCGCCAAGACGAAGGCGTCCAGGATGTTCAGCTCGCCGTCGGCGTTGAGGTCTGCGGCCTCGCTCGGAGGAGGCGCCACGGGTGGCGGCGGCCGGGAGTCGAGGGGAAGGACCGCGACCAACGCCACCGCCGCTGCGGCCGCCGGTACGACGAGCGCCAGTAGCCAGCGGCGCTTGCGGTGCCGGCGCAGCCGTGCGGTGTGCTGGCGGGCCTGGTCCAGGATCCGCGCGTCCGCCTGCGGAGGCACCGGCGGGATGTCCGCCCGCAGTTCGGCGCGCAGCTGCTCGCCCAGCTCCTGCTCCAGCGCGTCGAGGGGGTCCGTGCTCATGGTCTGGTAGCGCTCCAGGGGGGAAAAAGGTTCAAAGCGACGACGCCTGGGCTCGTCGCAGGGCCTTCAAGGCCAGGTGGAGCCGGGACTTCACCGTGCCCAGGGGCACCCCCAGCGCCTGGGCGATCTCCCCCAGCTTCATGTCCGCCGCGAAGCGCATGGCCACCACCTCGCGCTGGTGGTCGGGAAGCGTCGCCAGCAGGCGCTCGAAGTCGCCGCTCGCGGCTGGCTGCCAGTGCAAGGGCTCCTGTCTCTGCAGGGGTACGACGCGCCGCCGCTTGCGGTGCAGACTGACGCAGCGATGCTTGATCACCGGGTAGAGCCAGGCGCGCATGCTGCTGGTGAGCCGAAACCCGGGCAGCCGCTGGAACAGGTCGGCGAAGGCGTCCTGCAGCACGTCCGCGGCGTCCTCGCGGCTGCCGGTCAGGCGCCAGGCCACCCCGAAGGCCCAGTCCCGGTGCCGCAGGTAGAGCAGCTCCAGGGCGCGCTCCTCGCCCCTGGAGGCCAGGCGCACCAGGGCCCGGTCGTCGCACTCCTCCAGCCGGACACGCTCGGGCATGCCGCCTCGAACACCCGAAGGACGGAGGATCAGTCCAATGGAGGTCAGTTTTCCGGCTCCTCGCGAGCGCGCCTCCCGAGCGGGCGGGACCGGGAGACCGAGGCAGGGAAGGGAAGCGCTCAGAGGGCCGAAAAGGTTCAAGAGAACCCGCAACTCGGGGTCTACTGCGTGGGAACGTCCTCTACTTCCTGCGTTTTCGACCACCACCCCAGTGAGAGCTTGACGCGCACCAGGGGCTCCGGATCGCCAGAAGCCGTGGCGCCACCCCCCAGACCGTAGCGCAGTCGGATCAGGGGCAGCTCGGCGTAGGCCGCCAGGCGCAACCCGGCTGGCAGGAGCCAGGCCAGCCCCGCTCCCCCCAGCAGGCGAGGGACAAGCCGCCGCTCGTTCTCCACGTAGCCCCGACCCCAGAGCAGACCTGGTCCCAGGGACAGCTGGGCGGAGGGTCGCAGCAGGGCCCCGCCCGTAGGTACGCTCGTGCCCAGCCCGGCCTCGGCCAGCAAAGAGGCCAGCCGGGCGTGGCCGTCGTCGCCCACCTGCGTTGCCCCATCGTAGGTCGCGCGGAATCCAAGAGACAGTCGCACAGGAGCGAAGGAGAGCGGCCCGGTCAAGCCAGCCTCCAGCTCGCCACGGGGAACCAAGGGCTCCACCGGCGTCAAGCTCGCGCCCGCCGCCACCCGCTGGTCCGTGAAGGACAGACCAGGGGAGGTCCGCAGCTCCCAGCTCGGGAAACCGGACAATCCACGGAACAAGGACAGCGCCACCAGGTCGTGGACCAGGGGGCAGTCCGCCGGTACCATCTGTGTCTGGATAAGCCGATATGCGGCTTAGATGGTTGAAACAACAGCGG
>CAYVQL010000064.1:0-40963 GCA_964454135.1 uncultured Enterobacterales bacterium | reverse complement strand
CGCCGGAGTAGGCGTCGGAGTCGTAGCCGTCGCCGTCCTGGTCGTAGTCCGAGCTGCCGGAGCAGTCGGCGTCCGTGCCGTCGTACCAGGTCTCGGTGGCGCCGGGATTGACCGCCGCATCGCCGTCGTCGCAGTCCGTGGCGTCCGTCACGAAGCCGGTGGGCTGCTCGCAAGCCTGCTCCATGGAGGTGGCGTCGCCGTAGTCGTCGCCGTCGCTATCTGCGTACCACCAGGTGGGGGCGCCGTCCTCGTCCACCTCGCCGTCGCAGTCGTTGTCCTTTCCGTCGCAGATCTCCGGGGCGTAGGGATTCACGGTTGCGTCGTCGTCGTCGCAGTCGTAGTCACCGAAGTAGCCATCTCCATCGGCGTCGACCGGCAAATCCGCGTCGGCCTCCGGGCCAGTGTCGGCCTCTGGGCCACTGTCGACGGCTTTATCGTCGCAGGCGAACATCAGGGCAAGCAGAACGAAGAGGGCTCGGGGCATGACACCTCCAGCCCGTAGGCTACCACGCGTAGGCCGCAGCCCGCGGCAAGCGCGATCCGCCAGCACGCTCGCGGGGCCAGCACCGTTGAGCCAAAGGCTTGGAGATCGACATATAGGGATGGCCCTTCCCCCGTTCCACGTTACCCCTGCCAGCCACCACGGAAGACGCCCCCCCAAGAACAAGGAACCGCAAATGCGCCTAGCTGGCATCATCGGCGGCGCCGGACCCGGCGCCACGGCGGACCTGTACTGCGACGTCATCCGACGCTGCGAGCTGGCGGGCGCCCCTGCGCGGCCGGCCGTGCTCGTAGCCAGCATGCGCATCGATCTGACCACCGAAGAGACGCTGCTGCGCACGGGTGAGGGCGTGGAGCGCTACCTGGACGACATGCTGACCGCCGGGCGCCAGCTGAAGGCGGCCGGCGCCGATTTCCTGGTCGTGCCCTGCAACACCCTGCACGTGCTGGTGCCGCGGCTGCAGGCCGAGCTTGGCCTGCCCTTCGTCAGCATCGTCGATGCGGTGGCGGCCAGGTTGACCGCGGACGGCCTCGGCCGCGTGGGCCTGCTGTCCACCCTCTGCACCGCCAAGAGCGGGCTCTACCAGCAGGGGCTGGGTCACCATGGCATCCAGGTGCGCACACCTCAGCCGGACGCCCAGCAAGCCCTGCACGACATGATCCTGGCTGAGGTGCGCCAAGGTGACAGGTCGGTAGCCCGCCGCCACCTGGAGGCCATGCTGAAGCGCTACGCCGACGACGGAGCCCAGGCCGCCATCGCCGGCTGCACCGAGCTGGCGGCCCTGTTGCAGCCCCCGTCCGAGACCATGCCGGCGATCGACAGCCTCGCGGAGCTGGGCAAGGCCGTGGCGCAGGAGGTGCTGGCGGACGGCGACGCGCCACCGCCGCGCGCCTGATCCTCAGGTCCCCTCCCCCTCCAGGCCCCGCAGCACCTCCGCCTCGATGCGATGCCCCAGGTTGGGCGCCACCGAGAACACGGTCACCACGAACACCCCCTTGTCCCGCAGCCGCACCTGGGGCTCGCGCACCACCGAATGCCAGTGCGAGTTCAGGGCGTGCCGCCGGATGGCCCGCCGGGCCTCCACCACGGGCATGCCCAGGGGCAGGGCGGCCTCGAAGACGTGACGGTGCAGCCCGTCGGTGGCGGGCTTGCGCACGATGGCCCCCTGGGCCACCCGGCCGTAGGGGATGAAGGCCTGGCTGCCGTCGGGCGTGTCCAGGGCGATGACGCGGTAGCCGAGCGAGCTGATGCGGCCGCTGATGCCGTCGGCCTCGATGATGTCGCCGGGCGCGCAGACCTCGCTGGCGCGAAAGGCCATGCCCGCCACCACGTCGCGGATGGCCAGCCAGGACACGAAGATGAAGGCCGGCACCAGCAGGCCCAGCAGCAGCACCTGGTGCAGCGGATGTCCCGCCAGCACCCAGCGCAGCGCCCAGACCACGTAGACGACGGCCAGCAGCGCCTCGGCCAGGGGCAGGGCGCGCTTGGCCATGACACGCTGCGGCTTGCTCAGGGACAGCCGCTGCAGCTGGGCGCGCAGCCAGCGCAGCGCCGCGTAGAGCCCTACCCCCACCAGCAGGGCCATGACCAGGCGCGCCCCTGAGACCCGCAGATCCCCCAGCAGGGCGTCCATGGTCTCCTCCAGGGAGGGCTCCTCTGCGCCCTCGGCCGCTTGCGGCGCCAAGCGTTCGTCCTGCGCCTCTTGGGCGGCGAAGGCCTCCAGGGGAGCCCGCAGCAGGTCCCGCCTGGTCATGGACGGCCGTGAGATGACGCGCTTCATGCCAGCAGCCCCCGCTCCCGCAAGTGGGCGGTCACCAGGTGATCCACGTAGCGGTTGATCTCCAGCACGCCCTGCTTGTCCTCGGTCACCAGGCGCATGCGGGTCAGGGTGTTGAGCTGGTGCCGGAGCTCCTCGGGGTCGAGCGCGGTCAGCTCCTGGAAGCGGGCGAAGCTGACCTGCTTGTGGATCACCAGCTCCAGCAGCAGCCCGATCCACTCCATGGGCAGCTCGTGCAGGATGTCGCCGCGGCTGATGACTGGCGCCACCAGCTCCAGCTGCTTGCCCTCCACCCCCTGGATGGAGGCGATCCACGACTGCATGGCCACGCCCAAGGCCCCGGAAGCGTAGTCGAAGATGCGGTTGAAGAGGCGCGCCAGGCGCCAGGCGGGCAGGCGCTGTTCGGCATGGCCGTCGTAGGAGAAGCCGAGGCCCGTGGAGCGGTGCCGCAGCATGATGATCTCCTTCAGATCCTCGGCTGCCAGGGGGCCGCATTGCAGGATGGCCAGGGCCTGGTCGCCCAGGGGGAGCAAGCGCCGGATGAAGCGCAGCGCCCGGATGCCGATGTTCAAGATGAAGAAGCAGCGCGCGCCGTGCTCCTCGATCAGGCCGCGGATCAGCTCCAGGACCCGCAGCCCACCCTCGCTGCGCTGGAACCAGAGCTCCATGTCGTGCAGCACCAGCACGCTGCCCTCGGGCAGGGTGGAGAAGAGCAGGGACTCGCTCCCCGGGCTGCCCAGCGCCACCTGCAGGGCTTGCAAGAAGGCCGCTGGATCGCAGCTGCCCCCGGGTGGGGGCAGCACGTGCTGGATGCGGTCCTTGGCGAAGTGGTGGTTGGCGATGCTGCGGCAAAGCGCGCTCTTGCCCGAGTTGCGCTCGCCCGTGACGATCAGCGCCCCGCGGGAACCCAGGCGGGCGTTCTCGATGGCCCGCCTGGCCACCGCCATCTCCTCATCGCGCCCGATCCAGAAATCGGCGCTGATGCGCGTCTTGCCGAGGAAGAGCTGCTGGTAGTGGAAGGGCAGGGCCTCCAGCACCTCGGGCCGCGGCGTGTTGCTTCCCACGAAGCGCAGCACCTGCTCCACCAGCACCTCCTGGGGATCCAGGCCGGCCAGGCGCTGCTGCGCCAGGACCATGCCCGCGCTGCGGCGGTAGAAGAGCCGCATCAACAGCTCCCGCCGCTGGCGCTGCACCCAGGCCACGCCCTGGCCCAGGCGGGCCTTGACCCCTCGACTCGCTCCGCCCGCTGCGGTGCGCTGTCGCAGGCCATCCTCGGATCCCGTGATGGCGAAGGCGTCAGTGCGCGCCACCACCAGCTCCAGCTGCTGGTCCGCCAATTCCATCAGGCCCGGGACCAGGGCCTCCACCTCCGCCAGCTCCACCTGCAGGCGCTCGATGCCCTCGTCGAGGATGGGGCCCATCCTCCCCGCCAGCCGCTCCTGGCTGCCCTCCTCCTGCAGGTCATCGACGTTGAAGGACACCAACCGCAGCACGTCCCGCGCCACGGCCAGCGCGCGGCGCTCCAGGGCCGCTGCTTCCAGCATCCTCTCTCGCATGCGTCCCACCAGCTCGGTCTGCACCAGCAGCTCCACGCGGCGCCGAACGCTCACCTGGATGGCCTCCATCTCTTCCAGGGGCGCCTCCTCCAGCTGCAGGATGGCCTCCATGTCCAGGGTGCGGAAGGACTCGGGCAGCCCCACCGCAGCGGCCTGGGTCTGTGTCACCAGCGCCTCGACCAGGCGCTCATAGTCCACCTCCTGGCCCAGCTCGCGAGCCAGCTCCTGGCGTACGCGCTCCGCGTCCACCACCTGGCGGCAGCGCTGCAGCAGCTGAAGCAGGCGTCCCAGATCGCGGGCCACGCCGCCGCCCAGCTCGGCGGCCCAGGCCTGCTTGGTGCGCTGCGCTATACCCCGCAGCCGATGCTGGAAGCCCGCCATCAGCAGCTCCAGCTCCGCCCGCCGCGCCAGCAGCGCCTCGTTGGCCAGCCACTGCTCCGGGGCCTGCAGCAACCCGCCCGCCACGTCGCGGGCCGAGCGCGGGATGCGCCGCTCGCGCCGGATCCACTTGCGCAGATCCGGGCGTTCCAGATCCAGGATCAGCTCGCTGGAGATCTGGCGCACCGCCAGCAAGAAGCCGCCGCAGAGCTCGCCCTCTGCCGCCGCGTCGTCGTCGGCCACGGCCTGCAGCTCGGCCAGGGCCTTGCGGCGCTCGTTGACCAGGACCTCCCGGCGCAGCTCCCCGCGACCTTGCAGCTCCTGCAGGGCTACCAGGCTGCTGCGCGTGCTGTCAAAGGCCTTGGACAGCCCCACCAGCGAGCGGTAGCTCTGACGCGCGGCCTCGCTCAGCGCCTCGGCCTGGGCCGCCAAGCCCTGGTGGTCGAGGTGATAGAGCAGCAGGGCTTCCAGCGGCACCACGATCCTGGCGCCCCACTGCCCGCCCGCCTCGCCGGCCGCCCCCGCTTCCCCATCCCGGGCCGGCCGCCTGAGTGTCAGCCTGCTGGCGGGCGCGCCCTCGCGGATGCTGACCAGGCCCTGCTGGTAGCCCTGGATCCGCTGGACCAGCGTCCCCGCCAGGCTGGAGCCCCCCCTGCGCTGCAGCACCTCCAGGATGCGGACCGAGCGCTCCAGGTAGCTGTCAAAGGCACGCGCGAAGCCGCGCGACGCACCGGGCCCGTCCACCAGACCCTCCAGCTCGCCAAAGAGCGCCTCCGTCGCCTCCACCGCGCGGCGCAGCTCGGCCCGGTGGGCCTGGAAGAACAGCGCCAGGCAGGTCCGCTCGAACTCCATGGCCACCGCTTCCAGGCGATCGCTGACACGACGCGCCTCGCTGGCCAGCTCACTCAGGGCCGGGAGCTGGGGCCTGGGCGGCAGCTCGCCCAGGGCGGCCGCCTGGACCCGAGGGGCGTCCAGCGCGCTGCGCTCGGGGGCCGCCACCAGCCGCAGGGGCTCCGCGAAGCCGCTCGCGGCGCGTACGAACAGCACGTCCCCCATGCTGCGCGCCAGCTCGACGCAGCGCCGCAGCAAGGTCGCATCCAACCGCTCGAGGTCGTTTGGCAGGGCCAGCACGGTCAGATCGGCGTCCTGCGACTCCCGCTGCACCCACTCCCCGTAGGCGCGCTCCCCCAGCGGATCGCGCAGGATCTTGACGCTGGCGTCCAGGCGGGCCTCGGAGCGGAGGCGTGAGGCGCTGCGATGCAGGTAGTCCGCGTCGGCGCGCTCGTCCGCGATCAGCAGCAGCCGCAGCGTGGCCAGCTGCAGATCGTCGCTGGAGCCCAGGTAGCCGGCCAGGGTCAGCGCCAGGCTGAAGCGGCCGCGCTCGGGAGACCACCAGATGTCGACGCGGCGTTGCTCGGCGGGCTTGCTCTCCTGCTGCGCCCCAGCCGCCAGCAGGATCAGGGTCATGTCCCGCCGCGCCCCCTGCTGCAGCTGGGCCAGCAGCTGCGCCTGTTCCCCCTCCTCAAGGGGAAGCAGCAGGGTGTTGGGCACCAGGCCTGCGAAGCCGTAGTAGCGGATGTGACAGAGCACGGCGTCCTGCTGATCGTCTCCCTCCAAGGCTCTGCGGAACACGCCGTTGCGCAGCTCCGCGGGCTCTGCGGGGGCCTCCGCAGACGCCCCATCCAGCAGCTCGAAGTCTGTCAGCAGGCCGCGCTGCCGCGTCAGCATGCGCCCGTAGGACAGCAGCCGAGCGCGCTGCCGCGCCCCCTGTCGGCTGAAGCAGAGCAGGTTGGGGCGGTAGTCCCTGGGTCGCCCGCCCAGGCGCGACAGCCGGGTCAGGTTGGTGCGCACCAGGGCGTGCCAGACCCCGATCCAGGTGTCTCCAGACTCCAGGGCCAGCTCACGCCGCTTGAGCCATGCGAAGAGCCCCACGAAGAGCACGGTGGCCCCAGCCATGGCCAGCAGGTCCAGCCGCACCATGATCAGCAGGCAGGTGACGCCGCCGATGACGCTCACCATGCGCGGGATGCGGAAGCTGGGCCGGAAGTCGGTGCTGGCCCAGCTCTCCACGGCGCAGCTCAGGTTCAGGAAGCCGTAGGTCGCCATGAAGAAGATGGAGACGATGCGGGCGATGGCGTCCAGCTCGCCAATCAGGATGCCCACCTCGGCGATGGCGAAAGCCAGCACCAGGGCGCGACGCGGCTCGGCGGAACGACCCGCGCCCTTGGCGAAGAAGCGCGGCATCACGCGATCCGCCCCCAAGGCCTGCAGGATGCGCGGCGCCCCCAAGATGCTCCCCATGGCGCTGGAGATGGTGGCGCCCCAGATGCCCGCCACCACGCAGAAGCCCAGGGGCCCTGCCAGGCGCTGCAGGATCTGCCCGTCCGAGGCCAACAGCTCGCCCGGCACGCGGTAGACCAGGAACACGGCCAGGCCCACGTAGGTGGCCAGGCCGGCGCCGATGGCCGCCAGGGTGCCCACGGGAATGGACCGCTTGGGATCCCGCAGGTCGCCCGACATGTTGACCCCGGCCGTGAAGCCGGTCACGGCCGGGAAGAAGATGCCGAAGAGCAGGCCGATGGAGGGCCCGCCCTCGGCGGGCCGCAGCTGCGCCGCCTCGGGTGAGGGCACGTCTCCCAGCCCCAGGAAGATGGCCAGCAGCGAGAGCGCGATGAGGGCCAGGATCCAGTACTGGGTCTTGATGGCCAGGGCCGTGCTGACCAACGTGACCCCCGTGATCAGCAGGATGGTGACCGTGCCGCAGATGCGGATGGCCAGCAGGGATCCGGCCGCGTCCTCGATGCCGAACCAGTCCCTGAGCAGGCCGTCGCAGGTGCTCAGGAAGCTCTCGGAGAAGCCTATGACGTAGAGGCTGATGCTGAACGACAGCCCCACGAAGAGCGCCAGCCCCAGGGTGCCGCCGATGGGCAGGCCCAGGCTGCGGGAGACGATGTAGTAGGGGCCTCCGGCGCCCACCTTCTTGTCCGTGGCGATGGACGAGATGCTCAGCCCCGTGGTCACCGAGATCACGTGGGCGGCCAGGATGATGCCCAGCGCAGGGTAGAGTCCGCCCGATCCCAGCACCCAGGGCAGGCGCAGGTACATGATCACGCCCAGGATGGTCAGGATGGACGGCACGAAGACGCCGCCGAAGGTGCCGAACTTGGTGCTCGCTCTGGCCATGGGCGCGCCCCTCACCGAGCCTGCAGCAGCTGCACGCCGGCAGCGGGTCCGTGGACAGGGCGCAGCAGGCGCTCCCGGGGCAGATCGTAGCGCTGCTGAGCCGCGGTCAGCAGCGCGTTCAGGTTCTCAGCCTGCTGGCCCTCGCTCACGCGCAGCTGAAGCGGCGCGAAGACCGCCGCCAGCAGCCCCAGCCGGGCCAGGCGCTGCCCTTCCTCGCTGCCCAGCGCGTCGGAGGGAAGGAAGAGCAGGGGCCGGGGCTCGCCGACCGGCGGGCGCAGATCGTCGTGGGGATCCGGCAGCTGATGCTGCAGGGGCTGCTCGGCCAGTCCGGCCCGCACGGTGGCCGCCAGCAGCTCGGTCGCCACGGGCGAGCCCTGCTCGGACCGCGCTCCGATCTCCCCCAGCTTCTGCCAGAGGCGGGCGTAGCTGTCGTACAACCGCTGCAAGCTCGCGCCTTCCGAGCCCGCCAGACCGGCCAGGCGGGCGTTCTCCTCCCAACTGGAGGGCGCCTGGCCAGCCAGCGGCCCCAACAGCTCCAGCGCCTCGGGCGCAGCCGGCAGGTCACCCAGCAAGCGCGCCGCAGCGGGCGGATCCCGATCCGTTTCCTGCGCCGCGGCCATCCAGGCCAGGGCGAAGGCCTCCAGGGAATCGTCGTGCTCTTGCAGGAAGCGCTGGGGGGCGATGGCGACCGTGGGCATGGCGCCGGTGGCCTGGCGCGTGCTGAAGACCTCGCGCCGCTGCTTGCCCCAAGCCTGCCGGCGGCGTCTCGGGTTCTCCAGGGCAACCAGGTCGGCGCCGCTGGCCTGCTCGGATCCCGGCAGCAGGAGCTGCACAGCGTTGGCATCGTAGCCGAGCAGGTCCAGGACCAGCAGGGCCAGCAGGTGCTCGGGAGCGCCGTGCTCCGCAGCCAGGGTCAGCTCCGCAGCCTGCGCGCCGCCGGGCAAGCTGCCGTCTTCGCCTGCGAGCAGGGCGTGGTCGCCCCGCGACCATCCCGTCACCAGGAAGATCCGGGGCCGCAGCGGCGCCAGCAGCTCGGAGAGCACGACCATCGTGGGCAGGGGCACGATGGCCAGATCCGCTCCCTGCGGATCCTCCCCCCCTTCGGCCAGGGCGCGCGCGATGCCCTGGGCGCTCTCGGCGACCGCCAGCCGCAGCTCGAGCCCGCGGGCCGAGAAGGCGCTGTCCGCGCCGGGAGACAGGCCCTGGTTGGCCCAGATGCCCGGCGCCATGGTCGCCCAGCCCAGGCCCACCGCCCGCAGCGGACGTTCCAGCGGCAAGACATCCGGGATGTTCGCCGCCAGGGGGGCGGCCGACAGCTTGGGCGCCGCTGTCGGCTCCTGCAGCGCGGGCAGCTCGGGCTCCGGCTCGACAGCCCCCTCTTCCGTCAGCTGCAGCGGCTCTGCTGGGCTCTGGCTGCTGCTGGAAGGCGGCGTTGCGGGCGGCCGCGGCCGCATGACGAAGTGGGCGATCCAGGCGGCCGCCATTGAGACCAGCAGCGCGAAGACGAGGCGGCTGCGCATGCTCACCTCCCCCCTTCGGGCAGGATCTCCCCCAGCAGGGAGCCGGGCGCCGCCAGGTTTGCGCCGGGCAGGGGCGAGGCCACGGCCACCCCCACGACCTCACCGCGCTGGTCCGCCACCGGGCCACCCAGGTTGGCCAGCGACACCTCCGCCGACAGCAGCAGGCGAGCCCCGGCCCCCTCGCGGCGCCGTTCCAGCAGGACGCCTTGGTGCAGGGTGGCCCCCAGCCCCAGGGGGTTTCCCAGGACGTAGAGCGCATCACCAGCGCGCAGCTCCGCATCGTTGTCCAGCTGCAGCGGCTCCACCGGCAGCCGACCCCTGGGTGCCAAGAGCGCGATGCCCCGCTGCCGGTCGATGCGGGCGATGGCCACCGGGGGCAGCCAGCTGCCGTCGTTCAGGCGCACGGCCACGCTCTGAGCGCCATCCACCACGGAGGCAGCCGTGACGATGGCGCCCTGCGGACCTGCGACGAAGCCCGAGGCCGAGCGCGCCCCGCCTTCTCCCAAGCGCACCGACACGGTGACCACGGCGTGCTGCAGCGCCTGCAGCGCCTGCGCAGGGCCCATGGGAGGCTGCTCGGGGACCGGCGCCGGGCTGCGCTGCACCGGCTTCGGCGGGGGCTCGGGCTCCAGGCTGTCCCGGGACCCGCGCGCCAACCAGGCCAGCAGCGGACCCGCGCCAGGCACTCCCTCCCGCTGCAGGATCCGCGCCTCGGCCAGCAGGCTGCGCTGGGTGAAGGGGTGCAGCCCGACCACGAAGAGCAGGGCGAAGCCCAGCCAGGCGCAGGCCAGCCAGTCCGTGAGGCCCGGCTCCGGGCCCGCCAGCTCCCGCCCCGCCACCGAGCCCCCGCGCCGCCGGCCCAGGGCATCGCGCCCCAGCCACTCCGCCAGGCCCAGCGGCAGGCCCACCACCAGCACCAGGGCCGGGATGGCCTGCAGCAGCGCGTCGCTCGAAAAGGGCGAGACCGCCGCCATCACGCAGGCCACCGACACAGGCAGGCCAAAGGCGATGGCCGCCAGCTTGAGCGCCAGCAGGACGACGCGGTAGCTGCGCTGGGCTCGACTGGGTGGAGGGCTTCTCAACGGGGGACACCCACAGCGGGGGACAAGCTGCTGCTATTCTGCCCCTCTTCGGCGGCTGAGGTCCAGCTAGCCACCGAGGTCCAGCTAGCGTCTCCAGAACGAGGGGTAGAAGATCACCAGCGCCGAGAACATCTCCAGTCGGCCCACCAGCATGTTCCAACACAGGAACCACTTGCCGAAATCGGAGAGGGGCCCGAAGTTCTGCGAGGGGCCCACGGCTCCGAAGCCCGGACCGATGTTCATCAGGGCCGCGATGACCGCGCTCATGGCGCTGCCAGGATCCAGATCGTCGGAAAAAGCCATCACGCAGCCGCCCACCAGCACCAGGAAGATGTTGACGACGAAGTAGCAAATGGCCAGGCTGACCACCAGGGGCTCGACGGGCAGCCCGTTGAGCCTCACCGAGACCACGGCCAGGGGCTGGAAGAAGATCTTCTTGATGTTCCCCACCAGGTACTTCCAGATCAGCACGTAGTGCACGACCTTGATCCCGCTGGTGGTGGAGCCGGCGCAGGCGCCCACGAAGCAGACCGCGTAGAGCAGCATCTGGGCGGCCTGGGGCCAGAGCTCGTAGTCGGTGGTGGTGAAGCCGGTGGTGGTCAGCAGCGAGACCACCTGGAAGCTGCCGAAGCGCAGCGCGTCGGCCAGGCCGTAGTCCCCCTTCTGCCACAAGATGAGGCTGACCAGGCCGCAGAAGGCCAGTACGAAGCCGAGATACCAGCGCAGCTCGGTGTTGACCTCGAGCACGCGGAAGTTGCCGCGCGCCAGGTGGTAGTAGAGCACGAAGGTCATGCCCCCCAGGAACATGAACACGATGGCCACCCAGTCGAAGTAGGCGCTGTCGAAGTGGCCGATGCTTGCGTTGTAGGGCGAAAACCCCGAGGTCGACACCGTCCCGAAGGCGTGGCAGAGCGAGTCGAAGAGCGACATGCCGCCCGCGCATTGCAGCAGGACCTGCGCCAGGTTGAGCGCCAGGTAGATGATCCACAGGTAGATCACCGCGTCCCGGTTGCGGGCCGTGAACTTCTCGCGGGTGATCACCTGGCCGGGGCTGGACTCGGCCCGGAAGATCCGCAAGCCCCCCATGCCGTGGGGCAGGAAGATGACGGTCAGCGTGAGAAAGCCCATGCCCCCCAGCAGGTGGGTCTCGCTGCGCCAGAAGAGCAGGCCGTGGGGCAGGGCCTCGATGTCGGACAGGATGGTGGCCCCGGTGGTGGTGTAGCCCGACATCATCTCGAAGAAGGCGTCGGTGAACGAGGGAATGGCGCCGTGGATCACGAAGGGCAGCGCGGAGAACGCCGACACCAGCACCCAGCCGAAGGCGGCGATGAAGAGCGCGTCCCGCGTGCCCAGATCCTGGTGTTTCCTGAACAACCACCACAGGGGGCCGCCCGCTGCGGCGCAAAGGCCCGCCGAGACCAGCAGGGCGAAGAGGTCCCCCTCGGCGCCGTAGCAGAGCGAGCAGACTGCCGGCAGCAGCAGCGCCCCCGCCGTGACGAGCAGCAGCGTGCCCATGACGTGGACGATGGCGCGATAGTTCATCGGGGCCCGCTCGGGATCACGAGAGGAAGAGGCGCTGCAGATCGGGCAGGTGGCGCGAGCGACAGATGCCGATGACCTTGTCGCCGGCATGGACATGGGTGGAGCCCACCGCCGTGTGCCAGGCGCCCTTCTGCTGCACCCCGCCGATCAGGATCTTGTCCTTCAAGCCCTCCAGCTCGAAGAGCGGCTTGCGCGTGATGGGGGCGTCCGGATCGGCGATCAGCTCCACCACGTCGGCGTCGCAGCCGTGCAGCTGGCCCACGGAGAGCAGCTTGCCGCGGCGGATGTACTTGAGGATCTGGTTTCCGGCCAGGATCTTCTTGTCCAGCACCACATCCGCGCCCATGGACGAGGCCAGCACCAGGTACTCCTGCCGCTTCACCAGGGCGATGGTCTTGCCACCCTCGGCACCCTTCCCCTGGGCTGAGCGGATCATGTGCTTGGCCATCACGCTGGTCATGATGTTGGTCTCGTTGTCTCCGGTGGCGGTGATGATGGTGTCCATGTCCAGCAGGCCGGCCTGCTGCAGCGTGGTGGCGTCCGAGCCGTCACCGTGCAGCACCTCGGTCTTCTTCAGCGCGTGGGACAGCTCCTCCGCCCGGCGGGCATCGCGCTCCACCAGCCGCACCGGGAACGAGCCCTGCAGCAGCTCGGCCACGCGCCGGCCCACCAGCCCGCCGCCCACGATCAGGACGCGATGCCGGCGCTGGTGGGTGACCCCGGTGAGCTTCATCAGCTGGGGCAGGTGCTCGCTCCTGGCCAGGATGAACACGTAGTCCCGGGGCATGATCTTCTGATCCCCGCTGGGGATGACGGTGTCGATGCCCCGGGCCAGCGCCACGATGCGAAACGCGAAGTCGTCGTGCTTGGCGGAGATGTCCTTGACCAGCATGCGGGCCAGGGCCGATCTCTGGCCGACGCGCGTGGCCATGACCTGCATCTGGCCATCCGCCAGGTCGATGACCACGTTGCCGGCCCGCATCTTCAGCAGGCGGGCGATCTCCTGCGCCACCAGCTCTTCGGGCCGGATGAGCAGGTCGATGGCCAGGTCCTCGGGGCCCAGCAGGGCGTCGGGCTGCCAGAGCTGAAGCGTGCGCACGCGGGCTATCTTGCGCTGCACGCCGCAGCGTTCCGCGATGCGAGCCGACATGATGTTCACGGCGTCGTTGTCCGTGACCGCGATCAAGTAGTCGGCCTGGCCCGCGTCGGCGGCGGCCCAGCTGGAGAAGCTCATGGCGTCGCCCCGGATCAGACGCGCGTCGATCTCGCCGTCGGCGCGCCGGATCAGCTCGGGTACGGACTCGATGGCGGTGACGGCGTGCCCCTCGTGGACCAGGCGCTTGGCCAGGTAGTAGCCCACGCCGCCCAGGCCGATGATCAGGATGCTCTCGTTGGGCTTGGACATGGCAGCGGCGCCGGGAGAGGGGCAGCGCAACATCGCGCCTGAGCCTGGCTATCAAGAAACAACCGCCACCGCCCTGGCCGTCTTGGGGACAGCCTACATCCCAGGCACCAACGCCGCCACCGCCTCCCACCCAGCAGGCTATGCTCCCCTCGAATCCCTCTCGAGGACGGCGAGATGAAAAAGCGTACCCTGGTGTTCGGCTGCCTGGCCCTGTCCTCGCTGCTGTTGGCGCTGCTCGTCGTGCTCGCCATCGCCTTCATCATCTTCGCCGAGAGCGCGCCGGTGCTGCCTTTCATCTACGCCACGATCTGAGGCACCCCGTGGCCAGGTCCCCTGCCGCTGCGCTCAGCGCCCTGTTGCCAGCCTGCCTCTGCCTGGCCTGCCAGGACCGGCCCTGGCGCGTAGGCGATCCCCAGCCCCCCAACATCCTGCTGGTGGTCGTGGACACGCTGCGCGCCGATCACCTGGGCGCCTACGGCTACCCGCGCTCCACCTCCCCGGCGCTGGACCGCCTGGCCGCCGAGGCCGCGCTCTTCGAGCGCGCCTACAGCCACAGCCCCTGGACCATGCCCTCGGTGGCCTCGCTGCTGACGGGCCTGACGCCACGCGATCACGGCATCACGAAGTGGCAGGATCCCCTCTCCCCCCAGCTGCTAAGCCTGGCCGAGGCGCTGCAGGACAAGGGCTACCGCACGCAGGCAGCCGTCTCCCACATCGTGCTGGGCGAGCGCTATGGCTTCGACCAGGGCTTCGACAGCTACGACGCGGCGCTGCTGGGACGCGGCGAGCCCCACAGGCGGACCAGCGCGCCCCACATCACCCAGGTGGGCCTGCGGGCCCTGCAAGCTCCCATCCAGGAGCCCTTCTTCCTCTTCCTGCACTACTTCGATCCCCACTGGACCTACCAGCGCCACCAGGAACATGACTTCGGCCAGGAACCCGTGGACCGCTACGACAGCGAAATCGCCTTCACCGACTTCCACCTGGGGCGCCTGCTGGCGCAGCTGGAGGCGCAGGAGCTGGACCGGCGCAGCATCGTGGCCTTGATAGGCGACCATGGCGAGGAATTCGGCGATCACGGCGGCAGCCAGCACAGCAGCACGCTCTTCGACGAGCTGCTGCGCGTACCCCTGATCCTGCGCGTGCCCGGCTTCGCTCCCCAGCGTGTGGAGCAGGTGGTGGCCGAGACCCAGCTGGCGCCGACCCTGCTGGCCCTGGCTGGCCTGCCCCAGGCCTTCGCCGCCGCGCCCATCGCCTTCGACCAGGGCGGCTTCACGCCCCAGCAGGACCAGCTGGTCTTCGCCGAGACCCTGCGGGGCGCCGACCAGCGGGCGGTCATCCAGGGGGACTGGAAGCTGATTCACGACCGCCAGCGCGACCGCCATGAGCTCTACCACCTGGCGGCCGATCCGGGCGAGCGGCGCGACGAGCGCCTGCGACGGGCCGAGCGCCTGCCGGAGCTGCAGCGCCTGCTGGACGAGCACTACGCCGTGCCCAGGGCCCAGGTCGGGCGCGCCCCTCCCCTCTCGGAGCAGACCGTGCGCAGCCTGCAGGCCCTGGGCTACCTGGACGCGTCCCCGACCCCGGAGGCCGAGCCATGAGCGCCCCGGGCTGGCTGCTCTGCTGCCTGCTGGCGCTCTGCGCGGCCTGCCAGCGGCCCAGGGTGTCGCAGGCCGAGCCCCCGGCCCGGAACCTGCTCTTCGTGGTGGTGGACGCCTGGCGCGTCGACGCCCTGGCGCTCTACGGCAACCCGCAGGCCACCAACCAGCGCTTGGGGGCCCACGCCGGCGACTTCGCCATCTTCGAGGCCGCCTGGGCGCAGGGCACCTACACCCAGTCCTCGTTCCTCTCCTACATGACCTCCAGCCACCCACGCACCCACGGCTGGGACTTCCCCATCGCCCAGGCCATCCCCGCCAGCGGCTTCTGCGGCAGGCAGGACCTGCCCACCCTGGCAGAGGTGCTCGCCGCCCGCGGCTTCACCACCACCGCCTGCGTCAACAACCGCTACCTGCACCCCAAGTGGGGCTTCGCGCGCGGCTTCGAGCGCTGGAACCGGCTGCCAGCGGAGCAGCTTGACCAGCTGGATCTGGAGCGCGGCGAGATGCCCTACCTGGGCGATCACCGCGTGGCGCGCTGGGCGGCCCAGGCCATGGAGAGCTGGGACGATGGACAGCGCCACTTCCTCTACGTGCACATCCTGCGTCCCCACCTGCCCCTGGCCCCCTCGGACGGAGCCCGGCGCGCCCTGGACCTGCCCAGCGAGCCCCGGACCATTTCCGTGGAAGAGGCCCGCCGCCTGGAGCGGGAGGGCATCATCGAGGAGCGGGAGCAGGCGCGGGCCTACTACCTGGGCAGCGTCTGGGACGCGGATCGCAGCCTGGGCGAGATCCTGGACGCGCTGGAGGAAGCCGGACAGGCGCGGAAGACCGCCGTGGTGATCACCGCCGACCACGGCGAGAAGGCCTTCGAGCACGGCGACTACGGCCACGCCGCCGGCATCTGGGACCACTTGGTGCGCGTGCCCCTGCTGATCCGGGCGCCAGGCCTGCAGCCCGGCCGCAGGAAGCAGCCCGTCTCGCTGATCGACCTTGCGCCCACCGCGCTGGCGCTCTTGGGACTCGAGGCGGGCCCCAGCGCCTGGCAGGGTGGCGACCTGCTGGCCGGGGGAGCGGGCCCCGTGGTCTCGCAGCGCCTGGACGAGGTCGCCATCAGCAAGGACGGAAGGTGGAAGGCGCTGCGCGCGCAGGGCGCCTGGAGCCTCTACGACCTGGCCCGGGATCCCGACGAGCTGCAGCCGGTGACGGACCGGCCCGAGCTGCTGGCGGAGCTGCGGAGGGCGTTCCAGGAATGGACGCGGGCCACGCCCGTGGGCGAGATCGATGAGCAGGCCGCGCCCGTGGGCATCTGCGCGCAGCAGAGCACTGCTGGTGAGAAAGAGGCGCTGGAGGAAGCGCTGCGGGAGCTGGGGTACGTGGAGTAGAGAATCCAGGCCTCCAGCCGCTCGAAGCGTATGAACGTGCGGGCCGTCAATCCCCGGATGAGGCGCAGGGCTATCGCCGGTCGTTCAGTGCCAGGCACCGATTGTCGGCGCAGGGCTGGCTGGCGCAAGAGAGCAGCTGGTTCGGCGTGGCTGCACCCTTCAAGTACAGGTGTTGCTCCACCAACCGCCCATTGGCGTCGTACGCAAATTCGATACGGTGGGCTTTGGCATCGAGACCGCCCAGAATTGCGACGTAGAGCCTGGCGTCGGTGGGCGCCTCTTCCTCGTCGAAGAACGAGCACTCCCCGATGTCGCCCCCATCGTTGTGGGAAAAGCGCGTCACCGAGTGTCCAGTGATATGGGTGTTCGACATGGCTGCGGGTTGGCCATCGTGGAGCAGACGTCGGAGGACCAACCTCCCCATCCCGTCCCGTTCGTATTCGCGGCGCGAGTGCCCCGACGATCCGAGCATCGGTTCGCCATCGGCATCCAAGTAGACCGACGCCATGGCGTATCCCTGCTCGTCGCGCTCAGTACGATAGCCGTAGGCTGCCGCTGCGAAGCCCTTCATAGGCTCCCCCTCCGCGTCGAGGTAGAACTTCTCCGTCTGGAGGCCGCCCGGTCCGAAGATCCGTCGTATTCGGTAGATGCCCCCATAGCCGAGCGTGGGGCGACCGCTGTCGTCGTACGTGGCCTCTTCGATCTGGTTACCGTCGTCGTCATAGGCCCAACGCCAACGGTGGACTCCGTCCACGTCCTCCACGGGCTTGTTCTCGATGTCGAAGAGGGCCTTGCCCTTCATCAGGCCGTGCTCGTCCCGCATGTAGGCCTGCCTGTGGATGCCCCTGCGGTCGGCTGCCGCTGTGCCGTCCGCCGCGAAGGTCTTCTCCTCGGTCAGGAAACCACGGGCGTCGTAGACGTAGCGGCGCTCGGTGCCGTTCTCGCCCACGGTGGCGTTGGCCCGTCCGGCCACGTCGAAGTAGCGCAGCTTCTGCAGCAGACCGCCTCCGTAGGTGTAGATCAGGCTGTGGGTGCCCTGGGAGTCGCCCACCGGCAGGCCGTCGCCGCCAAAGCTCGCCTCGCTCACGGGATTGCACCAGCGGTCGCGCTCATACACCAGCAGCGCGGCACTCACCCCCTCGTTGATGACCGCTTCTCCGTGCGCCCCGAGAAAGCGCTTCTCCAGGGTGCAGCCTCTCTCGTCCAGCGCCCTCACCAGCTTGTGCCAGCCACCGTGACCGGTCATCGGCTGCCCCTGTTGGTCCACGCGCTCCAGGACGATCTCAATCCCTTGCTCGTCGAACTGCGAACGGTGGCCCGCGGCCCCTGTCGAAAACCGGATGAGCTGACCGCCATCGTCGAGACATGTTCGCAGCAGATCCCCCTCCCCTTCGTAGGTCCAGACCTGGGCATGGCAGCCCTCGTCCATCCGTCGACCGGAGCCGGAGCGATAGGTTCGCTGGCGAGAGCCGTCGGCCTGCGCCTGGAAACGAACCTCGTTGGTGAGCTGGCCGAACTGATCCGTTCGGCGGTAGCCCGCCACCTGCCCGGCGTCGTCGTACTGCACCTCGACCCGGTCAAAGGCGAGACCGGCGGGATTCCGCTGGAGGAGGCTGACCACCCTCCGCTCGTCCAGGGTGGCCTCCCAGTGCCAGGCCCCCGCCGCCTCAGAGGCATCCAGACCGTCGATCACACGAGGCGCTTCCCTGGGTAGCTCCGACCAGGTACGCACGCGAAGCAGTTCGCCCTCGGCGGGCAGCATCGATCCTGGCACCTCACCCGGAGCCGGCTCCCCCCAGGGAGGGACTGGAATACAGCATCCACCGACGGCGATCACGACAAGAAGACACGCCCGCCCCGCTGCAAACTGACTCATCAGGAACCTCCGTTTCCGAGCGCACGCCACCGCCAGGAATGGCCACGTTCACCCCTCCGCGGGGATAGGGGAGATTAGCATGATGCACCAAGCCCAGCCGGCAATGCGCTTTGGGCAATAGGGACAGGCACGTTGGGCAATAGGGACAGGCACGGCCTCGAAGCCGAACGCCCTCCGGGCAAGTCCGCCGAGGGCAGGCTCCATGCCCCGAGCTGTGGGTCAAGAGGTGCCACGATCTGAGTGCAACGCGTACTGACGAGGGCGCCGGCCCGCTCGGGCGCTGTCAAGTCCGTATGCGACAGGACCGTGTGCGCAGAGAGGGCCACTTCGCCTGCGCCCGTCCGCCCCACTCACGTGGCCCAGCATACTGGCGACGCCCGCTTCGGCGATGGTATGAAGAGAGGAATGCGAGGTGCATGTGGCCATTCCCCCCCTCCCCCTTCTCCTGTTCGGCGCCATTACGGGTTGCAATTCGACATCCGAGCCCAACGGCGACACCGGCACCAACGTCCCCATCGAGCTGTGGCTCCTCCGGGGCGACGGCTACGACCTGGTCGTGGCCTCCCGGCCGCTGTATCCGCAAGAGGAGATCCAGCAAAAGGCGACCGAGGACGCTGACTGGACCACGGTCTGCAGCGAGGGCGAGAGGTGGATGTTCACGGGGGCCGAGGGCGAGTATCGTTGGCACGAAGAGGGCCTGGAGCCAGTGGAGGCCACGCTGACCGCCGCAGGGATCGGCTTCCAGGCTTCCGATACCCTGTCCCTGTCGCTGCCCGGGGATCTGGCCGAGCTGACGTTCACCACCGACTGGGGCGGAGCGGACCTCTTCACCATGGCCGTCGCCCTGCAGCGCAAGTCGGATGAGACCTGGCTGGAGGCCTCCTGCACCGAGTACGACGGGGAGTCGTGCTGGCGCAACGACGAATCGAACTGGGAGGTCTTCCCCGACGGTGAGCTGCCGGACTCCGGGACCATCTCCTTCCATTCCGAGGTCGGCGAGCCCAGGGTGGAGGAGTTGGACCTGCAGCTGCTGGTGGAGTTCAAGGAAGAGTACTGGCCCGTGGACTCGGACAGCGCGCAGCTGGCGGAGCTGGGGCGCGACCTGGCCTGGGGCGATCTGCACAGTCACACCAACCTCTCCTTCGACGGCTGCGAGGATCCCGACAACCTTTGCAGCTGCAGCGGAGACTCCCCTGGCGAGACCGCCTTTGCGGTGGCGGAGGAGAACGGTCTGGATTTCGTGGCCATGACCGACCACGCCGAGTTCGAGACCTACATACGCGACGAGACCGGCCTGACCCTGGATATCCACGCGGAGACGCTGGCGATGGCGGCCCAGGCCGAGGGTGGCCCGGTGCTGCCCATCGTGGGCTACGAGTGGACCGGCGGCTACACCGACGACACGACCGGCGAGGTCCTCGGCGGCCATCGAACGGTGCTCTTCGAGTCCCTGACACCCTGCGAGGAATTCTGGGTTACGTCCGGCGAAACCCAGGATATCAAGCTGCAATACGGCTTGGAGCACTTCGTGGGGCGCAGCTCGGCAGTGGCCGGAATACCCACGCAGTTGACCACCCGCCTGGAGCAAGCCGCCTCGAAGTGCGGACAGACGCGCTACATCTCCTACTTCCACCATCCCGGTACCCTCAGCCCCATCGAGGTGAACTGGGACAGCCCCAAGGTCCAGGTGGAGAGCGACGTGGTGGTAGAGATCCATTCCGAGCAGGGCTGCTCGGAGTGCTACGATCCCGATCTGCAGGGCTGCGACTGGGAGATGGACCCGGGCCTGCACGCTCCGCACGGTTCGGTGCAGTACGCGCTGCAGCTCGGACGCCAGCTGGGATTCGTCGGGGGCACCGACAACCACGAGTCCAAGCCCGGCAGCGTGGAGGATGGGCCGGGTCCCATCTTGAACATCGGCACCAATCCCTACATCTATCACCTGACTGGCGGGAGCTTGACCGGGGCCCTCTACACCGGGACCGAGCTCAGTCGATCAGCCCTCTTCGACGCCCTCGAGGCGCGCAACACCCTCGTGGCCAGCTGGCCCTTCGATGAGGTGGCGGTGGCGGCCCTGGGCAGTGACGGCGAGCTCTACCTGCCGGGCAGCGATGTGCCCCCGACGGCCAGCCCCCTGCAGCTCTACGTCAGGCTGGACGACGCTGCGGTCGACAGCTGGTCGGTGGAGCTGTTGGACCCATGGAATGAGATCTGGGTGGAGGCGCAGGGGCCGTGCGAGCCCCAGCTCTTCGACCTGGCGGACGGCGAGGTGCGCTACGTGCGCCTGCGGGCATGGGTGGCCGAAGAGGAGCAGCGCGTCTGGGCCTCGCCCTTCTTCGGGCAGGCGGACTGAAAGGACGCACCTGGGGGCCAAGGCGCCCAATGAGATCCGGACCGCGCGTCCTGGAGGATTCCCCACCATGATCTACCTGTTGCTGCTGCTCCAGCTCGCCTTTGCCGGCGGGCTCTCCGTCGAGGGCCTCTCCCGCATCGCCACCACCAGGCAGGGCGACACCGTCCCCGATTTCACCCTGCTGATCGGAGGCGAGAGGCGCCTGCTCTCAGACGTGGAGGGCGTCCGCGTGCTGGAGTTCGGCGCAACCACCTGCCGCCCCTGCATGGCCAGCCTGGACCACCTGAACTGGGTGGCCAGCTTCTACGAGGACAAGGGCGTCACCTACCTGGCCGTCTTCGTAGACGAGGACGCCGCGGCCATCGAACAGGCCCTGGCAGCCCGCGAGCTCCCCAACCTGGTGATAGCCCAGGTCACCGAAGACACGCGCCGCACGATGCTGCACGGTCGGAGCGCCTGGCCCACGACGCTCATCCTGGATCCCACAGGCCTGGTGCTGGCCGCCTATCGCGGCCACCAACCCGACGACAACCGCTCGAGCAAGACCTTGAAGGCGTATTTTCGGGAGCTGCGCCGCGCACAGAGGCGCACGCGCCGCTGACGGCTTCCGTTAGTCCGTGACAATTAAAGACTTGAGCCGCAGCTCCGCGAAGCCGTAATATGACAGTAAGACGTGCCACTGTCCATTTCACGTCGGAACCGCCAGACCCAGGAGTCATTTTACTCCACAACATGCGCAACCACAATTCGGGAGTGTGCCAGATGCGTGTTGCTGTCCGAGTCGAGCGGGGGTGGATCGATGTACCTGAAGCCACGGTGGAGACCTGCCGTCTACCTCAACTCTTCTGCGTGACGACTTCACGCTCGATCCTCGAGGCCCTCGTCGAGGCCTGCGGCGGAGCGGCCCTGGACGAAGTGGAGGCGCTGACGATCGTGCCCTACTTCGAGGATCTCGTCAACGACACGGTGGGCTTCTTCGCCGTCATGCCGGCGGCTTGAGCCGGCCGCTATCAGCGGCGGATCCCGGCTCTCCCTTCCCCGCCCCAGCGACAGCTCCTAGTCCAGCAAGCTCAGCACGCCGACGCTGATGCTGCTGGCCTGCGCCAGGACCGAGATCCCGGCCTCCTGCAGGATCTGCTGCTTGGCCAGCTCCGCGGTCTCCCAGGCGAAGTCGGCGTCGCGGATCGAGCTCTCGGCCGACTCCAGGTTCTCCACGTAGGCCTCCATACTGGACAGGGCCGAGTCCAGGCGGTTCTGCACCGCGCCCAGCTGGGAGCGGTAGCCGCTGACCGAGTCGATGGCCGTGTCGATGACGTCGATGGCGCCCTGGGCCAAGGTGGCGGAAGAGAGGTCCAGCGTACCGGTATCGACGCTCAGTGAGGTCGCGCCCAGATCGCTCAAGCTGATGGCGATGCGATCGTTGCTGGTGCTCCCCACACCGACCTGCACGTCCAGGCTGGTGACACTGCCATCCGTCAGCTGGCGCCCGTTGAACTCGGTGGCTGCGGCGATACGATCCACCTCCTGCGAGAGCTGCTCGAACTCGTCCTGGATGTAGCCCCGCTCATCGTCCGCCAGCGTCTCCGACGAGCTCTGGACAGCCAGCTCGCGCATGCGGCTCAAGATGTCGCCCACGGTGTCCATGGCCCCTTCGGCTGTCTGGATCACGCTGATGCCATCGTTGGTGTTGCGTATGGCCACGCGTCCGCTGGAGGAGATGGCCAAGAGGCTCTCGGCCACGGCCAGGCCAGCGGCGTCGTCCGCGGCCTTGGAGATGCGCCGCCCGCTCGAGATGCGAGAATAGGTCTCGGCCAAGGCCCGCTGAGTGCGGTTCAGGTTCGTGATGGCGTTCAGGGATGCCACATTGGTGTTGACGGTGAGGGCCATCGCTCCTCTCCTTCCCTGCGAATCGCGGTGCCGAATTCCATCTTTCTTTCATCTCTTCGGATCAATGGCGGTAAGCGTGAGCATCCCTTTTGCCAGGCAGGCCTGTCAAAGGGGGCGACTGGCCCTCGACGGCCGCTGTTCTCCGCCGGCGAGCGACGCGAACGCGCAGCCACCAGGCTTGCACGACTTCGCCGCAAGTGCTCTACTCACGGGACGCCCCCGCCGAAACCACAGGAGCGCGCACGATGATCTTCGGTCGCAAACAGGAAAAGGAAGTCGAACGGCAGATAGCCGAGTACTGCCAGCTGATCGCGCAGACCGTAGCCGAGTACCGGGAGATGATCGCCGAGTACATCGACTGGGACTCGCACTTCAAGAAGCGCAGCAAGCAGGTGCACCGCCTGGAGACCCAGTGCGACGCGCTGCGCAGGGGCATCACGAAGGCCATGTACGAAGGGGCCTTCCTGCCCGCCTATCGCGAGGACTACATCGTGTTGCTGGAGCGGCTGGACCTGGTGGCCAACAAGGCCGAAGACGCGGGGGACACGCTGTTTCTCATGGAGCCCGACATCCCCGGCGAGGTGCGCCAGACCGTCAACCGCATCGCCGATCTGACCGTCGAGGCCTTCGCGCCCATCCCGGACGCCGTGCAGCAGCTCCTCAACGGCCGCACCGACTTCCAGGAGCTGGAGGCCTTGGTGGGGGCCAAAGAGCAAGAGGTGGACAAGCTGCAGTTCGACATCATCCGCAAGGCCTTCCAGGAGTTCGGCCTCGACAAGGCCGAGGCGCTCTGCTTGAAGCTCCTGACCGACCGCATCTGCGAAGTGAGCGACAAGATCGAGAACGTGATGGACCAGATGGCCATCATCGCCATCAAGCGGCGCCTCTAGCGCACTGGAAGCAAGGGGCGATCGATGAGCCTGACTATGCTGATCCTCATCTGCGTCGCCGGGGCGTACGTCGGCTGGAACATCGGCGCCAACGACGCGGCCAACTGCATCGGCACCTCGGTGGGGGCCGGGCTGATGCGCTACCGCACCGCTATTCTGCTCGTGGGCCTCTGCGCCATCGCCGGCGCCGCCCTGCAGGGCCACCACGTGATGAAGACCGTGGGCAAGGGGATCGTCACCGACCCCCTCAGCCCGATGGCCGTGCTGGCGGCCCTGCTCTGCTCCGGCCTGATCGTCACCGTGGTGACGCTCTTCAAGGTGCCCACATCCACCTCGCAGGCCATCGTCGGCGGAGTGGCCGGCGTGGGGATCGCGGCCGACCTCACCGTAGACGCCTCCAAGCTCTTCACCATCGCCCAGTGCTGGGTCGCCTGCCCGATCCTGACCATGGCGCTGTCCTACCTGATCCTGCGCCTGAGCCGCTGGATCTTGCGGCGCGTAGGCGACCATGCCCTGGTCCAAAGGGTGCTACAGGGACTGGTGGTGCTCTCGGCCGGCTACGCGGCCTACGCCTTGGGCGCCAACAACGTGGGAAACGCCATCGGGCCCATCGCCAACCTGGACGTGCTCGACGTGCGCATCCTGGGTCTGGCTGGCGGCTTGGCCTTGGCCGTGGGCGCGCTGACCTTCGGCAAGGGGGTCACCGAGACGGTGGGCAAGAGCATCACCCAGCTGGATCTCACCGGCGCCTTCTCGGCCCAGATCTCGGCGGCCTTCGGCATGCACGTCTTCTCCGTGATGGGGATCCCGGTCTCCACCTCCCAATCCATCGTGGGCGGCGTGCTTGGGGTGGGCCTGGTGCACGGCATCCGCACGGTGTCCAAGCGCAAGCTGGCCGAGATCGCCATCGGCTGGGTGGCCACGCCCACCTGCGCCGCGCTGGTGGCCTTCTGCGTCTACTACGTGGTGGCGCGGCTGTTCCCGGGCTGAGCGCGAGCCCTGGCCGCGGCCCAGGCCCGCGAATCGCGAAGATTCGTGAAGAGCGACTGACCTACGCCCCTCTTCGCGAAGGGGGCGCCATCCGGTTCCGAAGGGACACCCATCCTCGCTGAAATGCCTGATTGTATATGCCTTTTTTCTATCCAGCGAATTCGCCGGTAGTCGATAGGGCTTGTGGAGGGATGAATTCGGCAATAAAATAGACATCAGCACGTAGCGCTGTCTTCTTTTAACGCTTCCAACGATCAGCCCGAGCCCGCGGCTCGGCCATCTCAGGGGTTCCTTCCACCGAAAGCAAAGGAGGAAGAGATGAGAGCATCCAGGGAAGTCACCTTGTACCCTGGCGACGTCGTCATGGTCATGCACCAGGACTTCACCAGGATCGGCATCTTCGTGGGCCGCTACAGCGACGGGCGAAACGTGTTCGTCCACAATGACAGGCCAGGCGGAAGGGTGGAACTGACGGACCTGGCGGCGTTCGCAGGCTGCCGGCCCGTTCTCCTGAGGCAGCGCCCTCCACGCAAGCACAGGCTCCTCGTGGTGAATCGCGCGCTGTGCCTGATCGGGCGCCGCTACGACCTCTGCGAGTTCGACTGCTGGCAGAGCGACTGGCTGCCGCCCCCTGGCCCGGCCCAGGCGCTGGCCAGGCCCTTGGACAAGACCGGTGCCGGATCCCGAGCCTGGATCCTGGTGGGCAGCGCCTGAACGCCCGGCGAGCGCGGGCCGAGAACGGAGCGCTCACCTGACGGGTGTCAACTCAGCTGGGCCTCGAGGCTACAATCAAGGCGGAGCTCAAGGTGCCGCGGCATGCTGTCGCCGCACCGTGCCGGAGAGACCATGCCCCGCCCCCTGCTCGCACTGCTCGCCCTGGACGCCTGCATCTCCTCCCAGGGAGTGGTCCATCTGGACACGTCAGATCCCACGAAGGTCGATCTCAGCGGCAACATCGGCGATCCATACCTGGACTACGCGCCCGTGGATGGCGCCTGGGTCCTGCTGGACCTGGGCGACGAGCAGCTCTCCATACGCACGGGCTCGGACGGCTCCTTCTCCATGCCGGGCCTGCCGGCGGACAGCCCCATGAGCTTCACCGTAGCGGCCGAGGGCTACCTGGCGGTCACCTACGCCGACGTGGTCCTGGAGGGCATCGAGATGCCCCTGCAGCTGGGCACCCACCTACGCAGCCTGGATTCCTACGCCACCGAGAGCATGACCATCAGCGGCACGGTCAGCGACGCTCCCCTGGGCAGCTACGTGTTCTTCTTCGGTGCCACCGACGAGGCCAGCGACAGCAGCTACCTGGACTACGTGCAGGTGGCCACCGAGGAACCCGTGGAGTTCGAGCTGCAGCCCGCCCTCGTGCTGCCAGGCACGGAGTACACGCTGGGCGCCCTGGCCTTCGACGGCAGCGACTGGATCGTGCAGGCCGCAGGAGCGTCCACGGTCAGCTGGGGCGGCAGCGAGCAGGTGGAGCTCTCCCTGGATCCGGACGAGCTGCAGTCGCTGGCCGTCAGTGCCGCCTTCCCCAGCCTGGACGGGCAGATCATCTCAGCCCCGCCCGAGGAGTACTGTCACAGCATAGCGGTCACCCACCTGGGCGAGAGCATGAGCACCACCACCGGCTACAACCGCAGCTGCGACGACGGGAGCGAGGCTCTGGACCTGGACCTGGGCTGGGTGCCCATCGAAGGCTACACCGACCGCCTGCAGCTCTATCTGTTCGAGGATCTCTCCACCGGCAGCTACGCCTTCGGCTCCCTTAAGATCCCTCAAGGCGCCAACGAGCTGGAGGTGGAGCTGCTGGACAGCCCCGTGCTGGACCACGCCGACAGCGTCTCCCAGGGAGACAGCATCTCCTGGCAGCCGGTGGACGGCGCCAGCGGCTATATGCTCTACGGCTACGACGAGCAGGGATCCCTGGCCTGGTATCTCTACCCGGGCACGGACCGACACTCCATCGCGCTGCCCCGCTTCCCCGCCGACTTCGACGTGGGCACCATCGCCGAGCAGGGCAGCTGGGCCGTGATCTCGCGCCACATCGTCACCACGGACGAGGGCGACCTGGACCAGTCCGAGGACTACACCGGCAGCATCAGCCAGGGCGGCGCCTTCCAGCTCTGACGGGGAGAACCCATGTCCGGACTCCTGTTTTCGATCCTGCTGGTGACCAGCGCCCCTGGCGAGCGGCTGCTGAGCACGCCGCCCGCGCTGCGCGCTCCCCGCTTGCTGGAGGCCCGTCCCCAGGATCCCCGCAGCCGGCGCTTCATGCTGCCCGAGTTGCAGCCGCGCCAGGAGCTGCTGGTGCTGACCACCGACCAGCTGGCGGCCGACAGCCGCGAGCTCCACCGCTTCATGGCCTTCCGGCAGGCAGAGGGTTGGCAGGTCGACCTGGCGACGGAGGCGGACTGGGATCACGCGGCGGGCAGCGACAGCGACAGCCGCCAGGACCGCATCCGCGCCTACCTGCGGGGGCGCTACGCCGACGATCCCGGCGCCTACCTGCTGCTGATCGGCGACCCCGATCCTGAGGGCGATCTCCCCATGCTGGAGACCTACCCGGTGCAGGATCTGCTGCGCTACTACGCCGAGTCCATCCACGACAACATGAACCCCATCCCCACGGACTTCTACTACGCCGAGCTGAGCGGCGACTGGGACTGCGACGGCGACGGCCAGCCCTGGGACTACCCCGACGACGCCGGCGAGGGCTGCATGGACATGGAGCCCGAACTCGTCGTGGGCCGGCTGCCGGTCTACGGCGGCGACGCCGAAGCCCTGGACGCCCTGCTGCTGCGCATTCGGGATCACGACCTGCAGAGCGACAAGACCTACCGCGACACCGTGCTGCTGCCCGCGGCCCTGCTCGGCATCGGGGGCACCTCCACCGCCTTTGGCGGCATCTACGAAGAGCACAGCGACGGTGCCGGCATACAAGCCACCATCTACCGTGATCTGGACAGCCGCTTCCAGGACCGGGCGCTGCGGCTCTTCGAGGGCGAAGGGCTTCTTCCGAGCCCCTACCCGCGCGATCTGGACCTCAGCCGCGATGAGCTGGTGGAGCGCTGGAACCATGGCGCCGGCATGGTCATCTGGACCGGCCACGGCTGGATGGACTCGGTCCACCGCGTGATCTGGTCGGCCGACCACGACGAGGACGGCGTAGGCGACGACGACGAGACCAGCTCGCCGGCCTTCCTGGAGTCTTCGGACGCCCCGGACCTGGCCAGCGCCGGGGGCGCCTTCACCTGGCAGATGTCCTGCGACAACGCCTGGCCCGAGGACGCCGGAAACATCGCCACGGCGCTGCTGTCGGGCGGTGCCGCGGGCACCGTGGCCGCCACGCGCGTCTCCTACGGCTCCACGCCCGACTTCGGCGAGACCTGGGAGCCGCGGCCCGAGCTGGCCGGCGGCACCACGGCCGCCTATTTCTACGCCCTGCTGCTGTCCGAGGGCGTCACGGCGGGCGAGGCCCTGGCCTGGACCAAGTGGGCCCTGCCCGGAGACGGCTGGCTGGAGGTCTACGACTGGGTGGACTGCACGGGCTTCGCCTGGGCCACCCGCGCCCTCTTCAACCTCTACGGCGATCCCACGCGCTCGCTGGAGCTCTGCGAGCAGGACGGAGACTGCGACGACGGCAATCCCTGCACGGGCAGCGAGCGCTGCGACCAGGGCTTCTGCGTTCACGAAGACGTGCCCGACTGCAGCCAGCTGGACAGCGACTGCGCCGTCGGCCTCTGCGATCCGGACGCGGGCGCCTGCGTGGCCGAGCCGCTGCGCGACGGCGCCAGCTGCGACGACGGCGCCTGGTGCACCGAAGACGACAGCTGCTCGGCCGGCACCTGCGCCGGCAGCGAGCGCGACTGCGGCAGTCGCGATGGCTGGCTGGCGTACTGCGACGAGGCCAGCGAGTCCTGCCAGTGGACCCCGCTGGACAGCGGCGACACCGGGGCGGCCCTGGATGGCGCAGGGGCCGGCGGCTGCGGCTGCGCAGCCCAGGGGCGGGCCCGGGGAATGGGCGCGCTGCTGTTGCTGCTGGCGGGTGCGTTCTCGGGCCGCCGGCGCAGGATGGTGCCGGACTGAAGCTCTCGCAGGAGATTGACACGGCTCAACACGCGTCACAGATGTATCAGCACCGAGCCGGCCAGCGGGGTATGATGGCGCCGCCAAGCACCGACCGCCGGGAAGCCCATTGCGCAGCGCCATGACGAGATGCATCAGGCCCCTGCTGGCTGCCTTGCTGCTGCTGACGGGCACGGTCGCCGCCGAGCCAGCGAAACCCGTGAACGAACTTGCGGCCGTGCTGCACCCCTCGCTCCAGTCCGCCCTGCAGCTCTTCCGCGCCTACGCGGCGCTGGACCTGCCGGGCCCCGCCGATCCGAAAGCCTCGAAGGAGGTGGCGGACGAGGTTTTCCGCGCGCAGATCCTCACCAAGCGGGATGCCCTGTTCCAGTTGGAGCAGGCCTTGACGGAGAGCGAGGCGGCCCCCCTGGCCGCGGCCCAGTTCCGGACGCTGCTGGGCCTGGCCCAGGAGGACCTGGCGCGCGCCTGGGAGGAGTCCTGGGTGCCCTCGCACCTGAAGGAGGAACAGCGCAAGCTCTATGTCATGGCCCTCGCGGACAAGACAGATCTCTCGCTGGAGGCCGCCGTCGAACGCTATGCAGCCGCGCTGGAGATCTGCCGAGAACACCTGCTCACCGGTCCGCCACACGCCCTGGCCCGCAGCCGGCTGGCCGCGCTGCATCCCCACTGGCATCCCCTCCGACAGGAGATCCTGCCCGGTCCGCCGGCGCCAGCTCAAGACGCAACGCCGGCGGGCCGTGCCTGCCAAGAGGCTTGGGCCAGCTGGCAGGAGCGAGATCTCTCCGGTGCGCAGTGCGAGTTCGAACACGCCCTCGCGCTGCGCCCCCACCACCCCGAAGCGCAGCTGGGCCTGGCCCTGATCGCACTGTACTACGATGATTTCGAGGCCGCGCTCCCCGGCCTGGAGCGCGCCTTCCTGGAGCCCGAGCTGGCGCTGGAGGCGCGCCTGGGCCTGGCCATCGCCTGGCGCGGGCTCGGCCTGTATCACGAGGCCGCGCTGGCCTACGAGGCCATGATGCTAGAGCGCCCGGACGACGCGCGGGTCTGGCTGAACGGGGCCAGCTTCCACCTGGTCTACCGCCAGAGCGCCCACCACGCCCGGCGCTGCCTGCAGGGCTACCTGGAGCGCGTGGGCCGCTCCTTCGAGCCCGCCCCACAGGCCGACGTCCTGTTGCAGCGCTTGTCGGCCATGGCTCCGGACCACGGTCCCCGCGAGGGGAGCTTCGAAGCCCCGGCATCCCGATCCGAGCTCTTCCCGCTGCCCGAGCGCGTGCTCCTGACACAGCAGGACGATCCCTGGCTGAGCACGGGCTCCGCACCGCGCGCCTTCATCCCTTTGAACACAGGCAGCGCCTCCTGGACGGCCACCAGGGCCTACCTGCGTCGAGGGCAGCTGCCGCCCCCCGATGCAGTGCGGATCGAAGAGTTCCTGCCAGCTCTCAAGCAGCGCCTTCCTGCTCCCCAGGGGGCTCCGCTCACCCTGCAGCTGGACGCCATGCCAGCTCCTGCGGTCCTGGATGAGCCCGACGTGCTGCTGCGCACCGCCCTGCGCGCGCGCGCGCTCGATCCGCAGCGGCGCCCGCTGCGCGCAGTCCTGCTCATCGACCGTTCCGGCTCCATGGACGAGCCAAGCAAGCTGCCGGCTCTGCAGTCGGCGCTGCGCTCCCTGCTGGGGAAGCTTGGACCGCATGACGAGATCGGCGTGCTGGCCTTCGACGCTCGG
The DNA here is from genome assembly GCA_964454135.1 of uncultured Enterobacterales bacterium. Classification (GTDB taxonomy): domain Bacteria; phylum Myxococcota_A; class UBA796; order UBA796; family JAFGLY01; genus CAYVQL01. The sequence continues at coordinate 11,227 of CAYVQL010000064.1, read as the reverse complement.
CCCGAGATCCTGCAACAGCTGGCTCCCCTGCGACGCAAGCGTCGCCTGGTGAGACGCCTGGCGGCGCTGCGGACACAGGGCCCCACCAACGCCCTCGCCGCCCTGCGAGCCGCCTACGACATGCTCGGCGCCGACCACGAGCAGCAGGCCGTTGGCCGCGTCGTGCTCTGCACGGATAGCCTGCTGGACACAGGAATCGTCGGCTTCCACGCCGCGCAGGCCCAGGTGGAGCGGCGCCGCGGCGCCGTCACCCTGAGCGCCCTGGCCATGGGTGCCAGCACTCGCCGGGATCCCGCGTTGGAATCACTGGCCGCGGCGAGCGATGGCCTGCTCCTCAGCGCCAGCGATACGGACTCCGCGCTGCGTGCTCTCGAGCGGGGCCTCTTCGGCTCGGGTGCGCTCATCGGCAAAGAGGCCAGCCTCGACATCCGCTTCGATCCCAAGCGCGTCCAGGCCTATCGACGCATTGGACATGAGGGCCAGGTGGGAGCCGCCCCCCCCGACAACCTGCCTGCGGATCTCAGCGCGGACCAGCGAGCCACAGCGCTCTTCGCACTGCGCCTCGATCCGCGAGCGCCCCCTGGAACCCTGGCTACCGCGCGCTTGCGCTACCGCGACCCGGCAAGTGGGCAGGGGCACGAGCTTGAACGCTCCATCTCGAGCACCGCGCTGCCCACCGACGTCGGGGAGGCGCCAGGCGAGCTCCGGCTCGACGCGCTGCTGGTCGCCTTCGCCCAGGAGCTGAGTCGGGGCGGGCGGCCGACGCCCCAGCGCTTCGACCCGCTGTTACGGGAACTGGAGCACCTGCCTGGGCGGGATCGCCCCGCCGATGCCATCGTGCTGAGCGACACGCTGCGCCAGGCCAACGAAGCGAGAAGACGCACGCTCACCGCCGCGGCCCGCAGGAGGGAACGGCATGAAGCCCAGATGGAGAAGCTGATCGAGCAGATCCCGCTTCTGCGAGCCATGCTCGAACGCGCCCAGGGCTGCCCAGACTTCGATGAGGATAAGCGCAAGGCGCTTGTAGCCACGGTGAGTCAGATCCTCCTCGTGGTAGACGAGCAAGAGATCGAGATGGCATCGGACATGTTGCTGTTCGTCGACTGCATCAGATCCCTGGTGGAGGACGAGTGGGCGCGCTGCCCCGAGCAGGTTCCCGCTTGGGACGCAGACCCCTAGCCCACGCAAAGAATCCCCGGCGCCGGCGGGCGACCGGGGGCCCTGCCGATGCTAGCGCGTATAGCGGCTGAGCAGGTACTCGGCGGTGTAGTAGTTGCTGGCGTCGATGACCTGGGAGCTGGAGGTGGTGCTGCTGGGAACCTCGACTGCGCCGCTGGTCTCCACCTCGATGCTGCCCACGTCCTCCAGGTCGATGTAGCCGTCGGCGTCGGTGGCCACGGTGCCAATGGGCTTGAGGCCGGCCAGATCCACGGAGTCCTCCGAGCCCAGCAGGTCCAGCTCGATCGCCTCGTCGTCCTGGTAGTCGAGCCCGATGGGCTTGAGGTCGGTGTAGCCGCTGCTGTCGGTCTCGTAGATGCCGATGGGCTTCAGGCCCACCAGGTCGTTGTCGTCCACCTCGATGATGCCGATGGGCTTCAGGCCCGCCAGGTCGTCGCTGACCGTGCGGAAGGAGATGGAGACATCGGCCGGATCCACGGTCCAGTCGAACTCGTAGGTCTCGGTGGCGACCTCGCTGCCGATGGGCTTGAGGCTGACGGAGCCGTCGCTACCGGTGGCCAGGTAGCCGATGGGCTTGAGGCCCACGAAGCCGGAGCTGTCCGTCTCGACCACGCCGATGGGCTTGAGGTCGATGTAGCCGCCGGTGAGCTCCACCGTGGCGAAGGACTCCACCAGGGGCATGTCGCAGATGTTGCAGGCCTGAGCCTGGTGGTGGTGCAAGGCGATGGCGGCGAAGGCGGCGGTGGCGAAGAGGGTCTGGGCGTTCATGGTGTGCTCCGTGGTGTTCTGTTTGGTCTTGCGCCAGCAACCTCGCTGGCGTTCGCACCCAGCAGAAGCAAGCCGCATGCCATGCTCCGCCACCATCAAGCAATCATGGAATTTCAACAAGTTGCACGGCAACCGCTCTCACAACGCCGGCGCTGCCCTCCACCACTGTGAAGGCTGGGCGGCGCAGGTATGCACAACTGTTGCGCGGGCTCTGCGGACGGATCCGGGGCCCATGCTCCCACCCTCCCGCCCGCGACAGCTGCGGCTGGCAGCAAGACGTCTTTCCGCAGTAGAATGACCATCCATGGATATCAACCCCAAGACCATCGCCGCCCTGATCTTCCTGGGCGCCATCGGCTGGCTCTGGTACAGCGGCGAGCTGGGCCGCGTCTACGACAACCTGAACAGTAGCTTCTCGGGCCACCACCGCCAGGTGATGGATCCCTGATTCTCTGATCCCGACCGGCTGCCTGCGGATCAGAATCCGAAGAACAGGTAGCCCTCCCCCCTATCCGCCCGTTCGGAGTTGGCGTGCCAAGAGCCGGATCAGATAGGTGCGCGAATGATATTGTCCGCGCCCTCTCCTCTCCGTGTCTGCAGGCCGTGGGCGCCCGCTCTTGCGCTGGCCTGGGCCTGCAGCGACGAGGATCCGATCCCGGCGCTGTCCGCAGTCAGTGTCGAGCTGAGCGAGCATGTGCCCACCGTGGCCACCATCAGCTGGACCACCGAGGAGCTGGGCAGGTCGCAGGTGCGCTACGGGGCGGACCGAGATCTATCCATGCTCACTCCCATCGCAGAGGAGGCCACCAGCGAGCATCGGGTCGTGCTGCTGGGCCTGGCGGCGGGGCAGAGCTACGGCTTCCAGGCCATCACCAGGAACACCGCCGGCGAGGTCATCGGCCTGCAGGGAGGTGATTTCGCGCTGGAGCACGCGCCAGCCGAGGTGAGCGTGGTGACGGTCACGCAGCCCTCTCAGGAGACGACGCACGCCGGGGGCTACCTGCTCACCACGCTCTTCGAGGAGGGCGGAAGCTGGGTCACGATCTTCGATCGCAGCGGCGAGGTGGTCTGGTATCTGCAGATCCCGGACAGGATGGTCACCAGCGTGCGGCCTGGCCACGATGGCCGGGGTTTCTACCTCATTCACAGCGACATCCTGCAAGAGGATGACGTCAGCGAGATCGAGTGGTTCTCCATCGATGGATCCGAAAGGACCGCGACGGCGGCCGCCACCGGACACCACGACGTCGTCCAACTCGAGGATCGCAGCTACGCCTTCATCGGCTGCCAGTTCCGGACTTTCGACGACTACCACGAAGAACAAGCCGAGCTGGCCGGCGACACCATCGTCGAGATCCGGGAAGGGGGCAGCGAAGAAGATCAACAGGTGGTCTTCGATCTCTTCGACCACTACGACGATCCCCAGCCCTACTGCAAGCACTGCTTCGAGAGCGCGTTCAACTCCACGGCCCGCGACTGGAGCCACGCCAACTCGCTGCTGACCTTGCGCGGACAGGACGACGCGTACTACCTGATGGCCTCCTACCTGGACACCATGTTCAAGGTGGATCGGTCCAACGGCGAGATCCTGTGGAAGATGGGCGGGGACGACAACCAGTTCACGGTTCCAAAGGAGGGTCTCTGGTCCCATCCCCACCTCTCGCAGATCTGGGACGGTGGCATGATGGTCTTCGACAACGGCCACCACCACTGGCCGCAACAGTCGCGTATCGTGGAGTTGGCCTGGGACGAGTCCGTGATGAGCCTGGCGCAGGTATGGTCCTTCACCCACCCCGAGGGCCTCTTCAATCGGATCCTGGGAGACGTGAAGAAGATCGGCGATCAGCGCTACCTGGCCTCCTGGTCCCAGTTCGGGCTGATCACCGAGATCGACGGCAAGCCGGAAGGTCCGGCGCAAGGCGCGGTGGTGTGGCAACTGGAGACGCAGGTGGGCGTAGCCACGGGCAGGTTGCTCTGGATCCCCGACCTGTATCAGCTGCTCTGACGCCCTGGAACCCCTGGCGCCGAAGCGGCGGAGCCCGCCCGCCCTACCCCTCCTCCCTCTCGAACCCGAACACCGCGAAGTCCCCGACGAAGCGATACCCGATTCGCTCGTAGATCGCATTCGAGGTTGGATTGTCGGCGTCTGTGAAGAGAAATCCGAAGCGGGCGCCCTCGGCCAGCAGCTGCTGGGTGAAGCTCGCCACCAACGCCGTGGCGTAGCCCCTGCCGCGCCTATCCGAGCGCGTGTAGACGTAGGCGATGCGCACCCCTTGGGGAGTGCGGCCCACCCGCCCCACCATGGCCACCGGCTCGCCGTCGATCCAGAGAAACACGTTGCGACCCGCCAACAGCCTGCGGGCCTGCACAGCCGCCGATTCGCGCAGAGGCACGCCCGCATCGATGTGAAACAACGCAATCCACTCTTCCACCAGCGCGCGATGCGTGTCGTCAGCCTGACACATCTGTCCGCGAGTCAAAGTGTCACCCTCCACGATGACCTTCTCCAGCCGGAAGTTGCGCATGGCGTGCAGCAGGCACGAGCCTCGACCGCTGCGCACCGCCCAGGCCTGGGCGAAGGCGTCGACGCTGGGGCGGGGGCCGATGACCGTGGGGATGTCGGGGCGCTCCTTGTGGAGAAACTCGACCAGCGCCCGGCACTCCGCGCCGCCGGCGGCCGTGATGGCCGGTCCCCAGGGCGGCGTGCACAGAGCGGCTGCCGTGGCCTCCCCGCCCCGCGAGACGCTGAGCATCAGGGGCGCGCCGGCCAGGCTCTCCCGCTGGGTACGAATCAGGTCCAGGATCCCCCACAGCATATTGTTCTCCGCCTCGCGGCGCTCCAGCAACGCGCCCACCGTCGCGAGGAAGGAGTCGGGATCGCCGTGGGACCGAACCTGCATGGCGCGAAGGGCGCCAGAGGCGCTCTCAGGTCCCTTCGGCGGGCGCCCGGTGGCTGCCCATCTCGGTCAGCAGCTTGGCGATGACTTCTTTCTCCTCGCGCTCCACCGTGAAGAAGCAGTTCAGGATCCCACCGGCCACCTCGGCCACGGCTTGCATGCGCTGCGCCAGGTCGCCGTGGGCCCGCTCCTTCTCCTCGTCGGGCAGCTGGTCGAGCATGGTCAACACCACCTGGTTGCAAGCGTCGAAGACCTCGTCCGCCGGCCTGCGCTGCATCCAGGACTCCAGGATGTCGTAGGAGCGCGTGCCAGGGACGATGCCGCGCAGCGCCGCCACCTCGCGCAGCATGACGGCCTCGGCGTCCTGGATCTCGGCGTCGGCCCAGGCCACCTCAAGCAGGGGCACCAGGTGCAGCAGGTTGGTGGTCTCGGGATCCAGGCCGATGCGCAGCAGCACTTGCAGCAGCTCCTCGTCCTCTTCGCCCGTGGCCTGGCTGAGCGCCTCGGCGCGTCTCCGGCGCTGCAGTGCGCGCCTGAGCGCGGCCTTGGTCTCCTGGTTCATCTGGTAGAAGCGAAAGGACTTCCGGACCTGGTATCGGTAGGGGTACTTCGAGGTCATGGCCGCGCTCCTGTGGGCAAACACCATGGGGCCGTGGTTCGGCGTCATAATGCGCGCCGCAGGCCCGTGCCCACGCCCAGCGCCGCACTGGATATGATCCACTCCCCCCCCTCACGAGCCGAGCCTTGGTTTCCCCCCTCCTTCCCCTCCTCGCCTGGGCGCTTTGCGCGCTGTCTCTCTGCACGGCGCAGGCCGCTGGAGCCGCTCGCGGCCAGCGCTCCGCCCGCGTCTCGCTGCCATCCCATCAGCCCGAGGCCCTGGCCCGGCAGCTGGAGCGCGAGGGCTTCGACCTGCTGCCGGACAGAGCCCAGGGCCTGCAGCTGGTGGTCAGCCCGGGTGAGCTGGAGCGGCTGCGCGTCCGCGGCCTGCGGCCCGTAGTTCTCGAGCGCGGCAGGCCCCTACGCCCGCAGCCGCAGCCCGACACGGGCGTCGTGCCCGAGGGCTACCTCGATCCGCAGCAGGTGCGGGAAGAGATGGCCCTGCTGGCCGAGCAGCACCCCTCGCGCTGCGTCATGATCGACCTCACCCAGGCCCTGGACCAGCAGGCCAGCTTCGAGGGACGCCACCTCTACGCCCTGCGCATCTCCGACGAGGCGGAGCAGGACCAGGACGAGCCCGCCCTGCTCGTCAGCGCCGGCCTGCACGCCCGCGAGCTGGGCACCCCCCTGGTGGCTCTGAGCCTGGCCCGGGCGCTGCTGGAAGACTACGACGAGGACGACACGGCCCGCGCCCTGACGGACCGCTACGAGATCTGGATCGTGCCGATCTGCAATCCCGACGGCTACGCCTGGGTCTTCGAGGGCGACCATATGTGGCGCAAGAACCGGCGCGTCTTCGACGACGGCGTGGGCGTGGACCTGAACCGCAACTTCCCCTTCGGCTGGACCGCCGACTGCGCCGGCAGCCAGGAGACCGACTCCAGCAAGTACAAGGGCCCGGAGCCGGCCTCGGAGCCCGAGACCGCCACCCTGATGGCCCTCTCCCAGCAGCGCCACTTCCAGAAGCACCTGGACATCCACAGCTTCGGCCTGGAGGTGCGCTGGGGCTACGCCTGCCACGATCACGTCTTCGGCGACTACCTGCAGGAGCGGGCCCGCGCGCTCTCGCAGGAGCTGGGCTACAAGGGCGCCATCGGCCCTCCCTCGGCCGAGGGCGAGTTCTTCGCCTGGCAGCTGGCCGAGCAGGCCGGCCTGGCCCTGCTGATCGAGACGGGAGAGGAGTTCCAGCCCCCGGCGGATGAGGCCTGGGCGCACGCCGCCTCGCTCCTGCCGGGCATGATGCGACACCTGCTGGCCGCGCCGCCCCTGGCGGGCCACGTGCGCGACGCGCGCGACGGCACGCCCCTGCAGGCCGAGCTGCACATGCCGCAGACCCGCTTCGAAAACGGCGAGGCCCTGCGCGCCGGCGGCCCCTTCGGCCGCTATCACCTCTTCTCGCCACCGGCCGAGCGCATCCTGGTGGCCACGGCGGCCGGCTACCTGCCCAAGCCCGGATACGCGGACCTGAAGGCCGACGCCAGCCTGTGCCGCGATCTGGCCTTGCGGCCCGCCGAGCGCAGCGCGGGCTGCGCCCAGGCCAGGGCCGTACCGGGAGCGCAGGCCTGCTGGGCGCTGCTGCTCTGCCTGGGCGCCAGGCGACGACGACGGCAAAGCGCTTGACGCTTCCCGTCCGGCAGCATTCCTTGTACACATCCCCCTCACGCTCGCAAGGTCCATGCCCTCTCCCGGCCAGCTCCTCTACGCTGCGTACACCCGGGCGGTCTACATCCCGATCCTGGGCCTGGTCACCGTGGTGCTGGCTATCACCTCCCTGATGGGCAGCTTCCTGCTCGGTCCGCGCGCCGGCGCTTTCTCCGGCCTTCTCTGGTCGCACCTGATGATGGGGCTGATCCCCATGCGGGTCACGGTGCGAGGCGCTGCGCGCAGGGATCCCGCCCAGAGCTACGTCGTGGTCAGCAACCACCTGAGCCACGTGGACACCTGGGCGCTGCTGGGCTGGCTGGACTACGACCTGAAGTTCGTGATGAAGCAAGAGCTGCGTCGCGTCCCCTTCTTTGGCATCGCCTGCGAGAAGATGGGGCATGTCTTCGTAGACCGTTCCAGCCCCAGGGCGGCCATCGCCTCGCTGGCAACCGCCAAGCGCAAGATAAGGGATGGTCGCTCGATCCTGTTCTTTCCAGAGGGAACAAGGGGCAATGGACGCGAGCTGCGCCCCTTCAAGAAGGGAGCCTTCCACATGGCCCTGGACCTGGGCATCCCCATCCTGCCCCTGACCATCCGCGGCTCGAATCGCGTGCTGCCCCCCAGGACCATCGCCCTGCGTCCCGGCACGGTGGAGCTGATCGTGCACGAGCCCATCCCTGTCGCGGGCTCGGAGACCGGGGACGCCCACACCCTGGCGCAGCAAGCGCGCGCCGTCATCGAGGCCAGCTGGCGGGATCAGGCGCCATGACGCGCAAATCGGAGCCCATGATATCCTCCGGACATGGACATCATCTCTCCCCCCATCTACGTCTCGCTCATCGTCTTTGCCATCGGCGCGGCGCTGGGCGGTCTGGTCTTCTGGCTGCGCGCCCTGCGCGACAAGACGCAGGCGAAGCTGCTGGCCGCGCTGGGCGACGAGGAGGTGCAGCTGATGGATCCCAGCGCCAACTGCATGGGGCTCGAGTCTCTGGGCATGGCCCAGGTGCGCGGCAACGGCTGCCTGGCAGCCACCGGTGAACGGGTCCTGTTCCGGATGTGGATGCCCGCCCGCAGCTTCGAGGTGCGGCGCAGCGACATCACGGCCGTGGAGAGTTCCCGCAGCCACCTGGGCAAGTCCAAGGGCATGGCGCTGCTCAGGCTGAGCTTCGTGAACGAGCGGGGCCAGCCCGACTCCCTGGCCTGGGCGGTGCGCGACCTGGAGGCGTGGCAGCGCCTGCTCAGCCGGCCTGGCGCCTGAAGGCCCAGGCCCCGGGGCGCTCCTCTGCGCGCCGTGAGGAACCATGCGCGCAGCGGTGGCACCGCTGCCGGTTTGACGGCGCAATGCACGCAACATAGGCCATCTCCATCCCCTCTTTTCTGAAAGGTGCGTGATGATGAAGACAGCTTGCGTCCTCGGCGCCGGGAACTCGGCCCACGCCACAGCCGCCCTTATCTCGAGCCTCCCCGACTGGAGCTGCCACGTCTACGCCCCCCGCAAGGACCGCGCCGAGCTGTGGCGCCAGGGCATCTCCAGAGGCGGAATCCTGGCCAAGTACGGCCCTGACGACGGCAACGCCCGGGTGCAGGGCACTCCCGACAAGGTCTCCAAACACCCCGAAGAGGTCATCCCCGGCTGCCAGGTGCTCATCATGTGCCTTCCGGCCCAGGCCTTCGAAGAAAACGCGCGCGACGCGGCCCCCTTCGTCGACGAGGGCGCCATGATCGGCACCATCTGCGCCACCAACGGCTTCGACTGGTGCGTGGACGCCGCCATGGCGCGCGTGGGTCGGGCGCGGGACTCCTACGGCGTCTTCGCCCTGCAAAACCTGCCCTGGGCGTGTCGAGCCGACGACTACGGCTACTCGGTGGAGGTGCTCGGGGCCAAGCCCTTCATGGAGATCACCGCGCGGCCGGACGCCCGGCTGCCCGAGATCGCGGACATCATGTCCAGGCTGATCCGCATCAAGTGTCCGCCTGTGCCCGGCGGCTTCCTGGGAATCGGGCTCTCCAACCTCTGCCAGGTGATCCACCCGGCGGTGATGTACGGCAACTTCGCCAGCTGGGATGGCCGCACCCCCTTCGAGACGCCGCCGCTCTTCTACCAGGGCCTCGACGAGCCCACGGCCGAGATGATGGACCAGGTCTCCAACGAGATCCTGTCCCTCTGCGCCGTGCTGAAGGAGCGCTACCCCTCGCTGGACCTGTCCGTCGTCCATCACATCTTCCCGTGGTGCATGCGCGCCTATGGCAAGTACATCGACGACGACTCCACCCTGCTGTCGCGCTTCGCCACCAACCGGGCCTACACGGGCCTCACCTGTCCCATGCTGCCCGTCGAGGGCGGCTACGTGCCGGACTTCAGCTCGCGCTACCTCTCCGAGGACGTGCCCTACAACCTGGTGGCCGTGCTGGGGCTCGCCAAGCTCTGCCAGGTGCCGGTCCCCACCATCGAGCGCGTCGTGGAGTGGGCCCAAGGGGCTCTGGGCCAGGAGTTCCTGGCGGACGGCGAGCTGCGCGGCAAGGACCTCGCGCTCAGCTTTGCGCCCCAGAAGTTCGGCTTCGAGAAGCTGGAGGACATCCCGGAGCTGGCGGAGCTGGGGTAGTCCGGCCAGCCACGTCAGCCAGGAAGAAAGACGATGCTCAGCCTCTCGGCTCTCCTTTGCGCGGCTGGCCTGCTGGCGCCCGCGACCCGGGCCGACGAGCCCGCCACCACGCCCGCCGACACCACCGGCGCGCCGTCCGGCTCGGCGTCCTACCGAGCGGGCCGGGGGCTGGGCAAGGTCGGGGCGGTGCTGGGCTACGCGGGACCGCCGGTGGCCGCCTTCGGTGCGCTCATCGCCCTCGAGGACATGTCCTTCTTCGGGGGCGACACCTCCCACCAGAAGCCGGCAACCATCGCAGGCCTCGTCCTGTTCGCAGGAGGATGGGGATCGGCCATCCTGGGTCCGGTGGTGCTGGCCAGCGGCAGCGTCATCGGGGCGAAGGGAATCGCCGGCTCCGGAGGTCCTGGCGACGCGAAGCTGGGATGGATCGCCGCCGGCGCCTCAGCCACTCAGATCGCCAGCCTGAGCTTCCGTCTGGGCGGCAGCGACAGCCTGGCCTGGTGGGGGCTTGGAGCGACAGCCTGGGGCATGGCCATGGTCTGCGGGACGGGCCAACACCTGAGAAACGAAGCGCGCCAGCAGGCCTCTGCGAGCCTGAAGCTCGCTCCGGACCGGCCACGGGTGCGCCTGAACCTGGTCTCCACGGGCCGCGGAGCGGCACTGTTCGGTACTTTCTGAGTCTAGAACCGGCGATTCGGGATCTGGAGGCGGCGCTCGCCCCCAGGCATGCTACTCTGAAGACATGAAAGCCCTGAACGCCTCGCGCTGGAGCCTGCTGCTGGCGCTCTTGCTGTTCTGGCCACGCAGCGGTGAAGCGGGCAAGCGGCGCGAGGCCCGGCTGGATGCCGCGGCGCAGGCCGCGGCCGAGGCCGCCGCGGCCGAGGCGCAGGCTGCCGCCGAAGCTCACGCCGCCGCTGCGGAGCAGCCCGCGCCCGAGGGCTTCACGCCGCTGCAGGTGGTAGGCGTGCTGCCCGCCGCCGGCGGCGCCACGGTCCTGCTGGCCGACGAGCAGGAGACCCTGGTGGTTCCCATCGGCGTCGGCGCCAGCGAGGCCCTGTCCATCGCCCTGCGATCGGAGCGCCGGCGCTACGAGCGCCCCCTGACCCACGACCTGCTGGACAGCGTGGTGCGGGAGCTCTCCGGCGAGATCGCCCAGGTGCGCGTCGACGACCTGCGCTCCGGCGTCTTCGTGGCCACCCTGAGCCTGCAGCAGGGCGAGCGCACCACCCGCCTGGACTGCCGCTCCTCCGACGCCATCGCCCTGGCCCTGGGCAACCAGCTGCCCATCTGGTTCGCCGACCAGGTGCTGCAGGCCGCCGGCATCCCCTGGGAAGAGTTCATGACGCCCATGGACGCCCCCATGGAGGAAGATCCGGCCTTGGATGGTGCGCAGACCGACTCGCTCTGACAGCCCCCGGGGGCAACGGCCAACGGGCTGCGGTGCGGAAGCTCGGGCAGGGGATTCCCGTTCGGTGAGGT
>CAYVQL010000063.1:16806-41060 GCA_964454135.1 uncultured Enterobacterales bacterium | reverse complement strand
AACTGACCCTAGATCCGGGACATCCATCGCCCCCACCTGTGGCGGAACCCACCTCTGTGCGCCGCCCGCGTGCAGCAGTCCAGGCACTGGCGCGCCTGTGCCCAGCCGAAAAGGTCAGGGCAGCTCGGTGAGGTACGAGGGATCGTCCGGGTAGCAGTCCGCGCAGTCCTCCGGCGCCCCGATGATGAGCGTAGCGTCGTCAGCCACCTCGATCGATGGCTCGTAGTCCGAGCAGGGGGAGGGGTTGGAATCGCATGGCTCGAGGTGGTGGAAGTAGACGGTCTGTCCGGCACCCGACACCGTGTTCCCGGAGATGCTCCGGTCGGCGACGTCCGTGTCCTGGTGGAAGAAGATGGCGAAGTCCCCGTCGGCCGAGGCGTTGTCCCAAAACTCGTTCCCCACGATGTGATCCGCCCAGCCCGCCTGGCCCGCCTTCGTAGAGCTCCACGAATCCGGAGAGTGGTAGTCAGGCCGGGCGTAGGGATCGTAGAAGCCGGTAGGATCGGACTCCGGGTCATAGGCGGCGACCTCGTTTCCGGAGATCTGATTGCGGACGCCCGCGAAGTTCAGGGAGCCGTTGCGCATCTGGACGAACTGGTTGTCGCGGATGGCGCCATCGTGGAGACCCGCGACGCACAGCTCCTCCTCGGTACGGCCCGCGAACTTCACCGCGCCGTTCCCGATCCGCTCGAAGAGGTTGTCGTCCACGAAGCTGCCGCCCGCATCTCCGAGCACGTAGACGCCGTGGTCGTAGATGGAGGTGAAGCTGTTGCCCGAGACCTGGATCGGGTAGCCATCGGCCGAGGCCAGCACACCCTCGACGAATCCCGTGAAGGAGCTGTCCTGCACAGAGGTGGGCCCGTACGCGTAGGCGCGCCGTACGCCCGAGTGGAAGTCCGTGCCCGGCGATGTCCCCCACTCCGTCATGATGGCGTCGAAGAGCGCCTCGACGGCGAGCTCCGGGTCGGTCTCCTCCGGATCGGGCAGGGCGCCCTCGAAGACGGAGCCGGTCACGGAGACCGCGCCGACCGCGCCGACCGCGCTGATGGCGCTGCCGTTCACCTTTTCGAACTTGCAGTTCTCGAAGGTCGCCTCGTTGCCGCCCCCGTTCAGCCCCACCATGACGGAGCCCCACTGGGACCGCCAGTACAACGAGGCGTCGTTCTCATGCAGCATCCTGGCCGAGTCCGTGAAGCTGTCGCTCTCCGCGTCCCCACGGAGGGTCAGCCCCTGGACCGTGAGCCGCGTGGCGCTGCTGTCGAGCAGCAAGAACACACGCCCGTGGCGGACACCGTCGACGCCGGGGCCCGTGGCGGTCAGCACGGGCTCGGCGCCGTCCCATGATAGCGAAGGGCCACATCGTCCCGCCCGATGAAGAGCTTGGGACGAAGCGGCTCCTGGTAGAAGTCGCCCTTTGGGACGGAGGGGTGGGCGTCGTCCAGGCCCGTGAAGCCGTAGGTCCCGTCGGGCAGCAGCACAGCCACCGAGGTCGCGGAGAGAGCATTCGTCGCGATGATCGCTCACTGGAGCTGCCGCGCCAGGTCCATGGGATCCTGCAGGTCCTGCTCGCGCAGCTCTGCGGGCATGCCCTCGATGGCGGCGTCCACCTCCGCCTGGGAGGTCGCGTCGAGCTCCTGGTCCCAGAACCGATCGACGCAGAGCGTGACGCTGGCCTCGGACTCGGGGACGCATTCCAGCTCAGGATCGCCGGAGTCCTCCGCGCTGTCGTGCTCGCCTTGGCTGTCGTGAACGCTCTGGCTGTCGTCCTGGCCTTCGCTGTCGTACGACGTGTCGGCGGATGTATCCTCGGGCTGGGCGCTGTCCCCAGGCGCTTCGTCGCCGCCTGATCCGCAGCCGAGGCATCCGACGAGGAGGATCAGGACGTACCGGCCCCGGCTCACGCTCCCATTCGGCGGGGGGGTGCGATGTAGAGAGTCTTCATTGAACGGTGAGAAATTCGAGTGCTTCATCTGCGGTGCTTACCCTGCGCCATGATGGGGGGTGCTCCGCATGCCTCGACCGTCCGGAGGACCACGCCCTTAGTGCGCCCAGATCGACACGGGCACCGTGGCCTGACCCGGCTGGCCGCTCTGGGAGCAGCCGAAGCGAGCGGTGGCCAGCAAGGGCTCCAGGCAGGCGCGGGACTCGTCCTCGACCCAGGCGGGCCACTCGGCGGTCCATGCAATGGGCGCACCCGTGGGATCGAGCTCGTACTCGATGGCGAGCTTGGCTTCCTGCACCTCGCCCGAAGCCACCAGGCAGCGGGCCATGCGCTGCTGAGGCAGGCCAGAGTCGGCCCAGGTGTAGCCGGGCTCGTCCGACTCCACGCGGCTGGTGGTCACGCCGATGCGCTTGCCGGCGGCGTCCACGGGTGCCGGCCGGGACGAGAAGGGCTCGAAGATGCCGCGGCGGTCCGCGGCGCCGGGGCCGAAGTCGGCGCTGGCGAGCAACTCGCAGGCGCAGACGCCTTCGGGCGTGGGCAGGCGATGGACGTAGCTGTGCGAGCAACGGGTGACCTTGCCCTGAGCATCCGCCTCGAAGCGCACCGGGTTGGCCCAGTGGTCGCGGCGCCAGTCGGCCCAGCAGGCGTCCATGTCCATGAGCTGCAGTGTGCGACCCAGGCTGGTCTCGCCCCAGTCGCCCTGCTTCGAGACCCCGCGAACGAGCACGCCTTCCTCCGTCGCGCGCATGCCCAATCCGCCCACGAGGCCGCCCGCGACCTGCGGGCGCACGTAGCGCTCGAGCCGGGGTATGGCTGCGACCACGGCGTCCGCCGAGACCGGGCCCTCGAAGGGCGCGCGCAAGCGGGGGAGGAGGCCCTTCCGCTCGTCCGCAGGTGCCCGCCTCATCGTCAGCTCGACGGAGCAGGCGCCCTCGTCGTCGCACGTGGCGCGCAGGTTGGCCTGCTCGTGGTCGGGGTAGAGGTGGTCCAGCAGCTTGCCGGGGACGTAGGGGATCGAGCACGCCTCGCCTGTCTCGACCCGACGGCCCTCGGAGGCCAGCCGGACCAGCCGATCCCGCTGATCCGGATCCAGCACCTCGTAGCCCCAGGCCTCGAGCTGGGCGGCCAGCGCGTCCGCCACGGGCCGCAATTCCTCCGCGAAGAGGATGGTGTCGGCCAAGTAGGGCTGTTCCACCGTCGCCTTGCCGGGCGGGTGGGGGACGATGGCGGGCGCCGTCTCCTGCGGGGCCTCGGGGGTGTGGGCGCAAGCGGCGAAGAAGAGGAGGGGGAGCATCGGTCCTCCGGAACGCTGGCGCGGCTGCGCGGCCGCCAGGGTGGGCGAAGAAGCTATCCGATCCGCTTGTCGGGCTCCGGCTCCGAGATCGGAGCGCATCCTGGGTGATAACGCTCATCCATGCTACCCTCGCCTCGGAGGATACCATGTGCTGGTCTGCCAGGTTTTCCGTCGTCTTTTCCCTGTTCCTGTCGGGCTGCGTCCTTCACGCGCGCTATTCGGAGTCCGGCCAGCGTGGGGATGCTGAGAAGACCCAAGCGCTCACCGCCGACGACATCATCGAGAAGCGCTATGCCGTGAAGCCGGAGGCCAGTGGCTCGATGATCGCGGGTGGCATCCTTGTCGGCGTGCTCACGGTGGGCATCGTTCCTGTGATCCCCTTGGTCGTGGACATCCTCGCCCTCCCGGGCAGCGCCATCCGGAAGACCCCGCCCTTCAAGATCGTTCGTACCATGTACTGCGACAGATGCAGCGCTCCTGCCTTCGAGTTCCTCCGGGGCTACCACGAGGCCGAACGCCCCTCCGAGGTCATCGCGGCCTGGCGCAAGATGGACCTGCGCGCCAGCTCGACGCGCGGGCGGGGAGGCAAGACCAAGACCAACTACCCCTACATGGACTACAAGCGGAACGCCAAGGCCACCAAGGAAGCCCGTGCCAACCTTCAGCGCGACTTCCCGGCGCTCCTGCAGGCCTGGGACCAGCTCGCACTGATGCTCGCCGACTACGCGAGACACGCCGACGAGGAACGCAGGGTCTGTGAATCTGCGCGCAAGAGACGAGATCCCGAGCAGCTCTTCCGCTGCTCCGAACTGACCCTGCC
The DNA here is from genome assembly GCA_964454135.1 of uncultured Enterobacterales bacterium. Taxonomy (GTDB): domain Bacteria; phylum Myxococcota_A; class UBA796; order UBA796; family JAFGLY01; genus CAYVQL01. The sequence goes on along the minus strand of CAYVQL010000063.1, from coordinate 37,004 downwards.
CCCGAGCGCGCAGCGACGAATGAGGACCCTGTCCGAGCACCGCGCCTGGGAACTCCTGCAACGACAGGGGGAGCCGGCAACATACGACTGGTACATCGCACACCATCCAAAGGGCCCCAACAATGCCGCTGTACGGGCCTTCGGCCACGACCTTTTCCTTGGCCTGGCCAGACAGCGGCCGTGCACCGAGACCTGGCAGGCCTACCTCAATCGCTTCCCAAAGGGCAGCGAAGTGAAGGAGGCCCGGCGCCAGCTGAACGAGTTCCGCTGCGTAGACCTCCTCGCCAGCCAGAACAGCACGACCGCGAGGGACCACCTGCAATACCTCGACACCGAGTCGAAGTGTCGCCCGAAGCTCGCAGCGCACACCCTGCGCCTGGAGGAGGATGCCCTGCACGACGGCTATTTGGCCTGCAACAGGGCGGCCGCGGTGAAGGCCTGGAGCGTGGCCGCCCCCGACAGGCACCGTGAGGCCGCGCAGCTCGAGGCCGAGAGACTCTCCCGCGCCGATGCGCTGCTCCAGGATGGCTGGCAGAGCCTGCAGCCACGACTCTCTGGGAGCCCCACCAATCGCTGGATCGCCCTGAGCCAGTTGATCGAGGCCTGCGACAGCCTGGAATCCGCCAATCCACGCTGCACGGAAGCTGTCGCGAGGTTGAAGCGGGTGACAAGCTCCCTCGCTCTGGCCAAGTGCGAGCTCGAGCTCGACAAGATCGCGAAGCACTTCAAGGCGGAACTCAAGAACTATGCCACGAGCAAGGCAACCTGCGCGGCCATCGAGCCCGCGGCCAGAAGGGGTTTCCGGAAGGCCGGGGCCTCCCACCCGGAAGAGCTCGCGGACCTGGCCTGTTTCACCGTGCTGACCACCGCTGCGGTCTCGCAGGCCGAGGACAAAGAGCGGGCCTTCTGGGAGGAGGTGGGGCGGGAGGTCGGTGCGCAGATCGTCGAGGGGCTCACCGATGGCAAGTGGGATGGTGATGCCGTCGTCGGAGCGGTCATCGCAACCGTGAAGTCCTGGGATTCCCGCGAACGGTACAAGGCCTGCAAGGCCCGCGCCCAGGACGATCCCCTCGAGGTGCTGGAATTCAAGCTGTCGAGCGCCGTGAGGCGTTGGTATCGCACGGGTGATTTCCCCTACCCCGACTGCCCCTCTTCGTCCGAGCCTCGCTCCCTGCCTGAACCCGCGGCCGACCAGGGCTCCCGCTGGCGGAAGAGCCTCTGAACGCGATCATCGGCTCCGCACGGCATTCGCGTCCGGACAGCGGCACATCCGCTGCGTCGCCAGCACCTGCTGGCGGCAGGGAGAGACCCAGACCACGCCACACTCCCGCCCGCACTCAGCGCGAAGCGAGCGACTCGCTGATCGTCTGCCGCATGAACCCGTAGAGCGTCCGCGGCACGTAGGGCTTGCGCAGCTGCTTGTAGAAGTGCCGGCCCGCGCGCGTGCGGGGGTCCAGGTACAGGCGCGCATGCGCCCAGTTGCGCAGCCTGAGCAGTTCCTTGGAGCTCAGGTGCCTGGTGCGCACGCTGGCGTAGTCGTAGCTGTACTTGCCGTAGTCATCCAGGTTGGTCACCAAGCCCTGCTCCAGCAGCTCCTCGGTCAGCTCCGTCTCGGGCAGCGGCACCAGGATGCCGATGTGGGGCACGTCCAGGTCCATGATGCGGATCTGCTCCACCAGCTCCTCGATGGCGGACCGGTCGTCGTCGGGCGCGCCGATGATGAAGCCGCCGAAGACCTGGATGCCGCAGCGCCGCAGGTTCTCCACCGCCTGCATCGTCTTGTCGGCTCCACGCCCCTTCTTGAACTGCGTCAGCGTGCCCTTGTCCAGCCGCTCGATGCCCAGGTAGACCTGGTAGAAGCCGGCCTTCGCCATCAGCTCGGACAGCTCGGGATCCGAGGCGATGCCCTCCACCGTGGCCTGCACCTGCCAGCGCAGCTGGATGCGATCCTCGATCAGGCGCTGGCAGAGCCGTTTCAGCCTGGGCACGTCCAGGGTGATGTTGTCGTCGGCGACGGCGACCTGCTTCACCCCCTGGCTGCGCATGATCAGCACGTCCTCGATCACGCGGTCGATGTCATAGGCCCGATAGCTGCGGCCATACATCTTGCGGATGCTGCAGTAGGAGCAGGGCTTGGTGCAGCCGCGCGAGGTCTCGATCAGATCGAGCCGCTCGCCCCAGCCGTAGAACTCGCGCACCAGGCGCTTGTGGCGGGCGGGCAGGGCGATGCGCGAAAGGTCCAGGTTCTGTTCGGCCTGGGGGTTGCAGACCAGCTCGCCGCCGCGATGCCAGCACAACCCGGGGATGCGGTCGAAGCGCTCATCCCCGCACTTCAAGGCCTGAACGAGCATGTCGAAGCTGCGCTCGCCCTCGCCGCGCAGCAGGAAGTCGAAGCGCCGCGCTTCGGGCGTCCTCGCCAGGCTGCGGTAGGCGGTGGTGGCGTGGTAGCCGCCAAGCACGGTCTTGACGCGCGGCTTCAGGGCCTTGAGCTTGCCCGCGATATCAGCCGCGGCCGGATAGAGGAAGGTCATGGCCGAGATGCCCACCAGGTCGGGATCCAGCTCGATCATCAGGCGCTTGAGGGTGGCATCCACGTCGTCCACGCGCTGCAGGTCCAGCACGCTCACCTGGGCTCCCTCCACATTGGCGGCCAAGGAACAGATACCCAGCGTGGGGTAGGTGGCGCCCACCAGAAAGGGCGTGAAATCAGGCGGAGCCAGCAGCAGGATCCTCATGTTCGCCCCCCGGAGGCCTGCCTGCCCGCTGCGGGCTCGAAGCTGGGCTCGCCGCGCTGCGCCTCGGGCAGCCTGCCCGGCGGGAGCAGGTCGAAGTAGCGCCGGTTGGTGTAATTGGCGAGCCAGAACACGTCGGGCCGCACAAAGCGCGTGCGCCACCAGCGCTGCAGCACGCTGCCCAAGCGGTGGAACTGCTGGCCCACCCAGTTGTGGCCGTCGACGATCTGCCGCGCCGAGAGCCTGGGGTGCTCGAAGACCAGCTCGTCCGAGGTGTAGCGCGCCCAGTCCGTGGTGCGCAGCCGCCCCTCGGCCCGCATGCGCGCGTAGAGATCCGAGCCGGGGTAGGGCACCAGGATGCTGGTGGTCAGGGTGGTCAGCCCGATGTCGATGGCGCCCTCCAGCGTGCGCTCGAAGATGTCAGGGCCGTCCTGATCGAAGCCGAAGACGATGCCCGCCACGGCCGTGATGCCAGCCCCGGACAGGGCCTTGACGTCCTCGCGGTAGCGCTCTACGCGGTTGAAGCGCTTGTTTGCGCCCCCAAGGCTGGCCTTGCTGAAGCTCTCCAGCCCGATGAAGAGCGAGGCGCAGCCGCTCTTTCCGGCCAGCTCCACCAGCTCCCGATCGCGGGCCACGGTGATGGTGGCCTGGGAGAACCACGCTTTCTTCAAGGGAGCCAGCTCGCGGAAGAGCTCCTTGGCCCAGCGGGGATCGCCCGCGATATTGTCGTCCCAGAGCACCACGTGCTTGTGGGGGATGCGCTCCACCTCCTCCACCACCTCGCGCACCGGGCGCGTGCGATAGCCGGGAAAGACCGTGCGCAGCGTGCAGAACTCGCAAGCGTTGGGGCAGCCCCGCGAGGCCTGGGCCACCTGGGGCACGATGTACTGCTTCGGATCCAGCAGATCCCAGCGCGGACGCGGCAGATCCCGCAGGGGGATGGGCGCCTCGGCCAGGTAGATGGGCTGCAGCCGCCCCTGTCGCCAGTCGCGCAGCGCGCGCGGCCAGAGGCGGTCTCCTTCTCCCCGCACCACGGCGTCCACGTGCTGCAAGGCTTCCCGAGGCAGCACCGTGGCGTGCGGTCCGCCCATGATCACGGTGCGCCCCTGGGCGCGCAGCGCATCGGCCAGCTGGTAGGCGCGCGGCGCAAAAGGGGTGACCGCCGTGATGCCCACCACGTCGCCGGCGATGGCGTCCATGTCCAGGGGCCTCACGATCTCGTCGTGGATCTCCACCTCGAACTCGGGAGGGGTGCAGGCCGCCAGGTAGGGCATGGTGAGCTGGGCCGGCTTGAACACGCCCCCGTTGCGCTTGCGGACCAGCTTGTGGTCGGCGTGCAGGGGTTGGATGAGGGATACCTTCATCAGCGTGCGGCCTCTCGCAGAGCGTGCTCGCAGCTCAGGCCTAACCGGCTGGGGGCGCAGGGGGCGGCGCGCTCCCCAGCCGCGGCCGGATGCCCATCAACAGCAGCGGCGCCAGGAAGAGATCGGCGAAGACCGCCGCGAACAGCGAGACACCTATGAGCAGCCCCAGCTTGGCCAGCCCCAGGAAATCCGAGGCGGTCAGCACCAGAAACCCCAGGCAGACGGCGCTGGAGGTGATGAACATGGGCAGCCCGGTGGCCCGCAGCGTGCCCAGGGCGGCCGCGGCGTAGGGATCGGCCTCGCCCGCACGCAGGGCCGCGAAGAAGCGCACCCGGAAGCGGGCCAGGTACTGGATGGTGTCGTCGTCGGCGATCACCAGGGTGGTGGTGAAGGCCAACACCGTGGTGGGCGTCAGGTCGATGCCGAAGACGCCCATGAAGGCGAAGGTGATCAGCAGCGGGATCAGGTTGGGGACCAGCGCGATCAGGCCCAGGCGCCAGGAGCGCAGCACGATGCAGAAGACCACGAAGGAGGCCAGCACCGCCGTGGCCAGGGACTTGAGCAGGCCGCCTACCAGCTCGTCGTAGACATCGGCCCAGACCGCGGCGAAGCCCGTCAGGGTGATCTCCACCGGGAAGCCCTCTTTGGCCAGGCGCCGCTCCTCCTCCTCCAGGTGCGGCCGCAGCTCGGCCATCATCTGGGCGGTGCGCGTGCTGCCCACGTCCGGGATCAGGGACAGCACCACCGCGGTCCGGCGCTCCGGGTCGATGACCTCGTTCACGGTGCGGCCGTCGTCGAAGAGGAAGAGCTCCTGGACGGCCAGCTGCCGGGAGTCCGGCAGCGGATCGCGGGCGGCCCGCTCCTCGCCGGCCAGCGCGGCATGCAGCTTCTTCATGGGGTCGGCGATGCTCTGGGCGTTCCTCACCTCGTCCGGGAACGAAACCTCCAGGTGGCAGGCCAGGCGGTCCGCCAGCCGCAGGATCTCGGGCGCCAGCATGGGCGAGTCGACCTCGGGCCAGCCCCCAGCGCCGCTCTCGCCTTGTCGCGGCTCCAGGAAGATCACCAGGGGGATGAGCCCCCCCACCATGCGCTCGGCGTAGCGCATCTCGGCGTCGATGGGGGAGCCCTCGCGCAGGTCGTCGTAGGCGTAGAACTCCCGGCCCAGGTTCAGGGCGCAGACCAGCGCCGCAGCGCAGATCAACGCAGCCACGACCGCGACGCGCCGAGGGCGCTCCACCACCTGGGCCTCGATCCAGGCGACGAAGCGCGCGAAGAGCAGGTGCAGGCGCGAGCGCCGGGCGCGGGTGGCCGCGGCCGGGCGGAACAGCCCCAGGAACAGGGGCAGCGCGGTCATATTGGCCAGCCAGGTCAGCAGCATGCCGCAGGCCGTGGCCACCCCGAACTGGCTGATCATCTCCATGTCGAAGAAGGCGAAGCTGGCGAAGCCCGCGGCGATGGCCACCTCGGTCAGCAGGCAGGGCCAGGCGCTCTCCCCAAGGGCCTCCACCAGGGCCTCCCGCGCCGGGATCCGTTCAGCCAGGCGCTCCTTGTAGTGGGAGACGATGTGCACGGTGTCGGAGATGGAGATGATCATCACGATGACGGGCGTCACCGAGGTCAACATCTGCTCGGAGTACCCCAGCAGACCCATGGCCCCGCGGGTCCAGACGATGGCCAGAGCGATGGTGATCAGGGATGCCAGCACCTCGCGCAGCGAGCGGAACGAGGCGTAGAGCAGCACCAGGATCACCAGCAGCGCCAGCGGCGTGGTCACCAGCTGATCGGCCAGGATCATCTCCGTGTACTCGCTGCGGATGATCGGAATGCCGGAGATGGTGATGCGCTGCCCGTCGGCCTGGTGGCGGGCCAGCTCCTGCCGCAGGCTGTCCAGGAACTGGTTGCGCGCGCTGTCGTCCGCCGCCTGCTCGGGGGTGATGGTCACCCAGATGATGGCCGCCTCTCCGCTGGGAGGCGCCACGCGCCAGGCGAACATGGGATCCGACGTGGCGCTACGCCGGCGCGCTTCCAGCTCGGCCTCGCCGGGCAGGGGCTCGGGGAAGAGCTCCTCGATCAGGATCGCGCCGTCGTCCGTGGCGGAGATGTCCAACGCTGAGCGCGGCCCATCCGTCTTCTCGACGCCGGGCAGGCCCTCCAGCGCCTCCTCCAACGCGCCAAGGCGCGCCAGTCCGGAGGGTTCCCAGAGGTCGGACGCCTCCACCATCACCAGGGCCCGACCGCTCTCGTGGGGGTAGAGCGCCTTGAAGCGCTCGTAGTCGATGCGGCTGCGGGTGTGTTGCGGGAAGACGTTCTCGATGGAGAAGTCGGTCTTCACGCCTGCCGCCTGCCAGCCGAGGACCAGCGTCAGCAGCAGCACGCCCATACCCAGCAGGAACGGATGGGCAAGCAGGCCGCGGAAGAAGCGATGGGTCCGGTCGTCCATGTCCACCCATCATCCATCCCCACCCGAAGCGGATCAAGGTCGCCGGCGCAAGGGCGCGGTCCCTACGCTCACGATCCCAGCCCCACCCGCAGCGCCCCCGGCGCAGCCTCCGTGCGCAGCTGCTCGTCCCGCTCCAGGCTCAGCACCGCCTGACCCCAGTGGAAGCGGCCGGCCAGGGTGGGGACGGCCTGCAGCTGCACCCTGAAGGAAGCGCCGGCGCGCTGGGCTGGAGCCCGCAGCGTCAGCTGGCCGCGCTCCAGCTCGTAGCCGAGCAGCGTGTCCTGGGAGACCAGGCGCTCCAGCCCAGCCCGCTCCGCCTCAAGGCCCGCGGGCAGCTCCAGCAGGATGCGAAAAGCTGCTCCGCCGGGCACGGCCGCAGAGAGCGCCAGCTCCGCCTTCTCGCCCACCCGCACCGCGTCGGGTTGCTCGAGCAGCAGGCTGAAGGCGTCTTCGCTGCCCTGGGGCTCGGGCGGAACCCAGTGCTCCTCGGTCAGGGCGTAGGCCAGGCCGGGCACGGCCGGCTCCACCTGCAGGCGGCAGCTCTGGGAGCCGGGCTGGTGGCGCAGGGCGGCCTGGGCCACGATGGGCACGTGGCCCGCGGCCAGCCGCAGCTGCTCGTCCAGGATGAGCTGTTCCTCCAGCCAGAGCCGCACCTGGACGGACTCGGGCAGGGACTCGGGCACCAGCGTGCTCAAGGCCCGCAACGCGGCCAGGCCCGTGACGCCATCTCCGAAGCCGCTGCGGGGTCGATAGGAGCCCAGCAAGGCGCTGCCCAGCTCCTGCACCAGGGCCTCGGACTGGGGGTCTTGGGCCAGGGCTGCCACGGCGCAGGCCGTGGTCTCCAGTGTGCGCGGCGCGCTGCCGTCCCAGCGGCGCGAGCGGCTGCCAGGCTCGATCCAGGCGCCGCCGTTCTCCTGTCGTACAGCGGCGCTCCGCAGCAGCTGGCGCAACGGCTCCCTGCGCTCGGGATCGGGCAGGCCCGCGGCCAACAACACGGCGGCGGTGTAGGGATCGCGCACCTCGTCCACGTGGCGCGCCACGAAGCCCTCGGCGCGCCGCAGGAGCAAGGGCTGGGACTCCCCTGCCAGGCGCGCGGCCTCGGCAGAAAACACCAGTCCGCGCTCCAGGCTGGTTTGCCGGCCGCCCCAGGAGCCGGCAAAGGAGCCGTCTGGCGACTGGGCCTGGGCCAGCTGGGCGCTCAGGCGTTCGCGCAACGCGGCGGCCATGGGATCCTGCACGGACTGCAGCCCCGAGAGCACCAGCAAGGCCTCGCTGACGGACGGCGCCCGCGTACGGCGCACCAGCGCCTGCCAGGCCTGCAGCCGCAGCCGGCGCAGCGCCACCTCATCCGCCTCGACCCCCAGGCGCTGGGCCAGCTGCTGACCGGCACCGGAGAGGGCGTAGGCGTAGAGCTGGTCGGACAGGCGCGCCGGCAGGGAGGCCGCCCTGCCCAGCTCGGCCTGCAGCAGGGAGAGCGGGCCCGGGTAGACCACCAGCTCCAGGCCGGAGGCGCCGGGCAGGGCGCCCTCGGGGGCGCTCAAGCTCAGCTCCTGGCTGCCGGCCAGAGCGCCGCTGTGCACGCGCCGCAAGGGGCGCCCCAGCGGCGCGACCCGTAGCGGACGCTTCACCGCGTCGGCGCTGCCGAGCTGGGCCTCGATGCTGGCCAGACCCGGCCGCAGGGCCTCCACCGGCAGGTAGCGCAGGGCGCTGGCGCGGCCTTCCAGGGACAGCCCGCCGGCCAGCACCCCGCGGGCCGCAGCGCCTTCCACGCGCGCCTCGATGCGCCCGCTCCAGCCCTGATCGCGGTTGTTGACCACCTGCAGAGGCAGGCGCAGCTGATCGCCCACGCGCAGATCGGGCGGGGCGGGCGCGTCCAGGTAGAGGGGCAGCGTGGAGGCGAAGCTGGCCAGGGCTCCGGCCTGCCGGCCGGCGCGGTCGTGGGCCAGGCCCAGCACGCGCCAGGTGGTGAGCTGGTCCGGTACGGTGACGTCCAGCGCGGCGCGGCCCTGCTCATCCGTGATGAGCAGCGGTTCGAAGATGAAGGTCTCCGGAAACCAGGAGCGCAGGGTGGCCTGGGCCTCGGCCAGGGAGGCACCGCCACCAGCCACGGCGACGCCCCCAGCATCGGCAAGGGCTGCGTCCAGGTCCATTCCGAGATCCCCTTCGCCGAACAGGTCCTCGACGCTGGCAGCCGAGCCACGGGTGCCGATCATCTCCAAGAGCGCCGACTTCTCGAGCACCTCCCGCTCGGCCTCCCTCCTACGTTCGAATGCCGCGGCTTCCCTCTCCTCGGCGCTGGCGGGGTCACGAGCCTCGAACTCCATCTCCGGCTCCGCCACCAGCTTCACGAAGCGCTCCGGGACTTGGTCTATGTAGGCTTCCGGAGACCTGACGACCTCCCAGCCCATGCCCCCGAAGAGCAGGCCGACGGCGACGGCGCCCAGACCGCCGATCACGAAGACAGCGACTCCGCCCATCAAGATCCGGGCGATGGCGGACCATGTCCAGCTCTTATGCAGCCAGCGCGGCGTCCGAGTTTCGTCTCGTTGGCTCATCCTTCCTCCCCGCGCACCGCAGCGCGCCAGTTCTCCACGTCCTCGGGCAGGCGGCGTGCGTCGGCCACCAGCAGCCGCGGATCCGCCAGTTGCAGCAGATCGTCCGGCAGACGGTCCAGGCTAAGGGGCAGACCGAAGGCATCGACGCTGGGCTGCCCCTGGTCGATGCGCGCCTGCAGCGCTTCGTCCCAGAGCGCCATCATGCGTTCCGGGGTCATCAGCTCATCCTGAGGTGCCGCCTCCTCCCAGGCCGCCACCCGCCGCCGGGCGTCCCCAAGCAGGGCGTAGAAACCGCCCAGGGCAGGGCCCTCCACGTCGAACTCCGCGGCGTCCTCGATCCGCCGCTCCGAGGACTCCAGCTCCAGGCGGGGGACGTGATCGATGCGCCGCAGGGCCGCCAGAAGGGCGTTCTCTCCCCGGATGCGGCCGGTGAGCAGGTCGCGGGCGTCGAAGACGCCGAAGGCCGCCCCGCGGCTGGTGGCGCGCACGATGACGCGGCCAAAATCATCGGGACCGGTCAAGCTGGCCAGCTGGCCCAGGGCTTGATCGAGGCCGAAGAGGCTGACCGCCGCCGGGCTGCGCTGCTGTCCGGCCCGGGTGCGCAGCTCCAGCCGCAGGTCATCACCAGGACGCAGCTGGGCCTGAAGCGGCTCCACTTCCAGCTCCAGGGGAGCCTGTCGTGGCACCCAGAGCAGCGCCCGAACGCCACTCAGCTGCACGGTCAGCAGGCCGTGCACCTCCCCGTCGGCAGGGATGAGGCCTGAGATCGTGCGAGCATCGGCGTCGTAGTCCAGCTGCGCCACCTCGCGGCCGGCGCTCAGCAGGGGCAGCTCCTGATCCTCGCTGGGCAGTGAGCCGCTGAAGTCGGGACCGCGCAGGACGTTGATGCGCAGCTCCTCGCCCGGCTTCAGCACGGGTTTTTCGGGCCGCAACCGCAGGTCGGGCACGCTGCCCGGCTCCGCCAGCACCGTGGTCTCTCCCAGATCGACGCCGTCCAAGCTGGCGCGCACCCGCAGCTCGTAGGCCGTGCGCAGCGTGGCCGAAGCGGGCTCCGCGCGCTGGCGCTTGCCATCCGGCTGGACCAGGGGACGCGCCACGCCCTCGGCGTCGAAGGACGCGGGTTGCTCCAGGCGCAGGCCCGCGAAGGCGCCCCGCAGACAGGCCAGCTCCCCCGCGCTCCAGGCGCCGCTGGCCTCGGGATCGGCACGCCAGGAAAGCTCCAGCGCCTCGCTCCCCTGCCGGGCGCGCCAGTGCAGGTAGGAGGGAAGCCACTCTTCCTCCTCGCGTTCCAGCACGCAACTTCGAGACCGCTGGCGGCCGCGCTCCAGCGCCTGGGCCACCTCGCTGGGCACCTCGGGCAGGCCCTGCACCTGGGAGAGGCGCAGGCGTGCGCCTTCAGCCGCCTCCACGGTCCACTCCATGGCGTAGAAGCGCTCGGATCCCTGTGGGCCGCGCTGCGCCCGCAGCAGTCGCGCCGCGCAGCGCTCCAGCTCGCTCTCTCCGGCCAGAACGCGACGCAGCGCGCCGTCGGCGCCCAGCTGCACACCCAGCGAGAGCCGCGCGCGGCTGCGTTCCACGAAGAGCGCGCAGGGCTCCAGGGCCTCGTCCCAGGCATCCAGGATCACCCGCTCCCCCAGGGAGACCTCGCCGCGGGAGAAGAGATCCGCCAGGCCCTGGCGCCGTACGCGCCGCTGCTGGGAGGGCAGGGGCTCACGCACCGGACGGGGGGGAACCAGCACCGAGACCGGCTGCCCGGGATCCAGCTGCAGGGCTGCCACGGCGTCCTCGTCCGTGCCTGCGGCCACGCCCGCGTCGGCGGGATCCCAGGCGCGGCTCACCTGCAGCTCGACGCCGGGCAGGGGCCGTCCGTCCGGCGTGGTCAAGCGCAGGTAGACGCGGTTGTTGAAGTCGGGCACCAGGCCGTCCTGCAGCTCGCTCTCCAGCGCAGCCACGATGGGCGTGGAGGAGAGGCGCACGGAGCAGGCGCTCTCGACGCGCTCCCCTGCCGGCTCGCGGGCGGTGACGCGCACCTGGATGGTGGCCTGGCCGTGCAGATCGGGTGGCACCGGGTCCAGCTCGATGGAGAACTCGCCCTCCGCTCCGCTGAACAGCTGCCTGGGCTGGCGCCAGGAGGTGGGCGGGGGCCAGTCCGAGCCCGATGCGGACGCGACGCTGAACTCCAGCTGAGCCCCGGCGACGGGTGCGCCCGAGCGGTAGCGCACCTGCCCCGCCACCACGGGCCGCTCTCCCAGACCGTACCAGGCCTGGCGGCTGGCGGCGCGCACCTCGAAGCGCGGCAGCTCGTAGCGCTTCACCTGCACGATGAGCTCGTCGCTGGCGGCCCCTGTCCCATAAGCCACCTTGTACGCTCCGCTCTCGGCGTTGCTGGACAGGGGCAGATCGCCGGCAGCCACGCCGTAGATCCCTGAAGGCACCTGCTCCTCCAGCAACAGGTCTCCCTCCGGAGAGTGCACGGTGAAGCGGCCGGGCCGGCCCTCCAGCGGCGTCAGGTCTTTCAGGCGGAAGCTGACGGCGCGGAAGCGGATGGTCTGTCCGGGCTGGTAGATGGGCTTGTCCGTGGCCAGGTGCACCAGCGCTGGCGCGTAGAGCGCCAGCTCCGCCTGCGCCTCGGCCAGGCCCATGGGCGTCTCGGCCCTGGCGCGCAGCAGGTAGTCGCCATCGGGCACCTCGGGCAGCAGAGCCTGCGCCGACAGGTCGCCCGAGCCATCCTCCACCCAGTCCTCCAGCGGCTCCATGGGCCACTCCTGGCCCTCGGTGCCGACCAGGGCCAGGGATGGCTCGAAGCGGCTCAGCCTCACCCGGCGAAAGCGGTCCATGCGCTGCTCGGGCAGGGCCGCCCAGGCCTGCAGGCGCAGCGCCACGGGCTCGCCCCGCTCGGTGACGCGCGCCTCCAGGCCCAGCTCGGGAATAGGCTGCCCAGGAGGACAGGAGCGCAGCCAGAGGCCCCACTTGAACCAGGCGGTCGGGCTGCGCCAACCTGCCCACAGCAGGCCGCCCAGAAAGCAGGCCAGCAGGACGAGCAGCACGGCGCGCGCATTGATCCTGCCAGCAAGGCTCGGAGTGCTTCTCTTCGACACGGGCCTGCTCCTTGAAACCAGGGAATGGGGCGGCGCACCCCGCCTGGATGGACCAGGATAGCACCGGGCCGGTTCCGGATCGGGAAGGCAGGGGCGCCCTTCGCTCCAGCTGCGCGGCCCGTTTGTCGCCCCTGGACCGGGGGTGGTAGCCTGTGCCCCCACAGCCCACGATGTCGATTCGCAGGGCCCGACGAGCAGAGAGGCAGGTGAAGACCGTGATGAGCACCCCGACAAAGCGCTCCAAGCGCGCGGAGATCCGCAAGGCGGCCTACCGTTGCTTCCGCGACCAGGGCTACCACTCCACCTCGGTCGACGACATCTGCCGCGAGGCGGGCATCTCCAAGGGAAGCCTCTACTGGCACTACGCCTCCAAGCAGGATCTGTTCATCGACATCCTCGACACCTGGGCCAACCAGGTGATGGACGAGCTCCACCTGCAGTTCGAGGAGGCCCTGACCAAGCCCGACTACGTGGAGGCCATCACCGCCTCGGTCAAGCTGGAGGTGCGCCGCGGCCGCTCCATCGTGCCGCTCTGGGTGGAGTTCACCTCCGAAGCGCGCCGCGAGCGCGACGTGCGCGCCGCGCTGTCGCGCTTCTTCCGGCGCGCCCGCACCGCCATCGGCGAAATCCTGCGGCCGGCCTTCGGCCGGCGCCTGAGCGAAGACGAGCTGCGCAGCGTGGCGGCCACCATCTTCGGCGCCTACACCGGACTGCTGATCCAGGACCTCTGCGATCCGGACGGCGCCGACGCGCAGCGGGCCATCGACGAGTTCATGGCCGTGCTGCACCGCTGGCTGCGCAGCCTGAGCAGGCTCCCAGAGCGCCCAGACGCGGAAGAGTAGCTTTCAGGCTAATAACGGCTGCCGCAGCACAATATGCGACTGCCGCACCAGGGGGCGATTGTCAGGCTGGGTCTTTGCCCCTTGACTGAGCCGACCGGTCGGTCTAGTAGCTGAGCCGACTGGTCGTTCTAGTGGCCGAACAGTCGGTTTTTCCGCCAGAGGAGCTGGACCATGGCCGGACTTGACCACGAAACCCTGGATTTGATCCTCACCTCCCTGACCACCTACGCGGATCGCGAGCTGACCCCCGATCGCTTGCTGGAGCTCGACGCGGCCGACGAGTTCCCCCACGAGGTGCTGGAAGAGCTGTACGACCCGGAGAACCTCGGGATCCACCTGCTCTTCCTACCGGAAGAGTACGGCGGCTTCGGGGCCGGAGCCTACGACATCTACCGCGTGGCCGAGACCATGGCCGGCATCGACCTGGGCATCTCCACCGCCGTGCTGGCCACCTTCCTGGGCACCGATCCCATCATCGTGGGCGGGACCGAGGAGCAGAAGCAGCACTGGATGGGGCGCATCGCCGAGGAGGGCCTGTTGGTGGCCTACGGCGCCACCGAACCCCAGGCGGGCAGCGACCTCTCCCTGCTGCGCTCCAAGGCCACCCCCGAGCACGAGGACGGTCAGCTGCAGGGCTACCGCATCAACGGCCGCAAGCAGTGGATCAGCAATGGCAGCGTGGCCCAGCTGTACACCATCCTGGCCGTGGCGCCCGACGGGCCCTCCTGGTTCATCGTCGAGCGGGACACCGAGGGCTTCTCCTGCGGCAAGCCCGAGGACAAGCACGGCCTGCGGGCCAGCAACACGGCGGCGCTCTTCCTGGAGGAGGTCTTCGTGCCGGCCGATCGCCTGGTGGGGCAGGTGGAGGGCCAGGGTCTGATCCAGGCTGCGGCGGTCTTCGGCTACACGCGGCTGATGGTGGCGGCCTTCGGCCTGGGCGCAGGCTGGGCCGCGCTGAAGCGCGCCATCGTCTACTCGCAGGAGCGCGTGCAGGGCGGCTCGGCGCTGATTCGCAAGCAGGGCTTCACCCACAAGCTGATCGTGCCCAATGCGGTGCGGCTGGAGGCCGCCCGGGCCTATATCGAGTGGACCGCCCAGCGCCTCGACGAGGGCGAGCCGGGGCTGGCCACCGAGGGCGCCGTGGCCAAGTACCTGGCATCCGAAGCCGGCAACAAGGCCGCTGAAGACGCCATCCAGGCCCTCGGGGGCTACGGCTACACCCGCGAGTACATGGTTGAGAAGATCAAGCGCGACGTGCGGATCACCACCATCTACGAGGGCACCTCGGAGATCCTGGAGCGCACCATCGAGCGCGACCGCTGGCAGCTGCACCTCAAGTCTCGCGGGCGGCACTACCAGGACTGGGCCGAGCGCTGCGCCGCGCTGGGCGCCTCTTCGCCCGACTGCGGAGCCACCACGGCCGCCCTGGCCCTGCAGGCCCTGGCCGCGCTGCTGGAGCGCTGCCGCATGGACCGACTGACCCGCAATCAGCACGTGCTGCTGCGCCTGGGCGAGCTCATCAGCTACGCGGAGACCGCCGCGGTGTTCTGCGAGCGGGCCGCCAGCGGGGCGGCCGGGCCCATGGGCTTCGAGCCCTCCCTGGTGCGGGCCATGGCCCGCATCCACGCCCGGGACGCCGCCCAACGCGTGGCATGGAACGGCCTGCGGCTGGCCACCGGCGCGGGCCAGCGCGACCCCGACCTGGCCGGCTCCCTGGGCCTGCCAGCCGTGATCCGCGCGCAGCAAGGGCAGCTGGAAGACATGAACCTGGTCGCCGAGCAGCTCGAGCGCGCCTTCCCGGCGCCCTAGGGCCCGAGCTGGCGAGGAGGAATGGCCATGAGCGACACGTATGCAGAGCAGGCCGTAGCGGTGGTCGGCATCGGCGCCGTGCTGCCCGACGCCCCTGACAGCGCCGGCTTCTGGCGCAACATCTGCGCCAAGCGCAACAGCATCCGGGTGACGCCGCCGGAGCGCTGGAGCGTGGCCGACTATTACGACGACGACCGCAGCGCGCCCGACAAGACCTACAGCAAGATCGGGGCCTGGGTCTCAGGCTTCCAGTTCGACTGGCGGCGCTTCCGCATCCCGCCCCGCGTGGCGCTATCCATGGATCCGGGCCAGCAGTGGGCCGTGACGGCCGCCGCCGAGGCCCTGGACGACTACGGCTACCCCGGCAGGCCGCTCGACACCGAGCGCGTCGGGGTGATCCTGGGTACGGCCATGGGCGGGGACATGCACCTGGAGAACCACCTGCGCATCTCCTTTCCCGAGTCCCGACGGACCCTGGAGGGGACAGAGGCCTTCCGGGCCCTGCCCGCCCAACAGCGCGCGGCGATGATCGAACACTGGGAGCGCGCCTTCTACCGCGACAGGCTGCCCATCACCGAAGACTCCATGCCAGGCGAGCTGCCCAATGTGATCTCAGGGCGGGTGGCCAACGTCTTCAACCTGCGTGGGCCCAGCTTCATCACGGACGCGGCCTGCGCCTCCAGCTTCGCGGCCTGCTCGGCCGCCGTGGAGAGCCTGCGCCAAGGCAGCTGCGACGCGGTGCTGACGGGCGGCATCGACCACAACATGGCGGTCTCGTCCTTTGTCAAGTTCTGCAAAATAGGCGCACTCTCGGCCAGCGGCAGCCGGCCCTTCGGTCGGGGAGCCGACGGCTTCGTGATGGGCGAGGGCTGCGGCGTGTTCCTACTCAAGCGGCTGGCCGACGCCGAGCGCGACGGCGACCAGGTCTACGCCGTGATCCGCGGGCTCGGGTCCTCCAGCGATGGCCGGGGCAAGGGCATCACAGCGCCCAACCCCATCGGCCAGCGCATCGCCATGCGCCGCGCCTGGGAGGACGCGGGCCTGGACCC
Source organism: uncultured Enterobacterales bacterium (assembly GCA_964454135.1). GTDB lineage: Bacteria > Myxococcota_A > UBA796 > UBA796 > JAFGLY01 > CAYVQL01. The sequence continues at coordinate 21,115 of CAYVQL010000063.1, read as the reverse complement.
GGCCAGCGCCACCCTGGTGGAGGCGCACGGCACCAGCACCAAGGTGGGCGACGTGGTGGAGGCCGAGTCCCTGCTCGAGATCTTCGACGGAGCGCCGCGGGCCAGCATCGCGCTGGGATCGGTCAAATCCAACATCGGCCACCTCAAGGCCGCGGCGGGCGCGGCGAGCATGCTGAAGACCGTGCTGGCCCTGCGCAGCAAGCAGCTCCCGCCCACCGTGGCAGCCGATCCCCCCAACCCGGGCATCGACTTCGAGCGCTCGCCCTTCTTCCTGAACCACGAGCTGCGACCCTGGGCCGAGCCCGAGGTCGCGCCGCGGCGCGCCGCGGCCAGTGCCTACGGCTTCGGCGGCACCAACTTCCACGTCGTCTTCGAGGAGCACCGGCCCGGGTTCCTGACCCGCCGTCGCCCCAAGCCCAGCGCCAAGAGCGCGGCATCCGACGCGCAGAACGCGCAGATCCAGGCCCAGCCCGCAACCAGTGCAGCCAGCGCCAAGGCCAGCCCGCCCCAGGCGCCCCTGCGGGGCATCCTGGCCCTGGGAGCCGCGACACCCGCGCACCTGGCCGCGCAGCTGGACGAAAAGGTCCGTGAGCTGGCCGCTGGCTCGGCAGCGCCTGCGCCAGCCTGGCCCGCCGCCGGTGCGCTGGCCGCCAACGAACGCCTGTTGATCGACTACGGCGACCTGCCCCAGCTGCAAGACCGCCTCGCCAAGGCGCGCCGGGCCCTGCAAGAGGATCGCCGCGAGCTGTGGCAGGCCATGCAGGCCCAGGGCATCTTCCACGGCCGCGGACCCAGGCCCGGCAAGCTGGCCTTCCTCTACCCGGGACAGGGCAGCCAGTACCTGGACATGGGACGCCGCCTGGTGGAGAAGGAGCCGGTGGTGGCCGAGGTCTTCGCCACGGCCGACGAGGTGATGACCCCTATCCTGGGCCGTCCGCTGACCGACTACCTCTTCGTGGACAGCGAAGACGCGGCCGCGCGCCAGGCCGCCGAGAGAGCCTTGATGGACACGGCGGTGACCCAGCCAGCCGTGCTCACCATGGACACCGCGCTGGCCGCGCTGCTGCGGGCCTGCGGCTTCGAGCCCGACATGGTGATGGGGCACTCCCTGGGCGAGTACGCCGCCCTGATAGGCGCCGGCGTCATGCCCTTCGCCCACGCCCTGGAGGCCGCTGCGGCCCGGGGTCGCGAGATGAGCCAGGTGCAGGTGGACGACACCGGCTGGATGATCGCCGTGTTCGCTCCCCGCGACGCCGTGCTGCGCACGCTGGAGCAGGTGGACGGCTACGCGGTGCTGGCCAACGTCAACAGCAACAGCCAGTTCGTGGTCGGCGGCGCCAGCGAACCCGTGCGCCAGGCCATGGAGGCCTTCCAACGACAAGGCCATCGCGCGGTGCGGCTGCCGGTCAGCCACGCCTTCCACACCCAGATCGTGGCGCCCGCCAGCGGGCCGCTGCGCCAGGTGCTGAACCGCCTGTCCATCTCGCCGCCCAGGCTGCCGCTGGTGGCCAACGTCACCGGCCAGCCCTACCCCAGCGGCGTGGAGCGGGTCAAGGACCTGCTCGAGCGCCAGATAGCCTCCCCGGTGCAGTGGGTGGCCGGGCTGGATCACCTCTACCGCTCCGGGGTGCGCACCTTTGTCGAGGTGGGCCCCAAGCGCGCCCTGAAGGGCTTCGTGGACGACGTGCTGGGCGGGCGGCCCGATATCGTCTCCCTGTTCACGAACCACCCCAAGACCGGCGAGTTCACCTCCCTCAACCATGCCCTGTGCGGCCTGTACGCCGCCGGCTACGGGGCGGAGGAAAAGCAGATGAAATCTGAAGATTCACCTTCCCTCTCCGCTCCCGCGGCCCTCTCAGCTCCCCCCACCGTCTCCGATCCCGCGGCCCTCTCCGCCGAGGATCTGGGCCGCGCCCTGCTGTCCGTGCTGCAACAGGCGCAGCCTGCCGCCCAGCCCGCGCCCGAGGCTCAGCCCAGCGTGGAGCCCCTGGGCTCGGTGGTGGTCAGCGGCACCGGCCTGGGCCTGCCGGGCGCCGAGAAGGCCATCATGGCCAGGGACAACGTGCAGCGCATCCTGGGCGGCCAGCAGTTCATGGACTTGATCCCGGAGCGCTTCCGCAAGCAGATGCTGGACAAGCACGTGGTGCGCCTGGTCAAGGGCCAGGACGGCTCGGGCCACTTCGAGACCATCCGCGCCACCGAAGAGGTGATCAAGCTGGCAGGACGGCCCGGACGCTTCGATCTGAGCGAGGAGTACGGCGTCCCGCCGAAGCTGGTGGAGGCGCTGGACATCACCACGCAGCTGGCCATGGCCGCTGGCCTGGACGCCCTGCGCGAGGCGGGGATCCCCCTGGTGCGCAAGTACCGGCGCACTGCCAAGGGCAAGCACCTGCCCACAGGCTGGAGACTACCCGAGTCGCTACGCGACGAGACCGGCGTGATCTTCGCCAGCGCTTTTCCCGGCTACGACCGCTTCGCCAACGAGATGCGCCGCTACTACACCTGGAAGAGCCGGCACGACCAGCTGGAAGCCATGGAGGACCTGCGTCTCTACACCAGGGATCCGGACACCGCGCTGGAGATCCAGCGCCGCTGCGGCGCGCTGCGCGCCGAGCTGGCCGCAGAGCCCTTCGAGTTCGACCGCCGCTTCCTGTTCCGCATCCTGGCCATGGGCCACTCCCAGTTCGCCGAGTACATCGGGGCCCGCGGTCCCAACACCCAGGTCAACGCCGCCTGCGCCAGCACGGCCCAGGCCACCTCCATGGCCGAGGACTGGATCCGCGCGGGCCGCTGCCGGCGCGTGCTGATCATCGCCGCCGACAACGTCACGGGCGACGAGCTCTTCCCCTGGATCGGCTCCGGCTTCCTGGCGGTGGGCGCCGCGGCCACCGATGACAACATCGAGGACGCCGCCCTGCCCTTCGATCGCCGCCGGCACGGCATGCTGGTGGGCATGGGCTGCGCCGCCCTGGTGCTGGAGAGCGAAGACGCCGTGCACGAGCGAGGCATGCGGGGCATCGTGGAGCTGCTGTCCACCGAGAAGAGGAACAGCTCCTTCCACGGCACGCGCCTGGACGTGGACCACATCAGCCAGGTGCTGGACAGCCTGGTGACCGCGGCCGAGCGGCGCTACGGGCTATCGCGCCGGCTGATGGCGCCGCACACCGTGTTCGTCTCGCACGAGACCTTCACCCCGGCCCGCGGCGGCAGCGCCTCGGCCGAGGTGGCGGCCCTGCGCCACGTCTTCGGCGACGCCGTCAACCAGATCCTGATCTGCAACACCAAGGGCCTGACCGGTCACCCCATGAGCGTGGGCATCGAAGACGTGGTGGCCGTCAAGGTGCTGGAGCACGGCGTGGTGCCCCCGGTGCCCAACTTCAGGGAGCTGGACCCCGACCTGGGGCCGCTGAACCTGAGCCGCGGGGGCTGGTACCCGGTGCAGTACGCCATCCGTCTGGCCGCCGGCTTCGGCTCCCAGGTGGCCATGAGCCTGGTGCGCCGCATCCCCGGCTCGCTGGACCGTATCGACGACCAGGCCCGCTACGACTACTGGCTGGCCACATCCAGCGGCTACGAACGCGCCCAGACCGAGGTCGTCAAGCGCGTACTGCGCGTCGTGGACCAAGGGCCGCCCAGCCGCCTGCCCGTCCCCAGCTCCTGGCAGCAGGGTGACGGCCCCGTGCGGGTGGCCATGGACGGTCCCCGTACCATCCCCGTGTCCTACGAGCGGCCGGCGCCCATGGCCCTGCCTCCGTCCAGCCCCGTGGAGGGGCTGATGCCCGCTCCGCGGCCGCTGCTTCCCAGGCCCGAGCCCGTCGCAGCCCCGGCGCCCGAACCAGTCGCTGCGCCGCCCGCGCCGGTGGCTGCACCGCCTAAACCCGTCGCTGCGCCGCCAGCTGTCGCACCGCCCGAGGCGGCCGCCGAGCAGCCCGCCAGCGATCCGGTGGCCGCGCAGGTGCTGGCCATCGTGGCCGAAAAGACTGGCTATCCCGAGGACCTGCTGGAGCTGGACCTGGACCTGGAGGCCGACCTGGGCATCGACACGGTCAAGCAGGCCGAGACCTTCGCCGCACTGCGCGAGGTCTTCGACATCCCCCAGCAGGACGACATGAGCCTGGCCGACTACCCCACCCTGGACAGCGTGGTGGGCTTCGTGCGCACCCACAGGCCCGACCTGGCAAGCGCTGCGACGCAACCCGCACAACCCGCAGAACCGCCGCCCGCAGCTCCCGCGGCGCCGGAGCCCGAAGCCGCGCCCGCCAGCGATCCGGTGGCCGCGCAGGTGCTGGCCATCGTGGCCGAAAAGACT
>CAYVQL010000063.1:7146-16706 GCA_964454135.1 uncultured Enterobacterales bacterium | reverse complement strand
ACCTGGAGGCCGACCTGGGCATCGACACGGTCAAGCAGGCCGAGACCTTCGCCGCGCTGCGAGGGGTCTTCGACATCCCCCAGCAGGACGACATGAGCCTGGCTGACTACCCCACCCTGGACAGCGTGGTGGGCTTCGTTCGCACCCACAGGCCCGACCTGGCTCCCCAGGCGGCGCAGGCCGCGGAGCCGACCGCCGCGGCGCCGGAGCCCGAAGCCGCGCCCGACAGCGGGTCGGGCTGGGACCTGGCGCGAGCGGACGAGGTGCCGCGACGCGTGCCCATGCCTCGGCTGCGACCGCCCCTGGAGCTCTGCCAGTCCACGGGCGTAGAGCTGGGCCCCGCCAGCCGCGTGCTGCTGGCCAAGGACCGCGGCGGCGTGGCGCGCAGCCTGGCCTCCCGGCTCGAAAAGCGCGGCGTGACCGTGCTCTCGCTGGATCCGACGGCTGAACCGCAGGCCATGGAGGCGCAGCTCGACCAGCTGCTGGCCGAGGGTCCCATCCAGGGCGTGTACTGGCTGCCCGCGCTGGACGTCGAGCCCGTCTTGCAGGAGATGGATCCGCAGGCCTGGCGCGCGGCCGTCACCAGCCGGGTGAAGAACCTGTACCGGGTCATGCGACGACTCTACGACGTGGTCTGCGAGCCCGGCAGCTTCCTGGTGTCGGCCACCCGCCTGGGCGGGCACCACGGCTACGGCCCCGACGGGGCCAGCGCGCCGCTGGGCGGCGCCGTGGCCGGCTTCACCAAGGCCTATCGGCAGGAACGCCTGCAGACCCTGGTCAAGGTGGTGGATTTCGCGCCCAGCAGGCGCTCGGTCGAGCCGGCCGAGACGCTGCTGGCCGAGACCCTGTCCGACCCGGGCGCTGTGGAGGTGGGCCACCGCGACGGCCTGCGCTTCGGCGTGGTCCTGCAAGAGCGGCCGCTGCCGCCCACTGCGCCCGCTGCGCAGCTGGGCCGCGACACCGTCTTTCTGGTCACCGGCGCGGCGGGCGGCATCACCAGCGCCATCGTGTCGGACCTGGCCGCGGCCAGCGGCGGCGTGTTCCACCTGCTGGACCGCGTGCCCGCGCCACGACAGGGCCACCCCGACCTGGAGCTCTTCGAGCGCGACCAGGTGGCGCTCAAGCGCAAGCTGGCGGACGACCTGCGACAGCAGGGCCGTCGGCCCACGCCCCGCAATATCGACCGGGAGCTGATGACCCTGGAGCGCGAGGCGGCCCTGCTCGCTTCCATACAGGTGGCGCGGGGCGCCGGCGCCACGGTCCATTACCACCAGGCCGATCTGCTCGACGGCGAAGCGGTCCAGGGGATCGTGGAGCGGCTGCGCCAGCGGCACGAGCGCATCGACGTGTTGCTGCACGCCGCCGGTCTGGAGGTCAGCCGCGTCCTGGCCGACAAGGAGCCCCAGGAGTTCGACCTGGTCTTCGACGTCAAGGCCGAGGGCCTCTTCCACCTGCTACGCGCCACCCGGGGCATGCCCCTGGGCGCGGTGATGGTCTTCTCCTCCATCGCGGCGCGCTTCGGCAACCGCGGCCAAGCCGACTACGCCGCGGCCAACGACCTGCTCTGCAAGCTGATGTGCAGCCTGCGTCACTGGCGACCCGAGACCCGCGGAATCGCCATCGACTGGACCGCCTGGCAGGACATCGGCATGGCCACGCGGGGTTCCCTGCCCCGCATCTTGAAGCTGGCCGGCATCGAGCTCTTGCCCCCAGCGGTGGGCGTGCCCACCGTGCGTCGCGAGCTTTCCTGCAGCCAGGCCAGCGGCGAGCTGCTCGTGGGGCAGGGCCTGGGCGCGCTGGCGGACGATCCCCATGCCAGCGGAGGCCTGGATCCCGACCGCCTGGCCCAGCGGCTGAGCAACGGCGGTGGCGCCTTCCTGGCAGCTGGCGAGCTGCGCGCGGCGCGCTGCAGCGGAGGCCTGGAAATCGAGATCGACTACGATCCGCAGCGTCAGCCCTTCCTCGCCGACCACCAGGTGAGAGCGGGCACACCCTGGCTGCCAGGGGTGGTGGGCACCGAGCTCTTCGCCGAGCTGGCCTGCCTGATGGCTCCCGGCATGACAGTGGCCGCGGTGCAAGACCTGGTCTTCCGGAGCCCGCTGAAGTTCCACCGCAACCAGCCGCGCACCCTGCTGCTGCGCGCGGCGGCCGGGCCCTCGGACGAGGCGGGCGCCCTGCGCGTGCACGCCACGCTGGAGTCCATCCTGCGGCCGACCCAGGCCGACATCGCCGAGCGCCGGCAGCTGCACTTCAGCGCCGACCTGCTGCTCAGTCGCGACCCACCCAACCTACCTACTGCCATGTCCGCCAACGCCCTGGTGCCAGACGAGGGCGCGCTGGAGGTCCGGCGCGACGAGATCTACCGCATCTACTTCCATGGACCGTCCTACCAGGTGCTCGACAAGGTCCACGTCCAGGGCGACGTGGCCGTGGGCAAGCTGGCCGCCGACCTGCCCCCGGAGACCGCGCGCCAGGACGACGCTCTGCTGGCTCCCAGGCTGCTGGAGCTCTGCTTCCAGTCAGCGGGCCAGTGGGAGATCTCCACCAGAAAGCAGCTCTGCCTGCCGCGCTCGGTGGAGTCCGCCATCGTCTTCGAGCGGGGGGCGGCCCCCGCAGAGGGCCTGCATTCCCGCGTGCGGGCCCGAGAAGGGGGTGACGCCTTCGACATCGAGGTGGCGGACGAGGGGGGCAAGATCCTGGTGGCCGTCAAGGGCTACCGAACCGTGCGACTCGCGAACCTCCAGGGGGAATCATGATCCACTGGCTAGAACAGACCACCGCCGACCATCCCGCGCTGGCGCGCGGCCAGGAACCCGCAGGCCTGCTGGCAGACGAGGAGCGCCAGCAGCTGCCCGACACGGCCATCGCCAAGCGCCGCCAGGACTGGCTGCTGGGCCGCTTCACCGCAAAAAGGCTGGTACGAACCTACCTCGAGCGCGCCTGCGGCCTGCAGGTGCCAGACAGGGCCGTGGTGCTGCGCCCGGACCGCTGGGGCGCTCCCAGCGCCTGGCTGCTGGACGAGGGCGCAACGAACGGGCAATCCGCCCGACCGCTACCCCTGTCCATCTCCCTCAGCCACTCCCAGGCGCGCGCGCTCTGCGTGCTCTGCGACGTGCCCGGGGTGCAGGTGGGCGCCGACCTGGAGACCGTCGAGCGGCGCAGCCGGGATTTCGAGGCCGACTACTTCAACCGCGGCGAGTCCGAGCTGCTGCGGCGCACCGACGGCGCGCAGCGGCCTGCCATGGTCACCGCCATCTGGAGCGCCAAGGAGGCCCTGCTCAAGGCGCTGCGCATCGGCCTGGCCGTGGACACGCGTCGGGTCACCTGCCTGCCCGGGCGCCCGCCCGGGCCGGGCTGGAGCTCGGTGGGCCTGCGCTGCGAATCCGAGGTGCTGGCCGTGGCGGGGCTGGGCGGAGGGGAACGGGGCGAAGGCCGCGCACTGCCCATGGCGGGCTGGCAGACCTGCTCCAGGGGCAGGGTGCGGGCGGTGGCGGCGGTGGAGGTGACGGCTGCGTGAGGGGGGCACGAGCCTCCCCGGAACGACATGACGGAGGGCCGGGCCCGGCGCCACGACCACGCCGAGCCCAGGTGTCGGCCGCATCGGCGATCTGACGGGGTCTCGCCCCTATATCTCCCCCTCCAGCCAGGCCAGCAGGGCCTCGAACTGGAAGCCTTCCGCCAGCGCCGTCAAGCGACGCGCGAGGTCGGCGTCCCGCTGGGACAGCTCCGAGAGGCTGCGCTGCAGCACGTCCAGGTCGCCGGCGATGACGTCCCGAACCAGGCGCAGCCGCAGCGAATCGGGGAGCTCTGCGCGCTCGGCCCGCTCCAGGATCGCCACCGCCTCCTCCTCGCTCTGCTCCGCTGGGATCGAGCCCTCGTCGCCCTCGTACAGGCAGGCCAGGTCCAGCGCCCGCTGGATGGCCACCAGCAGCTCCTGCTCCTTGAAGGGCTTACGCACGACCTCGTCGACCCCGGCATCGACGGCCTCTTGCACCTGCTCGGCGAAGGCGCTGGCTGTAACAGCGATGATGGGCAGATCCGCACGTTGGCCGCCCCGGATCCGCCGCGTGGCCTCGTAGCCGTCCATGACGGGCATGGCGAGATCCATCAGCACCAGGTCGGGCGGGGAGCGTTCGATGGCGTCCAGGGCTTCTGCGCCGTCGCGGACCTCCTGCACCAGGAAACCCGCCCGGCCCAACAGCTCGGACAGCAGGCGGCGGTTGTCGTCGCGGTCGTCCGCCACCAAGATGCGGATGCGCTCCTCTCCGGGGGCCACCCGTACGATCCGTCGGGCCGCGTCTCCTGCGCGCTGCTGCGCATGCGCCAGGACCTCCACGGGCAGCGCGAAGGAGAACGCGCTCCCCTGCTCGGGCGTGCTGACAAGCTCCAGCTCTCCCCCCATCAGCCGCACGAAGCGGCTCGAGATGGCCAGGCCCAGGCCCGTCCCTCCCTTGCGCCTTTGCTGGACCTGGCTCTGCTCGAAGGGCTCGAAGATACGCCGCTGCTCCTCGGCGGGGATGCCGATGCCCGTGTCCCGCACCTCGAAGCGGATGGCCGTGGCACCGCCAGGAGCGGCCTGGACGCGCGCGCCGATGGAGACGCTCCCCTGGTGGGTGAACTTGATGGCGTTTCCCACCAGGTTCACCAGCACCTGGCGCAGCTTGCCCCCGTCAAGCCGCACATGACGCGGCAGATCAGGGGCCAGGGCCAGCGCGAGCTGCAGGCCGCGCCCTGTGGCCCGCTCCCGGAACAACAGCTCCAGGTCTCGCAGCAAGGCCAGCAGTTCGATGTCCTCAGGGGCGTGGTCCGACCTGCCGGCCTCGATGCGCGACATCTCGAGCACGTCGTTGATCAGGGCCAGCAGGTGCTCGCCGGCACGCAGGATGCTGTCCACGTGGACGCGCTGCTCCTCCGTGAGCGAGGGATCGCGAACCAGCAGCTGGGAGAAACCCAGCACGGCGTTCAAGGGGGTGCGGATCTCGTGGCTCATATGGGCCAGGAAGCCGGACTTGGCCAGGTTGGCGGCCTCGGCGGCCTCCTTGGCCACGCGCAGCTCCCGGGCGGCCCGGCGGCGCTCGGTGATGTCCTCCTTGACAGCCACGAAGTGGGCGATCTTCCCGTCGGCGTCGTGGATAGGTGAGATGGAGGCCCGCTCCCAGAACTGGGTGCCGTCCTTGCGCTTGTTGCAGAACTCCCCGTGCCACTCCCTCCCCGCCAGTATGGTCTCCCAGAGCTCACCGTAGAAGGCGCGCGGCTGCTTGCCGGAGTTGAGGATGCGCGTATGCTGTCCCAGCGCCTCGCTGGCGGCGTAGCCGGTGACCTGGCAGAACTTGGGATTGACGTACTCGATGTGGCCGGTCCTGTCGGTGATGACCACAGAGACGGGGCTCTCGTGGACGGCCCGGGACAGCTTGCGGATCTCCTGATCCGCCCGCCGGCGCTCGGAGATGTCCCGTGCGATGGCCAGGACCGCTTTGGTTCCGTCAGGCAGGATGATCGCGTTGGCGCTGAGCTCCACAGGGATGTGGCGACCCGTTCGGCTCACCAGGGTGCGCTCGAAGATGGCGGACCCGCCGGCATGCAGTGCACGGTCCACGCGCGCCTGCCCCATGTGCGGCTCCAGGGGACCCCTGGTGTCCTTTGGCCTGAGGCGCAGCAGCTCCTCGCGCGTGTACTCCAGCCACTGCAGGGCCACGTCGTTGGCGTCCAGGTAGAGACCGGGCCCCCCGCCTTGGGGGCCGAGCTCGTGCAGCAGCACGGCATCGCGAACGCTGCCGAAGAGCGTGGCGAAGCGCTGCTCGCTGAAGCGCAGCGAGGTGGCGACGCGTCGCCGCTCCCGCTCGAGCGCCAGGTTGCTGCGCTCGAGATCGCCCATGAGCTTCTCATTGCCGCGCTTGAGCGCCAGCAGCTCCAGGGAGTGCTCCACGACCTGGTGCAGCTCCTCCTCGTCCCAGGGCTTGGAGAAGAAGTGGTAGACGTGCCCCTGGTTGACCGCACGCGCCACAGCGCAGACATCGGTGCTGGCGGTGCCGATCAGGCGGATGACGCCGGAGTGGTGGATCCGAACCTGCGCCAGCAGCTCCAGGTTCCCGTCCTCTGGCAGCTCGTCGGCCAGCAGCACCTGCACGTCCTGACGATCAAGGATCGCGAGCGCCTGCTCGGCGCTGGCGGCCGCGACCACCTCGTAGCGAGAAGCGAAGCGCTCCTGGAAGCGGACGCGCTCAAGCGCGTCCTGGTTGACGTAGAGGATGCGGACAGCCTCGTCGCTGGCGGTCATGGCGGGTTCTCCTGACATGCTCTTCTGGGCGGCTCCGCAAGACGCTAGCCGCCATGAGCGGCCATGCCCAGCAGAATTCGCCCAGGGTGTCGTGCGGCGCACACCGGAGAGCCCGACCTCTTGCGGCCGGCGGTCTTCATGCCTGCTGCCTGGCCAGGTTCGGCGCGGATCGAAGGCAGTACATGCGGAGCCTGCCCTTCCCCTTGACAGGCTCCTCGCGCCCGGGCTCGAAGAGCCCGGCATCGTCCACCAGTCGATAGGTGGCCTCCGACACGTTGACGCGCATGGGTTGGGCTGCGGTCTCCATGCGCGAAGCGGTGTTCACGGCGTCCCCGAAGATGTCGTACAGAAAGCGCTTCTTGCCCACGATGGCGCCGATCACCTCGCCCGAGTGCACGCCCACGCGCATCTGCCAGGGGATCCCGCCTCCATCCTCGCGTACCCGCTCGTTGCGCTGCGCGAGGTAGTCGACGCAGCGCTGGGCGGCGGAGAGGATGCGCGAGGCGTGTCTTCCATCCTCTACCGGCATCCCGCAGACCGCAAGGTAGGCGTCCCCGATGGTCTTGATGCGCTCGCAGCCCTGGGCGTCGATGATGTCGTCGAAGGCGGAGAAGATCTGATTCAGCTCTGCGATCAGGCGGGCTGGGGGGAGCCTGGAGCTGGTGGCGGTGAAATCCACCAGGTCGGCGAACATCACGGTGACATCCTGGAATGAACGGGGCTCGCTATGGCCGTCTCGCTCGAGCTCCTGCACCACGGCCTCGGGCAGCACGGTGCGCAGGAGGGACTCGGCCCTGGCCCGCTCCGCGTCCAGCTGGCGGTTTTTCTCCTCGAGCTGCCGGTTGGTCTCCTCCACCTGCAGCTGAGCCTGGCGCAGCGCCAAGTGGACGTCAACGCGGGCGTGGACCTCCTCCAGCTGGAAGGGCTTGGTGACGTAGTCCGCACCGCCGCAGGTCAGGGCGTGCACCTTGTCCTGCGTGGAGGTGAGCGCGCTGATGAAAATCACCGGGATATCCCGCAGCCCAGGGGCGGATTTCATACGCTCGCACACCTCGAAGCCGTTCATGCCAGGCATGTTGATGTCCAGCAGGACCAGGTCGGGCGGCGCGAGCTTCATGGACTGGAGCGCTAGCCTGCCACTGGGGACCGCCCTGACCTGGTAGCCCCGCTCCTTCAGCATACCCGTGTGCAGGCGCAGGTTGGCCGGCATGTCGTCCACGATCAGGATGGCCGGTGCAGGCCGCACGTTACCCTCGCTGCAAAGGAACCTGCGTCAAGATAGCCTCTCGGACCCTGGGGGGCCGACTTGAGCTTCCTCCGCAGACAAAGGAAGGAGGGGGTCAAGGAGGGGGTCACAAGGAGGGGGTCACAAGGAGAAGGAGGGGGTCAAAGGAGGGGGTCAGGTTGGCACGATTACCCTTTCCACCATCCCCCCCGTTGGACACGCACTATGCCGCACACAGCGCGCGCCGTCTTTTCTCACGCCTTTCGCTGTCCCGACGACTGGGCCCCCTCGAGAGGATAGACTCCGCCCAGGAGGTCCCCGTGCTCCCAGCCGCCACCGTCCTCGCGCTCAGCCTGGCAGGCTGCACGCCCGCCGGGACCAGTGACGGCAAGCCCCCCTCCCAGGAGATCGACGTGCCCGACAGCGATACGCGCGACGACACGCAGGAGACGGGCGACGCGAGCCAGCCCTCCAGCCTGCACTCCCTGCTGCGCGTCGAGTCCCACGCCCACCCCTACGACCGAGACGACCACGGCGAGTTCTACCACGACGGGGGCGCCGCGCTGACCTCCTCGGCCGCCGTAAACGCGCTGCCCGTCGTGCTCGCCTCGGTGCGGCTGGAGGAGGGCGAGGACGCCAATGGCCAGGCCGCCCTCGACCTGGCCAAGAGCAATCCTCGCGTCATCCCCCTGCTGTGGGTCACGCCCTCTGCCGGTGAGGGCGCGTCCCGGGCCGAGGTCTGGCTGCAGGACCACCCCTTCGCCGGTCTGAAGTTCCACCCCCAGCACGACGATCTTCCCGCTGACAGCGAGCTGATGGACCCCTACCTCGAGCTGGCCGCTCGCTACGGCGTGCCCGTGGTGATCCACACCGCCGGGGACGATCCCTCCCTGGCCAGCCGGGTGGGCGCGCTGGCGGCCCGCCACCCCCAGGTGCAAGTGGTGCTGTACCACACCGGCCTGGGCACCGATCACGACGAGGCCATCGAAGTCGTGCGCAGCTGCGCCAACTGCTGGGCCGAGACCTCCTGGATGGACCTGGCCAGCAGCTTGGACGCCATCGAGCGCCTGGGCGCCGAGCGCGTGCTGTTCGGCACGGACATGACCATCGACGGACCGGACCACTACGAGAACGACTGGGGCAGCGGCGGCGCCGGCGGATCCTGGGACGGCTGGCTCGCCGACCTGGGGCGGCAGCTGGACCGCGACGCCTACCGCAGAGTGATGGTGCTCAACGCCGTGGAGCTGTTCCACCTGGTGACCATCCATAGCCATCAACCCGAAGCCGCCGAGGTCACCGTCGAGCTGGACCTGGGCCACGGCACCCTTGCCGACCGCCTACCCATGCTGGACGAAGGGAACGGTTGGTGGGGCCGCAGCGTGCCGGCACCGCGGGGCCTGGCGTTCAGGGTCGTCGCAGACGGCGTCGAGCCCACAGGGAAGCCCTTGGTAGCAAAGGAAGCCGAGGTGTGGGAGCGCGAGGGCGTCCTGACGGACGCACCAGCCGAGACCACGCTGCGCTTCCGCGTCGACGTGGGCTACGGCCACGCCGTCTACGTCCGCGGCTCGGGCTATCCCCTCTCCTGGAACCGCGGCGAACCCGCCACCTGGGAAGAGGACGAGGTCTGGACCTTGCGCCTTGCCGGCGTGACGGGAACCCTGGAGGTCAAGGCCCTGGCGGACGACACCACCTGGGAGCAAGGGGACAACCACCAGGTGGAACCCGGCGGGACCCTGGAAGCGAGCCCGCTGTTCTAGGCAGCTGGAACCCCCTCCCAGACTGAGCGACGCCCACGCCTGACCGTCTCCGGAACGATGTCGAGGCCGTCAGCGGCGCCGTGCTATCATGCGCTGCCCCAAGGGAGAAGGACCGGTCCATGGATGCGCAGCGCAGCCCCTCGAGAACACGCGCGAGACCGCTCTGCTGGCTGGCAGCGCTCTTCTGCTGCGCAGTCGGATGCCGTGACGACAGCGCGGACACCGCCCCCGAGGACACGGTCCCAGGGGACTCGGTGCCAGGAGACTCGGTTCCAGGAGATACGACTCCAGAAGACACAAG
>CAYVQL010000063.1:0-7046 GCA_964454135.1 uncultured Enterobacterales bacterium | reverse complement strand
GGGACTCGGTGCCAGGAGACTCGGTTCCAGGAGATACGACTCCAGAAGACACAAGCCCGCCAATGCAGACATCCGACGCCTTCCGGACCAGGGGGACCGTGGAGCAGGTCTACGTCTGGAGCGCTCCGCCCAAGACCGAGGTACTGCTGGCGTCTGAGGGCGGCGGGACAGAGTACGACGGCACCACCGACTACCAGGGAAGCCTGGTCTTCAGGGAGATCCCCCCGGGCGACGACTATCGGATCCACCTGGCGGAGGACCCCGACGACTACACGGGCCCCTTCAGCGTGCTGTCCGAGGAAGGGAGCCAACCGGACGACGCCTTCTACGAGGAGCAGACCCTGGTCCACGGCTACCAGTACCTGACCATGCGGGACGGCACGCTGCTGTCCGCCAATGTCTTCCTGCCCGGCCCAGTGGAGGACGGACCCTATCCCACCATCGTCAACTACTCGGGCTACAGCCCCTCCGAACCCGGCTCGATGCTCAGCGAGGATGTGAAATACCTGTGCGAGCTGTACCCGGTGCTCTGCGACGCGCCGGCCCACCCCGCCGGCATCCTGGGCGGCCTGATGGGCTACGCCTCGGTGGGCGTGAACATGCGGGGTACGGGCTGCTCCGGGGGGCCCTACGACTACTTCGAGCCGCTGCAGCTGCTCGACGGCTACGACATCATCGAGATCGTCTCGCGTCAGGAGTGGGTACAGCACAACCAGGTGGGCATGGCCGGCCTCTCCTACCCGGGCATCTCCCAGCTCTTCGTCGGCTCCACCCAACCTCCGGGGCTGGCCGCCATCGCGCCGCTCTCCGTCATCGCCGACAGCGCCACCTCCTGCATGGCGCCCGGCGGCATCTACAACCTGGGCTTCGCCCTGGCCTGGGTGGAGTACGTGCTGGATGGGGCCCAGCCCTACGGTCGCAGCTGGATCCAGGAGCAGGTGGACGCAGGAGACACGGTCTGCGAGGAGAACCAGCTTCTGCACAGTCAGCTGGTGGACGTGGTGCAGAAGGCCTACGACAATCCCTACTACACCGACGAGGTGGCCAAGCCGCTGGATCCCAGCAGCTTCACGGACCAGATAGAGGTCCCGGTGTTCCTGGGCGGGCAGTGGCAGGACGAGCAGACCGGGCCTCACTTCGCCGCCCTGCTGGACAAGTTCACCGGCGCCCCCTCCACCCACTTCAACGTCACCAACGGACTGCACAACGACGGCTACGCCGCCCAGTACCTGATGGAGTGGAAGACCTTCCTGGACTTCTACGTGGCCCGTGAGATTCCCTCCCTGGGCGGCGACATCCGGTTGCTGGCGCCCATGTTCTTCGAGTCGCTCTACGGCGCCACGCTGCAGGTGCCGGAGAACCGCTTCGAAGACCACGAAGACTACGACCAGGCGCTGGCAGAGTACGAATCCGAGCCCGCGCTGCGGGTGATCTTCGAATCAGGCGCCGATCCCGAGACGGCGGCCGGTGCGCCCCAGGGCAGCTTCGAGGCGCTCTTCGACGCCTGGCCCGTACCAAGCACCGAGGCCTATCGCTGGTACTTCCAGCCCGACGGCAGCCTGGGAGAGGAGCCGCCTGCGGCGGACGGAGGCGCCAGCTCCTTCCAGCACGACGCCGAGGCCGGAGAGAGGGGCATTCTTTCCTCTGGCGCCAACCTCTACGATCTGCAGCCCGACTACGACTACCGCCAGCCGGAGGCGGGCATGGCCTTGGTCTTCGACAGCGCGCCCCTGGACGAGGATCTGGTCATGATCGGCCATGGCAGCGTGGACCTTTGGCTGCAGTCCACGGCAGACGACGCCGACCTGGAGGTCAACCTCTCCGAGATCCGCCCCGACGGTCAGGAGTCCTTCGTGCAGAGCGGCTGGCTGCGGGCCAGCCACCGCGCCCTGCGCGAAGACGCCACGGAGCTGCGGCCCGTGAAGTCCCACTACGAAGAAGACGTGGCCCCGCTCGTGTCGGGAGAGTGGAACGAGGTGCGCGTGGAGATCATGCCCTTCGCCCACATCTTCCGCGCGGGTTCCCGCATCCGCGTCGCTGTGGACACGCCCGGCGACAGCCGCGCCGACTGGACCTTCATCCTGCTGGAGTACGACAGTCCCCCCACGCATAGCGTGGCTCACCAAGAGGCCTATGCCTCGAGCATGGCGCTGCCCGTGGTCCCTGGCGTGAAGATCCCCACTGAGCTGCCGGAGTGCTCGGCGCTGCGCGGGCAGCCCTGCCGAGACTACCAGAAGTTCGCGAACCAGCTCATGGAGTGAGCCTGCGCGCAGCTTGGCATTGCACCGACCCCACCCCATCCCTCATGACACCGCCCAGCCGGTGGACCGCGGCACGCCGCCGAGGCAGGCCGCCGCGCGCTTACGCGCAGGCGAGGAGCTGCTGGTCTCCGACCACTACATCACCGGGGTGAAGATCCTCGACCAGCTGGAGTCCCTGCTGCAGCCGCCCGCCCGGGACGCCAGCTACCAGGTTCGCCAGGCCTCTCAGCGCACGCGGCGAACGGCATCCCTGCGTCTGCTGGCGCCCATCGTCCGCCATCGCCTGGCGCTGAAGGGCGCACGCCCCATCGGCTTCCTCGCCGAGCTCTACCCCGAGCTATCCAGCTTCTTCTTGCCCTTCGTGCAGGCGCAGGAGCTGCACGGGGCCTGGAAGCGCTACCGAGAGGGCGTGCGCCTCTCGGTCCTGGGGCACCGCGTCCACCCTTTCTACGGCACCTATTTTCCAACCCGAACCTCGCAGCTCGAGCTGTTCGGCACGTGGCTCTCCCAGTACCAGGGGCCGCGCGCACGAGCCGTCGATGTGGGGACCGGCTGCGGCGTGCTGGCGTTGATGCTCTGCAAGGCGGGTTTCGAGCGCGTGCTCGCCACCGACAGCAATCCCAACGCGGTCGAGAGCGTGGCGCGGGAGCTGCGACGGTTTCCAGCGGCGCCTCCCATCGACCTCCTGCAAGGCGATCTGTTCTGCCAGGACAGCGCGCCGGCGGACCTGGTCGTCTTCAACCCACCCTGGATGCAGAAGAAGGCCGACGGATTGCTCGACAGCGCGCTGTACTTCGAGGACGGGCTCTTCGAGCGCTTCTTCGAGCAGGCCTGGGCGCGAATTCACGATACGGGGCGCATCGTCCTCGTATTCTCCAACGTGATCCAGCTCGTGCAGCCGGACCTGCCCCATCCCATCCTCGCCGAGCTCGAGCGCGGGCGTCTTCGACTTGTCCGCAAGCTGCACCGCAAGGTCAAGCCCGCCCCGACTGAGACCGGTCAGCGGCGCCGGACCCGGGAACGGGTGGAGGTCTGGGAACTGGCGAAGGCCTGAGGAGCGGGCCCGCTCTGTTCGGCCCCGCCGCTCAATCCACGTAGCCCAGGGCCCGCAGCTCCTCCTCCACCCTCTCGTCGTAGCCCGGCACCTCGGCGCCCGTGGGCTCCGGCACCCAGGTGAAGTCCACCTGGAAGCCGCGCCGGCTGTCGACGGCCGTCAGGATGCGTTGCGGGCTGGCCTTGCGGGGGACGGGCTGCCCCGCGTGGCGCGCCTGCAAGGCGGATCCATCTCCCTGCAGGGCGACGGTGAGCTCCGCCGCGCGCGGATCACCCTGGACCCGGGCGTAGATGGTCGGTGGCAGGCGCTGACCAGGCTCCTGCACCAGCACGGCGCGCCCCTGTTCGACACGACATTCCAGCCCATCGTGCAGGCCGCGGGGATCGTAGGCCGACCAGCAGGCTTCGATGGGCGGCTCGGCCTGCAGGGTCATGACCACCTCTTCCTGGGCTGCTTGGGTATTGCTGAAGATGCGCCAGGCGGAGTGCACCGGACGCCCGAGCTGTCCGGCCATGGCCAGCGGATAGGGGCCCAGATCCGCGCCGGACGCGATGTCCTTCCGCTCCTGCGGGTCCTCCCCCAGGTCGTAGAGCCGCTCGCGCCCATCGCGGGTGATCCACTTGCGATCCTGCAGCAGCACGCTCCAACCATCGCCGTCGTAGAGCGGGCGCCCGAAGACCTGGGGCCGCTCGGCCAGCGCGGCCAGGGAGGCCTGGTCCCCCAGCATGGCTGGCACCAGGGAGCGGCCCGTTCCCTGCGGGCTGTCCAGCTCCAGCAGCTCCAGCAGGGTGGGCGCCAGATCCATCAAGGAGCCGTGCAAGGAGACCCCGCCCGCGGGGAGATGGGGATCGCGCAGCAGCAAGGGCACGCGCAGCACCTCGTCGTAGAAGCTGTGGCCGTGCTCGAAAGCCCCGTGTTCCCAGAACTCCTCGCCGTGGTCCGAGAAGAGCGCCACCGTGGCGTCATCTCCCGCCCCGCGTACGAGGCGGGCGGCGTGCTCGTCCACGTAGCGGATGTTCTGGTCGTAGCGGTCCCGCACGTATCGCACGGCCTCTTCGAAGCCCTCCTGACGGGGATCGAGCCGAGCCAGGCTGCTGCGGTTCACCTGCTCCAGCCCCTGGGGAGCGGGCCCGGCGTAGAGCCCCTGGAAGCCCTCTGGCTCCTGGTAGGGCAGGTGCGGGTCCATGAAGTGCACCATCAGCAGCAGATCCCGGTCCCGATGCCGCTCCAAGACCTCCAGCGCCTCATCCACGAGCTGCTCTGCGGGCAGCAGCACCTCGTAGGTGTGGCCCGACCAGCCGCGCTGCATGTCGAAGACCGTGGTCAGGTAGGCGTTGGTGACGATGGCGTGGCTGTAGAAGCCAGCGCGGGCCAGGCGCTCGGGCAGGTTCGGCGCGTCGAACCAGGCCTCGGGCTGCTCGCCCGTCAACAGGGAGCGCACCGCGGGCAGGGTCCAGGGGGAGACGGTGCGCAGGCCGTCCGCCACCAGGCTGTCGGAGAAGACCTCGGTCAGCGCTGGCGTGGTGTCGCGTTCGTAGCCGTAGAAGCTCAGGTGATCGTGGCGCAGGGTGTCCACGAAGAGCAGCACCAGCCGCTTGGGGTTCGGGCTCGGCGTGTACACGCTGGGTTCGTGCAGGAAGACGTAGTCGTAGCAGGCGTCGCCCCCGGCCAGGCTCTGCAGCCGCAGGACCACATCGCGACCCGCCCAAGCGGACAGGTCGAAGCGCAGCGGGCTCCAGCTGCCCGGCTGCAACGCCGCGCGCCCCACCTCCACAGCCTGGCCCTCGCTCTCGACGAACACCGCCAGCTCGGCGCCGTCGCTGCCCTGCCTCACCGGCACGGCGGGCCGCAGCACGGTCCCGTCCAGTACCAGCACTGCGGCCTCGGGCAAGCGCAGGGACCAGCTGGCGCTGGCCGGTGCCGGCAGGAAGAGGCCATGGCGGGAGGTGGCCCCCTCTGTGACCGTACGGAAGGCGAAGGCCGTCTCGGAGCGTTGGGCGCTGTCGAAGTTCAGGCCTTCTTCGGTGGCGGTGGCCTGCTCGCAGACCAGCCGATGCTCGTCGGCCCGGGGGGGCGTCGCGCCCTTTTCCACCGCCACCCACAGGCGCTGCTCGTCGAAGCCCCAGCTGCCGGGTTCGGCGGGGTGGCGGGCGTAGCGAAGGGGAGATCTCACCGCGTCGAGCAGCTCCAAACCCGCGGGTTGGTAGGAACCCACCGGATCCGCACCACCGATGCGGGCCTTCAGGTGGTGCACGGCCACCGGCAGAGCCGTGGCGTAGACATCTGCGGTCTGCGCGGACTCCAGCAGGCGAAAGGGCTCGTACAGGGGCAGCAAGCGGGGTGCCGGCGCGCCCTCGGGGTGGCTGCTGCCGGGCAGGACCAGCTGCGCAGCCTCGGGATGGCGCGCCAAGGCGTAGCCAGAGTAGTCGGCCTCTCCGCTCAGCGGTTCGACCGCCCTGGGGGCGTGGCTGGCTGGCTGGTCGGGCTGCTCCGGCTGCTGCGGGCAGCCCAGCGACAGCACGAGGGGCACGCAGAGCGAGGGAACAAGGACGGAGCGGGCTGT
Source organism: uncultured Enterobacterales bacterium (assembly GCA_964454135.1). GTDB lineage: Bacteria > Myxococcota_A > UBA796 > UBA796 > JAFGLY01 > CAYVQL01. The sequence goes on along the minus strand of CAYVQL010000063.1, from coordinate 1,168 downwards.
GATGAGAGCAGGCAAGCGAGGGATTCCGGGCGAAAAAAGACGGAGAGGAACTGTAACCGCGCTGTGCCGCCCAGGGGCCCACAACCAACGGGGGTCAGGTTGTCACCATTACTCTTTCCCGCATCTTCCACTTTTGACTGGCTTTATCTCGCGACGCCACCAACACGTACTCTCAACGATCCGGCGGCGTTCTCGGCGCCCCTCCGGGAGGACTGTCGGCTGCTGTGGAAGGGCAAGCGGGATCTCTGGGATTCCCGGGCAAGCCCCGCGCACGTGGCGCCCGGCAGCATGGCGCCCCACCTTCCCAAGCGAACGCCGCAGCCGCATAGGCTGGAGCGCGGCAGCTTCCCACCTGCTGCCCGGGCCGCGATGCGAAACCGCTCGCCAGCGTGGGAGCACCAGCACTGGCGAGCGCCATTTTTGGGATGTAGGCTTGAAACGGGGGTACAGCGTCCCTCTCGACGAGGCCCTTCACAAGCCCCGAGCCCGCCGCCTGCGCCGAGGAAACCGATGAACGCACCCCGCCCGCTCGCCATCCTGGGATGCCTCATCTTGTTGGCCGCAGCCTGCCAGGGGGAACAGCCGCCCGAGCCCATCAAGAAGAGCGAAGGCCCCGCAGATCGCGACGGCGATGGCCTGCTCGACAGCCTGGACTGCGACGATGGCGATCCCAGGGTGACCCAGCCCGCCACCTGGTACGCCGACGCGGACGGCGATGGCTACGGGGACCAGCAGGCGACCGCGACCGCCTGCCAGCGGCCCGAGGGCTACGTGGACAACGCCGACGACTGCGACGAGGCATCCGCCGACATCCACCCCGGCGCCAGCGAGCTTTGCGACGGCATCGACAACGACTGCGACGGCCACATCGACGAGGAGGCCGTGGATCCCTCCACCTGGTACGCCGACGTCGACGGAGATGGCTACGGCGACCCCGACCAACCGCTGCGGGCCTGCGAGCTGCCGGAATACGCCGCGGACAACGCCGGAGACTGCGACGACTCCGAGCCTGCCGCCTGGTTCGGCGCCGACGAGCTCTGCGACGGCATCGACAACGACTGCGACGGCGGCGTGGACGAGAACGCCGTGGACGCCCCCACCTGGCACTTCGACGCCGACCGGGATGGACAGGGCGGCAGCGAGACCCGGCAGAGCTGCGAGCAGCCCG
>CAYVQL010000062.1:0-41241 GCA_964454135.1 uncultured Enterobacterales bacterium | reverse complement strand
TGCGCCTGGCGGCCGATATTGCAGGTTGTAAGCCGCTATCCGATCACGGATGCCGGCTCGGCTCTCGATCGGCTCGAATGCGCTGGAGGCGGATACAGCAGCGACTCCAACGCCGAATCGTCCAGATCCTCCTTCAGAGGCCAATCAAGACTGGCTTCCTCAGCTCTCCTGATGCACCCCGAAACCGTCGTCGGCGAGACGCCGACGCTCTGGGCAACAGCCCGGCGGGGCATGCCCTCGCCTTGGACGAGACGCAAAATCTCTCTGATCTTTCGCATGGATAGCCTCTTCGCGGGCACGACTCTCTCCTCTCTCGTGGAAGGGAGAGGCGCGTACTCTCGCGTGCTACCCAGCGCCTGTTTCGCTCACCATGCGGACAGATGGTGACCGCCACCATTCTGTCCACCTTCCCGTGGAATCGGTGTCCACCTTCCCGTGGAATCGGTGTCCACCTTCCCGTGGAATCGGTGTCCACCTTCCCGTGGAATCGGTGTCCACTTTGGCGTGGAATACGCAGCATCTTCGCTGTCGTGAAGGGGAAAGTGCTTTAGGTATTGGGGTTTCGGCGGCACGACTGGAGGCCTGGCGTTGTCTTCTCGAAGGAGATCCCGCTCAAGGTAGCGCCTCGGCAAGTTCATGCGGACGATCGAGATGCCTGCGCGCCGGGGACCTGGCCTGGCCCACCCACGGTGGTCGAACCGGGTGTCCTCCGGCGTGGGCGGGTTCCACGATCCCGTCGCCCGGTGTTACATCCCGCCGGCACCGCGACGAAGCGCCTGGCCTGCCAGGAACCGTCGCCGCACTCCCGGAGGCACCGCCCATGCCCCGCAGATCAAAGCTGGAACCTCACCTCGACAAGCTCGGCATCGTCCCCGACAAGCAGCTGGCCGACCTCGTCGGATTGAGCACCGAGGCGGTTCGCAGATACCGAGTGCGGCGAGGCATCCCGGCCCATTGGAGGGGTGAGGGTGAGCCGCTACTCGCCGATGCCGAAGCCCAACCCGCACCTGCGCCGAGAATGCGAGCAAGGCCCGCAAGGCGCCGCAAGTCGAAGCTCGATCCCCACCTGGACAAGCTGGGCGTGTTGCCTGACAGGGAACTCGCGGAGCTGGCCGGAGTCACCCCCGAGAACGTCAGGGCGTACAGGAAACGCCGGGGCATCCCGGCCAGGTGGCGCGGCGAGGGCGAATCCCTACCTGAAGCCGGCACGTCCACCCCCTCACCACCGGCACCGAGGCGTCCACGGAAACCCCGCAAGGGCAAGCTCACCCCCTACCTGGCGGAGATCGGCATCCTGGAAGACGCGGCAGTCGCCAGGAAGGCCTCCACGACCGCAGGAAACGTCAGGGCCTTCCGGCTGCGCCATGGGCTCCCTGCACGGTGGAGGGGTGAGGGCGACCCCCTGCCCGGCGAGGCCGAGATCCTGCAGGCCGCCGCAGCTTCCCGGGAGACCGCCCAAGCGCCGATACCGGAGCCGGCTCCGGCCCCCGAGCCTGACCTGCCCCCCGCGCTGGGAGATGCGCCGGCATCGAAACGCGCGACCGCTCCCGCGCCGCAAGAATCCGCCAAGCCCATCCTGCGGAAGGCCTACTCCGTGACCGTGGAGGAGCCCGAGGGCGTGACGGAACGCGTGGTGCTCGGAGCGGACATCGGGGTGGCGGCCACGACCTTCTTGGAGGCGGCGAGGGCGCAGGGCATCGAGGGGACCGCGGTGGGGATCAGATACCTGGCGCAGGCTCTGACGTAGCGGACGGTCGAAGCTCGCAACGGCTTGTTTCCCCCAGGGGAACTGTGGTATCCTGCCCTTGGCTCTGGCGGTGGCCTCCTGGCGCGCGGCCCCCCCCCCCACGCGGTGGGAGGCCCGGTCGGAGCCAACGAGGCAGGTCCGGCGACCGAGAGGTCCCAGGGTGTCACACGACCCCCAGTAGAACTTCTTCCTGCGCATGCCGTGACGGCCTAGCTCCGGCAACGGCCACCCGGACAAGCAGCGGAACGCGTTCGTCCCCAGCTTCTTCCCGCCCGCAGGAGTCCAGCATAGGCGACCCCCAGGCGCTTGTTCGCCGTCCGCCGCCGGGTGCCGTCTCCGGGTCTGCGCCCTGGGCCAGGACCAAGAGCTGCGCGTCAGCAGGACGGGGCTCCCTGGGCTGCCGGCAACGCCAAGGCCTGCAGGAAGCGCGCCACCCGTCGCCGAGCCTCGCCGTGTCACACGACTCGGAGTAGTAGATATTCCTCCAAGTGGTGTGACACTCTCCCCTGCCGAGCCAGGCGCGTCTCCCGCTCAAGCCGCGCATGGAAGCGAGGCGAGTCGAGCCAGGCGTCGCGACGACAGGGACTCCAGTCCGTCCCGGCCCTACGCTCAGTCTCCTGCGTCCGCCTCGACCGCCGCCTCCAACTCGCGAAGCTGGCCCTCCATCCGATCCATTGACTCCTGCAAGCGCCCATCCTTCAGCCAGGGCGTATCCGAGAGCGCCTCTTCCAGGTCCCGCAGCACCTGCAGGGTCTCGGCCAGATCCTCCGCCATCTCCTCGTGCACGCCTTCGGGAGCGCCCTCGAACTCGGGCATGGCCGGGCGCACCACCTCCACGTCCAGCATGTCATGGCCGACCTGGGGCGTGACCCGGACCTCCGGTCCGTACTCATTGGCCCAGCCGTTCATGGCCACCGCCCGCAGCGCGCACGGGCCGGTCTCCACCTCCATGTGGAACGAACCGTCTTCGGCTGCAAGGGCGCGTTCTCCGCAACCCATGACCACGATGCGTTCGGTCCGCGAGCCGACGCCCAGGGGGACGCGCCCTCCCGAGGTATCCACCAGGCGTCCCTGCAGCCAGGTGCGCTCCGCGGCCATGCGCGCATCGAGGCATGAGACCACCTGCCCGGGCTCGCCCTGCGTCCAGGTGACCACCAGCCGTCCGACGCCGTCGCGCAACAGCTGGGCGACTCCTCCTTCGACAGGCAGCGTCAGCGCCACGCCGCCATCCCAGACCTGGGCGTCGTCGGTTCCGACGGCGTTTCCATCCGCGCGATAGGGACCGGCGTAGTAGGAGATCTCCCCGTCGGACACCAGGTGGCCAATCCCGCAGAGCACGATCAGCTTGCCCCGAGCCTTGGCGAAGAGGCGTTGCGCCGGCTCGATGATGCCCGTATCGACCTGTGGGGCTTCCTCGGCGATCTCGGCCTCCTCCACCGGTTCCGGCGGCTCCTCCGGCGCTGGCTCCTCCACGGCGGGGGCGACGGCGACGGGCGCGCTTGGCGGGCCGGGGGCGGGCTCGAGCTTGGTCACGACAGACGGCTCCTGCGCGATGTCCCTGGGCAGGAGCGTCCAGGCCACCACCAAGCCGGTGAGGATGCCCAGCAGGACCATGACGACGAGCTCGACGAGGAATCCCGGCTTGTATCTCCTTTCCCGCATCGTCTACGTTCAACCTCCTGTCAGGCGCCGTTCGCTCCCTGGGACCGAGGGCGCATTCTTCTGCCTGGACAGACGGGCGGCTACTCCTCGGCCGTCCTGAAGGTCAGCAGGTACGGCACCGCCGCGTTCCCGTAGGTGTCCATGAAGGCCATGTAGTCGGGATCGTAGTTGAGCCAGATGACGTAGACGTGGGCGGGTTCCAGCGTCACGGAGAGCACGTTGGTGCGCTCGTCCGCGTACTCGACGCCATGGGAGTCCGGGAAGGTGCCGCTGGATATCTGCACCCACGACCAAGCCTGGTCCATCATGTCCTTGCTGAAGGTGACCCGGATCTCTTCGAGGCTCGGATCGACGGCTTGGTCTCCGGCCTGCGGCACGGTCCTCACCACGGACGGGCTGTACGCGGCCAGGTGGTCCTGATCGGGCTGCGGCGCGAGATCCATGCCCGTGTCGCAGGGCGCGTCCGTGTCCCCGCAGGTTGGACACTCCGCGCACTCCACCGTGTCCGAGTCCTCGGGACAGGCGGGCCCCGTCGCCGTGCATGCCAGAAGCGCGAGAAGGATGAGCTGCATGGTCGACCTCCCGAAGAAAGCGCCTCCATCGTACCATGCGAGCCACAAGCCCGGCCTCCGCCTGCCTGATGCCCCACCGGCGTACGAAAAAGTCGAGGCTGGCCATGGGCACGCGCGGTCCCGGGTGCCGTACCCGGCGGCCATGCGGAGGAGCCCGAGTGGCGGCTACCTCTCGGCTGCCTCCATGTACCGGACATCGATCTGCCCTGGGCCACGGCGTGCGGGTGAGAACAGGCGCGCGGACTACATGGACGAACCGCGAGTCGAAGCTCCGCCCCAGCTCTCCCGCCTGTCGGGCGCCGGCCTACCACAGGGGCCAGCGCCAGGAGGCCAGACGCTCACCGACCCTAGGGCTACGACGGCCAGCAAGGTCTCCATCCCGATGGGGTGGACCAATTCCCTGGCGACGGCTGACCGCCTCCTCCAGGCCTCGCCCGCGAGAAGGGTCGCCTCCTCGGGGACGGCGACGACAGGCAGGTGGCGCACTTTCGTCCGGCCGGCCCCACCGCTCCGACCTGGACAGGTTCCACGCCCCAGGTCGAAGCTCACCGCATGGCTGCACCTGGCGTTCCCGGGCTCCATACAGGGCACGGGGGCCAGGTTCCTCCAAGCGCCCCCTGCGGCCGCCTGGACGCCACCGTGGGCGTCACCGGGAGCGGGGCCCCGTTCCGGCCATCGGGACTCGTTCCCGCGGATCCCGGCCTGTCACCTGCCTCTTCGTCCTTCTCGGAGGGCCGTTGCTGTTACCGTGCACTTGCGGGGTAACAGTCGATTGCTTGGTGATCTGGTGCCAACAGGAATCGCTGGCGGATCTGGAACTGGAGCAGTTGTCGTCGTCGCTCGCGGCCCCCAAGATCACGGCGCCGAAGCCGCCGCCGGCCAAGTCGCCAACGCCAGAGATCGAGACGCCGAATTGGTCGCCCTCTCTGGCTTCGGAGGCATAGAGTTGCGTCTCGCTGGCGGCAGCCTGGCCGCCGCTGCAGCCGAGTTGGACGCAGATGGCCAGCTACCGCTGCGCTTCTCGGCCCCAGGCCGCGAGGGCATGCCGGCAGGGGGAGGCCAGCCGATCCCGTGGCGGGGGAGGCGAGTCCGACCGCCTTACCTAATCGATGGTGAAGTGCGTCATGTCGAGGGGCACTCCGGGCGGTGGCCCCACGAGCTCGCGGTACTCCTTGTATTCCACGATGGGCAGCCAGCTCGGGTGGGTGATGTCCAGCGGGATGAAGTTGGACACGCCTGCGAGCTTCACCCCCGTGGAGGGGGAGGCGACCTCCAGGTAGACGCCCATCTTACGGGCCCGGGCGGGAGGGATGTCGAGCATTCCCGCGGCCTCGACCACCTCGGGCCGCTTTCCCTCCTCCGTCAGCAGGAGACGACAGGGGAACTGCAACCTCTCCCCCAGCCAGCGCTGCCAGTCACGGCGGCGCCAGGCCTCGCGCTGCTTGTGGCGCTCCTCGCGGCCCAGGAGCCATGGAAGAGGTTGGATGGCCTCACGCACGTGGCGTAGCCCCAGGAGCAGCTCCGCCGCGCCGAGATCGTGTGATTGGAACGTGGCTCCGTACCCCAGGAAGCTGTGCGAGGCGGATTTGGTGGGCCACGGCGCCAGGTACGAGACATGCAGGCTGCCTGCCCTACTGGCCAGCATGGCGGCGCCCCCGATGGAGAGATCGATGGCGTCGATGGTGGGCCCATAGGTCTCCCCTGCCAGATGATCCCACCGACGCACCGAGAGCGCCCGGCCGGATCCCCCCTCGATGAGCCAGACCCCCAGCTCTGCGCGCTTCCAATCCTGGATCTGCTCGCGCGCGGCCTGGCTCAGCTGCTGGCCACGCTTGGAGAGGAAGCGGTCGATAGGGTGGTGCGAATCATGCGGGTGGCCGTGCCAGAAGTACTCCTCCATGGCCCAGTGGTCTATCGACGGCAGGGCATGAAGGGGGCCTTTGCCCAGGCGAGCTTCAAGGTCGCGCATCCTGGAGCCCAGCTTCGGGTGGCGACTGCACCAGGTGGCATATGCGTACTTCAGCATGTCCGGATTGGCGACGAGGGCGTCGTCAATGGCGGTGGGGATGCGCGGAAACCCAGGAAGATCCGGGGGTGTTCGCTTCTTGCTCCAGGCCGCTCTTAGAGCTCGCTGCCGCTGTCGCCTCTTCGCTCTTTTCTGCTTTCGGTCCATCCTGGCGGTCCTTACGTTTGCGCAAGGGGGTTGGCTTCGCTGTCGCTATGCCAGTGGCGGCCTGCTGGCCAACCGCATGCCGCGGCCGGGTGGCGCCGCGGACTCGCCTCAACGAAGCAGCTATGTCTGGCCACGAGGACCGGGAACCCCGCCCTCCTCCCCACCCCCCATTCTCACGAAAGCGTTCGACCTTCTCCGGGGGGTGATTCGACGGTCCCGGCTGGGCCCTGCGCCTGGCCAAACATGGTCACGACGAGGCCGTCGTTTTCTCGCGTACGCCACTCACGGAGCTCTACTGCCTCGACCTGGAAGAAGAGTCCTCGTTTACCAAGGCCGTGCCGCCTCCCCCACGGCCCCTACCGGCGAAGCCACGATGTCGAGCGAGTACCATCTCTTCTCGGCGCGCGCGGTTTTGCTGTGAGGGTCCGACGGCGGAACAGCACCTGGGGCCAAAATCCGCGTACCCGCGCCTGGGTACATGTACCCAAACCGAGGGCCCAGGAGGGCCCAAGAGGGGGTTCGGCCTCACGACACCCCCCGAAAACCCGCCTTCAACCGTCCCCGATCACCCCTCCGCACTACTCCACATAATCCAACCACGCCGCAGTGAAGGGGATCGTAGGAGATTGGGATCACCTGCTGGGATCAGAACGTACCGAAGGGCGAGCCCGCAGAGGGGATCGACCAGTCCCGGAGGGGTGAGCCACTACTTCTTGGGGAAGCCGATGACCTCGCCCCGTGGGGCCGCTGGGACCTCCCCGAGCCCGGCCTTGGCGAGGGCTCGCCGCTGGTCGGCCTCGGACACGGTGCGGTAGTGGCGGAGCATGACCTCGGGGCTGTGGCCGGTGATGCTGGCTGCCGTGGCAACGTCGATCCCCGCCCTTGCCATGGTGTCCACGGCCAGGCGGCGGAGGGCATGGGGCGTCCAGGGCTTCACGCCTGCTGCCTTGCAGCCGCTGAGGATGCCGTTCCGCAGGCTGGAGATCCCCGTCTCCACGTCGCCCACCTCGGGGAACACTCTCCCTTCTCCGGGCCTATCTTGGGCTTCGTGACGCTCCCGGAGGACGGCAACAGCAGGACCGCCGAGAGGGAGCATCTTGATCCCCGTCTTCGTGCGGAGCGTGAACGAGCTGGTGTCGATGTCCACCTGCTCCCAGGTCAGACCCAGGACTGCCCCAATCCGAGAGCCGGTCGCCCAGGTCAGCCGGACCGCATCTCGTTTCCAGCGGGTGGTCATGGCGTCCACGGTGGCTGCCACTTCCGCGTCACTGGGTGTGCGGTGGTTCACCCTGTAGTCGCCCGCCGTCACCTTGACCGTGGGCAGGTCCATTCGCCTGTCAGGGACGTACCCGGCCTTGCGGGCCCAGTTCCATGCGGCTCGGCAGATGCGGAGATCCTGGATGACGGTGCGGGGGCTCTCCCCCTTGCTGACGATCTTCCCGTTGACGTACCGCTCCAGATCCTCGTAGCCCAGCCGGGCCACCAGGATCTCCCCCAACTCCGCCTTCAACCGGGTGACGCACTGGCGGTAGTGGCCCTTGGTTGCGGGCCGAAGGGGACCTGCATCCACCTTCGCCAGCCATGCACCCAGAAGATCGGCCACGGTGTCCCGCGTGGGCTCCTGTTCGTCCACATCCTCGATGGCCTGGACGGCAGCCATGAGGGCGTCATCAGCTTCCCCAGTCGTCATCCATCCCAGGCTGCGGGTGAGCCGCTTTCGCTCGCCGTCGGCCTCGACCTGCCACCACATCAGTCTGTAGTACCAACGCCCATCCTGGTCTGGCCCCCGCTTGACGGAGAGGGTGTAGCTCCCGAACTTCTTGGGGCGTGGTCTGCTTGGCCTGCGGGGCACGGGTCACTCTCCTTCCAGGCCGCCGACTACCGGGCTACCGGTCAGGAGCGAGATCCGCTGGCTTTGGCCTGGGTCGATTCGGTCGATGAGCCTCTCCATCCCCCCTCGATCAGATCTCCGCTTGCGGAAGGTCTCGCAGGCTCCTGGCTCCTCGCCCCGATCTCTTCAGCGGCTGTCCTTCCCGGGACGCACACCTGATGGCCTCCACCAGGTCTCCGGCGATGACCCGGCGGCGGCCAGCAACGAGGTGGACGAGTCCCTGCTCCTGGAGCCATCGCCGGGCGACCTGGTCGGTCATGCCCAACTCGGTGACGGCCTCATCTACGGTCAGGATGGAGCACGGCCCGAGGGGGCGGCGGGTGTCTCTCCTGCGGGTGGTGGGTGTGCTCATGCACGGCATACCCCCTTCCCGCAGAAACCCGTACGGGGTGGAGGCCAACTTTTTTTCCCGTGCTGGCAGGAGAGCCCGAGGGAGTAGAGCACCAGTGCTGGTGTACCGCTGGGATCACGGCCTGGATGCAGATGGTGGTGACGGGTCCCAATCCCAGAATAGCGGTGGGGTCCGAAGTCGCAACGCCAGGCCGTCGGTGTATGAGGTGTCGGTGCGGAGACCAGGTTCATGAAACCCTGGACCCCGTGCTCACCTCGCGGGGCAGGTGTAAGCAGACCACCCTCGTTCCAGGTCCACCTCGTTCTTGCAGCCCTCGCACATCTTGGAGAGAATCTCCACGCACATGGCCGGGGTCATCTCCAGGCAGGTGCCTTCCTGACCCAGACTACCGCTGCTGTTGGAGATGGAGCAGTCCAACAGGACCGGGTTCTCTGGGAACCAGGGATCGCGGTTTGGCGAGTAGCGCATCTCGCAGAAGGCGGCGATGGTGTCATCGATAGCCTCGTCCACGTATGGCCGGTTCCTGGATGACGCGGTGGCCGTGAGCGTCCTCTCCAAATCGTAGAAATCCTCGCAGATAATCGTGCGATCTCGATGATGCCCCTGCTGGTCGAGAGCCTGCCGTGCTTGAGCAGAGTGCTCCACGAGGGCGTGGGTGGAGACGAAGTCCTCCATGCGGCCAAGCACAGGGCCAAGGTGAGTAATGCCCTCTTCGACCATTTTCGGGTGCTCGGACATCATCGGAATGTCGCCCATGAGCCCCTTGAGACGGCCTGACTTCAAGTTTCCGTTCTCCCACCGCTGGGTGAGCAGCCCCCTCCCCATGACCATCTTCCAGGTGCCGTCCTTCTTGCCCTCCTTGTAGGCTCCCTCCGCAACCACTCCACCGTTTCTGTTGTACTCTTGGTGGACGCCAACGGGCAGCCCGGCGGAAAACTCCTGACGGGAGGCCGGTACGCCGTTCTCGTGCCAGGTCAGCCCGACACCGTGGGGCAAACCTCGGGTACTGGGAAGGCGTAGTCGGATCTGGCCGGAGGGATACCAGGAGGTGAGTACGCCGTGGGGCAGGTCGTCTTCGAAGTGGTTCCGCAGGGCCAAATGCCCATTCTCGTAGATGCCAACAGCCAAGCCCTGTTTTCTACCGCTGCCGTCCAAGCAGTAGCGGACGGTGAGGCCCTCCTCTGCCTCTTCAGCCTGGTCGGTGCCCGCTGGGCATCCGAACTGCACCGGGGGAAGGGAGCCAGCATCGAGAATCCCGTCGCCCTCTCGCCCCGTCGCTACGAGAGCGCCGTGGTCCCACAGTTCTTGGCGTTGGAACTGACCGTCATCATCCCAGATCAGCCATAGGCCGTGCTTCTCGTCGGCCAAGTAGAAGCCGTCGCTGGCTTTCCAGCCCCCAGTGGCTCGCTGAACGAACCGACCCTGCTTCTTCCCCTCTACCAGGGTGCCCTGATGGACCTTCACTCTCGTTTGGATCACCCCCAACAAAGGGCCCTCTCGGTACGTGCCGCCGGAGCAGGCGATGAACTTGATGAGGCCACCAGCGGCGTTCTCCATCACCTGCGATGTGCCCGGCGGGCATGCGGGCAGGTCGGAGGCATCGCGAGAAATCTGGTGGCTGTCGTCAATGGAGGGATCGTAGGCATTCCATGGAAGATAGCCCTGATAGAGGGAGTCCGAATCGGGGGCGGGGGATGGGCTGTCCTCAGCAGCATCCTCCTCCTCTCTTGAGACTGACAAATCAGGATGCGCTCCCTCACGGTAAAGCACCGAAACCGGGCTGCCGTCCTTGCCTGTAACCAGGATCCCGGGATCAGCCGGAGCCCTCATCTCCATCTTTGTCGGACTCACCGCATACACCAGATTCATCCGAGGTAGCATCAGCTGCACGAGGTGCTCCCCCTGGCCCGTTCTCCCCTTGTAGGGGGAAGGTATTGGAAGGCCCTGGGTGAGAGAAGCGCCACCAATCGTGACACGGGCCATCTCACGATCCATCAGCTCCACCACCAGCGGAGCATCACCAAGAGCGCCCTCGTAGGTCCCCAGCAGTTCGGGTGGTAGGGCCTCGGCCCTCGCCACATCGATCCTGAGGATGACGACCACAAGCACGACGAGGACTCGGAGCCAGGCGATGAACGAGCCGCCTTCCATGAGGTCTCTCTGCTCGACTTCTGCGGGGGGGCGGGGTTCTCCATGAGGTAGCGGATGCCCAGTGTACATGGCAGCTCCTGACTCTGGATGGAATGTGCATGGACCGCAGGCAGAGCATCCTCCACCATGACCCATGCCGTCAAGGCGTCCAGCGTTTTGCGTCGTGGGAATCGAGCAGGCCCGGCTTCATGATGGAGGCCGCCCATGCCGAAGCTCAGCCACCAGGATCTTGAAGTCGCCCGTGCCATCGGAGGCCGGGTCCAGCGATCCCGAGTCGCACGCAGGGTGACTCAGGAGCGGTTGGCAGAGGCCCTCGGCGTTCATCCAGAGACCGTGTCGCGGTGGGAGACCGGAGCGATATCCATGTCCATCGCCCTGCTGTTCCGGGTGGCTGAACAGCTCGATGTTCCTGTGGAGTCCCTGCTGCCCCGCGAAGGTGAGGACAGCTCCGAGGCAGAACTGGTGGATCACTTCCGCTTGCTCGACACCGAGGGGCAGGCGCTCGTGCTCGGCCTGCTTCGTCGGCTGGTGCCGTAGCTCGGTCAACGTCCGGCCCGAGCACCGCAGGCCCACGCCAAGCTCCATCCCGTCCGGGCTGCCGCCGTCACCAGGTGGTTCGTTGCAGCTTCAACAGCCAGGTGGTCATCTGCTCGGATGTGGGCCAGCACGGACGCCAGGGTGGCCTTGGCCTCTTGGTACTGCGGGTCCCCTGCAAGGGCCTCATCGATCCCGTTCTGTGGTGTTGTGGGCCTGGGATCGCCCAGGAGCGCCCAGGCGGCCAGCAGGGCCGCAAAGGCTTCGTCCAGGTGGCGAAGGGCTGCTGGAACGTCGGGCCGGTTTGAGGGCGGCTGGTGGCCTCCTGTTCGATTCATCGACTCCCTCTTCATTTTCCGGCCAATCTGAGGTTGGACAGGACTTCCGCAGCCCTGCGGACGGAACCCGGTTCGACCTGCTCAAGGTCAAGCACCTGTAGATGCTGGGCGGCTTCGTGTAGTTCGTCGGCGGCGAAGAACTCATGGTGGACGAGCACGCGGAGGACACCTGCAACGGAGGTGTCGCCGGGTTCCAGTTCGTCGTAGCTCTCGACCAGGAACCCGGCCTGTCTCACCTCGCACCACCACCCCAGGGCGGGCGACCAGCCGTACAGGGCATGGATGCACTTGAGGTCGGGGTGGGGAACCCGGAACCTCACCTCAGCACTCTCCGGCACCGTTGGTGGTGAACGCGACCTCGACAAGTTCACCTGTGATGGTGCCGAAGGCTCCTGCCGTGATGGCCACCTCGGCGGCCACGAGGTCACAAGGGCTGGTCGAAGCACATGGCCATGTCACGGTGATCAAGCCCCCGCTCACCAGCTTCGCCCCGTGGTTGAAGTACCTGCGGGATCGCAGCCAGTCGCTTGGAGTCTCCGGTCCCAGGAAGCGGATGGTGGCCTCGACATCCAGGTGACAGAAGGAGGTCCCATCAAGCGGCTCCAGGACCCGCCGAGCCAGCCTGGAAGAGATCGAGGAGGTGAAGGCCAGGAGCAGGATGCTCTGCTCGTCCTCGTTGAGCCCAGCGTCCTTGCGGAGGCGGGCGAACCCGGTCTCCTGGTTCTCATCCTCGGACTGTCGCAGGGCCAGGTCGAGGGCTTGCCTGGCTCTTTGCTCGTTCTCCTGAGCCTTCTTGAGACGGCGGCGGCCTTCATCCTCCGCGACCCTGGGCTGCTCGCCGATGGTCCGGTCCCCTGGTACGAGCTGGGGTTGATGGAGGTCATCGAGCTGAAGTCGGATTCCGATCAAACGGGCTCGGGCTTCCACCCAGGCGACCATCAGGTCGGCGTGCTCGGGGGTTGTGGTCGTATTCATCGGCCTTCTCCTCTCATGAGCCGCAGATGAAGGTGATGTGGGCGACCACCTGCTCGGCCAGCTCCGCCGCATCTTCGCTGCTGCTGGCATGGCAAGCGGCGACCCACCATCCGTGATCGTCCATCACGACGATGCCTCCCCCGAGTGCCGGGTGTCCAAGGTCGGCGGTCATCACCCATCTATCATGCCGACCCTGAGGAAACTGCCGAGCGAACTTGTAGGAGGTCACTTGGTTGTCAACCACAGATGGAGAGCCCTGGCAGAGCACCCACCTCCAGGCGGGTGGGTCGAAGTTCGGCATCCCGGCCTGGTCGATGATCTGGATGTCCTCGGCCTGCACCAACGGCTGGAGTTTCTGTAGCGCCTCCAGGACCGCCCTCGCGGGAGAGTCGGGATAGACGCTGGGGCCGATGATGATCGCCACGGTGGAGCCTCATTGAGCTGGTGCCCATGGGAATCCTCCCTGGGCTGACCCACTCGGGCTACCGGCCTGCTGGACGTACCGAGATCGGCAACGAACATCGGCCTACCTCGTTCGGGGCAGGACTTCGCCCTCGTCTACCGATGGCGGCTACCGAAGTCCGAGCCCGGCACCGTGAGCATGGCCCAGCCCCACCAGGTCGGGGCACACCTCTCCACCTCGCGGATCTCCTCCTCCAGGTCGGCGATGAGGACCAGGGCTCGTCCCATCAGGGCGTCCCGGTACTGCGGGTCCTGCCTGGCTGTGGTGATCAGGTTCAGCAGCAGGTCGGAGAGCAGATCGAAGGCCAAGCCGGGCTCCACGGGGAGGCCAGAGCGGTCTGTCGGAACATCGGGCATGGGTGGCAGGTTCATCTTCACCACCTCCTGATCAGAGTGGGTGATAGACGTACTACCCGCGTTCTTGGGGGCTCGGACCAGCACCGTGTGAGAGGGGGTTCGGTTCTCGTCCTATGGAGGTAGCTCCACTGAGGCGTCGCATGGACGCCTCCATGGAGGTGTCCGATGTCGAAGTCGAAGAAGCACACAATGACCAGGCTGATCGTCCGGTTCCCAGAGCCCCTCTACTTGGCCCTCAGAGCCGAGGCGGAGGCCACCTCGATCCCGATGGCCATCCTGATCCGCCAGCTCGTTGCACGATGGGCGAAAACCAGGGCGATGGAGAAGGCGGAGGCAGCTTGAACAACAAGACCTTGTCCAAGGCGACCGGCCCACCGGAAGGGGACCCGGCTGCCTCTGTGGTCGAAGGACGGACCCTCACCGACGGCATCAGCTCCGGCAAGGTGGTGGTCTATCCGCACGGGTACTCGGTGCGGATCAAGGTCCACCTCGATGGGGCTGGGGCGGAGAAGGCCCTGGTACGATGTGGCTGGTCAACCACCGTGTCCGAGAAGGTTTGGACGCGGTACAGGCCGCGAGGCGGCAGGCAACGGTGGGTGATGCGAGGTTCCGCCTGGCTGACCCAGAGGGCACCCGCCAATCTCAAGCTACCGATGGCCAGGGCGAACCGGGAGTGGCGGACACGCATCTACTCCCTGGGCATCGAGGAATCTGGCGGCGGCTATGCTGTTGATCTCCAAGGGGTACGCCACCGGGACATCGACCGCTTCATGCAGGAGGTGCTCCTCATCCCGATGGATGAGTACGAGGTGGAGTACTACCGCAAGGCCGAACGGTATCTGGTCTTGAGCCCCCATGATGCCTACCGGGTCGCCGAGGGCCTGGGTGGAGAGCCGGAGGCGGGTCGAGGCCGACTGAGTCGTAAGCGGTTCCTGCTCAAGGACTACGATGTTCCGGTCACTGTTCGGCGTCGGACCCAGATGAAGGCGAAGATTACCGTCTACAGAATTGACCGTGGAGCGACATCGGCGTTCAAGTGCGAGGCCGCCCTGGCAGGTAAACGCCGAAACCGCCAGCAGTTCCACGAAACCGACATCGCCAAGCTCGACGCCATCCTGCTCGGGCTCGTGGACGACTACGGCCTCACCCCGACCTACAAGCCTGCCCGATGGGAGCCCCGGAACTTCTCGGCCACCATCGAGCAGGACCGATACGACCCAAAGGTGCAGAAGCTGGGTCAGCGGGCGTGGCGTGGCAGCCCCATGAGCAGGCGGCTCCGGGAGGTCGTGCAGAAGTGTCACACCCCCAATGCCGTGGTTCTGGTTGAAAGCCGAGGTCAAGAGGGAGCTTTGGACCCGGAGACCCACATTAGGACGTACACCTCTTCCACATCATCCTCAACTCCATCAACCAATCCCCTGGAGACCACCAGCAAGAGGGGAAGGAGGACATGGACCAGGAGGAGCGGGAAGGGCTTCCAGATCGCCGTCTGGATGAACGGCCTGGCCAAAGACATCGAGAGCCAGGGCTCCATCAGGGTGCCCTTGGCTTGGAGGAAGGGTGGGGCTTGGCAGGCCATTGCCGAGGAGATCGGCAAGCTCCCCGGTCACCTGGCTGAGGTCATCCTGGACGGGAACCAGGATCCAGGACCACTCATCGAGGCTCTGGGGGAGCACTCCGGGGGCAAGGTCGGGGTGTCTGCACTGTGCGGCACCGAGGACGGGGGCAAGGCCGGAGACACTTGGTACTCGGTGAAGATGGCGATGGTGGACTACCCCGCCGAGGACGACATCGACCTGTGGGTGGTCGTCGTGGACATGACGACGGTGCAGGCCATCGTCAGGCACGTCACCTCCATCATCGCCACGATGTCTCCAGCGTGGGACATGGCAAGGTGGGGGCTGTTCCCGTGGATGGCCTGGGCTGTGGGAGCCTGGCTCTGGGATGCCATCGAGGATCTGCGGGATGTGTGCGAGAGAACGGACCTCAAGGTCGTCCTGGTCTCTACCGACCTTCGCCCTCAGCATGGGCATGGCCCGTTGCACAGAAGCCACTTCTACAAGGACACCCGGGTGAGAAGCTGGCTCGGGGATGCCGGTCGGTATCTCGCCCACCAGCGATACCGAGTCGAGCCAGGGGCTGACGGACGGCCCATGCGAGTCGTCGCCATCAAGGACGAGGCGGAGGGGCTTGTGGGGAGAGTACTCTTCGACGCTCCTGGGGCCCGCGGCCCCAGAGGGGGATAGCCCCCGAAATCCGATAGTTGGGGACCGTTTCCGGTGACCATGACGCCTGCTCGGAGAAGGTCCGCTGGGTTCATCCAGACGACGGATGGCGGGGAAATGCCCCAAACCATCGAACGGACAAGGAAAAGAGGGCGAGTTCTTCCTGGTCGAATTCGCAAACCCCAAAGGGGTGAGCCATTCTGGGTGGGTGGGGCCGGTGCTGGGCCTCCTTGTGGGGCATCCACCTCCTGTTGTAGGGTGCTGTCGAGAGGCATCATGAAGTTCTGCCCGAAGTGCGGAGAGAAGATCACGGTCTCCGGGGCGAGGTTCTGCCCAGAGTGCGGGGGCGAGCTTCCGCAGAGTCCGAGCGGGGCTGGGGCTGGGCCGTCCAAGAAGCAGTCCTTCGGGGGCACACACGGCAAGAGCTACCAGCGAAACCGGCCGGCATCAGGACCCGCCTCACCACCACCACCCCCGAAGAAGAGCAACCGAGGTGCCGTGATCTTCTTCGCGGTCTGCCTGACCTGGTGCTTCTTCTCCGGCCTCTCCAGCATATCGATGCTGGCCGCCGGTGTGGTTCTGTTCATCGCCGTTCTCGCCGTTCTGATTGGCGTCGGCATCAAGAAGTCCCAGGATGAGGGGAGCGGGGATCCGATCATGTCGGCGAAGTGGGCTTTCGGAGCTGCGGTCGTGATCGGATCTGCCGGTCTGCTCGGGGTCTACCTGAACGTCCAGGAGATCCTCGATGAACGACAGCGAGCCGAGCAGGCACGGGTCGCGGAGGTGGAACGGCAGACCGAGATCACCACCGTCTCAACCTCGCTCGACCAGGCCATCGCCGAGGGTCGCTGGGAGGAGGCCGAGTCCAAGATCAAGCATCTGGAGCACCTGGGAGCCGAGGTCGAGGGCCTGGGAGAGAGGAAGGTCCAGGTGGAACAGGAGGTCGCCAAGATCCGGGCGGTCAAGGCTGAGGAGGAGCGTAAGGCCACCATCGCGGCGGGCATCGAACAGGGCAAGGAGATCTCGGGCGACTCGGAGAAGTGCGAGACGCCGAAGCTGATCGCCGAGGCATGGGAGAAGGTGAAGCTCGTCCGCAAGGACGACCCGGAGTGGAGGGATGCCTCCTACGTCGTGACCAGGCTGGAGCGGTGCAGGGTGAGGTCGGAGAGGGCGTTCTCCAAGGGCCTGTTGGAGGTGATGATCACTCAGCGAACCCAGATGGCGGAGACCATGGAACTCGGGATGCTCGACCAGGGCTTCGACATCGACGTCGCCGCCAGGGGCACCAACAAGACGGAGCTGAGGATGACCTGGGTGCTGATGTCGCGGGTGATCGTCCACCAGATCACCCAGAACGGGTCCATGGCCCAGGGTGCGTTCCTGCGGAACCTCCAGGACATCGGCTTCAAGAAGGTCGTGTTCAGCGACGGCTACGACACGAGATGGTCCTACGACCTCGATCCACCGGAGGAGGGCAACAAGGGCTCCGACATTCTCGCGGGCCTGGGGTTGGGGGAGCCGTTGAAGCTCCAGTAGACCACTCCATCCTGCCGGGTCCAAAACCATCAGCTTCCGCCCACCCCGCTGGACCCAGGTTGTGGCCCCCCTGTCACAGCCCGCTGCTGTCGCGACTTGTGGACCCTGCTGGGAACCACCTTCCTGTAGCTGCCGCCATCTGCCAGAGGTGATATTATGTCACCAATGGAGCAGCCGCTCACCATGACCGATGCCGAGCAGGTGATCCGCAGGATCGCCCAGCTACCCGAAGGTGTCGGCTTCCGTGGGCACTGCCTGACCCGGATGCGGCAGCGGGGCTTCGACGCTCTGGATGTGGTGCGGATCTTGAAGAACGCGGTGATGGTTGGTCAGGCGTACAAGCGGGCCGGTGAGTGGCGGTATCGAGTGGTCGAGAGACCGGGCAACGCCCCACCAGACCGCCGGGGCGTGAACGTGGTCGTCGTCATCCTGTGCGAAGACCGCCTGCAAGCCCACACCCTCTACAGGAAGCGATGAAGGTGAACGCCATGAAGTGCTACGAATGCGGCAAGGCGGAGTTCGAACGTCGGCAGGGCATCCACGAGTACGACGTGGCCGGGCTCCCGTATCCAGTGATCCTCGTCGGCATCCCCATCGAGCGATGTCCAGCCTGCGGGGAGGAGGTGGTCACCATCCCAGACCCCGAGGGTCTACACCGTCTCCTGGCCCTCAACATCGTGGAAGCCGACCGCCCCCTGCTGCCGCAGGAGGTGAGGTTCCTCCGCAAGCTGCTGGACAAGTCCGCCAAGGACATGGCGGCCCTGATGGGGGTGGACACCAAGACCCTCTCCCGGTGGGAGAACGGGAAGCAGAAGATGGGCAAGGTGGCCGAACGTCTGCTGCGTCTCCTGGTCCACCAGAGGCTCGCCCCCGAGGCCGCCTCCTTCGCCGACGAGGTGTTCCCCACGCTGGCCGAGGACGGCGAGGCAAGGGCGGTGAGGCTCAATGCCTCGGATGCTGGCTGGCAGCACGCCGCCTGATCAGGCTGCCGACTTCGTTGCCCGGGGCCACTCTCCCGCCTCCGCCAGCCTACGTCTCAGCGTCGCCCTGCTGACCCCGAGGCTCTTGGAGACGGCCTTCAACCCGTAGCCGGTCTGGAGCATGGCCAGGGCGGGCCGGAGATCCAACTCTACCCTGGGCCGACCACAGTGCTTGCCCTTCGCCTTCGCCCGTGCCACGCCCGCCTTCACCCTCTCCCTGATGAGTGCACGCTCCAGCTCGGCTACGGCCCCGAGGATCTGGAGGGTGAACCGACCAGCGGGGGTGGTTGTGTCGACGTGCGCGTCGCGCACCGACACCAGGCCGACGCCCCAGGCTTGGAGGCTCTCTGCCACCTGAAGGAGGTGGACGACGGAGCGGGCCAGCCTGTCGAGCTTCCAGATGGCGATCATGTCGAAGCACCCAGCCCTGGCATCTTTCAGCATCCTGTCCAGCTCCGGCCGGGAGGACTTGGCCCCGCTCACCCCCTCGTCGGCGTAGACGTTCACCACCACCCAGCCCCTCTGCCGGGCCACCTCATGCAGTTCATCGAGCTGGAGACCCACGTCCTGACCGTGGTGGGTAGTGGAGACCCGGGCGTACAGGGCAACACGGCTGGGGTGTGGCATGGTCGATCTCCTTGCTCACCAGGTCTACCGGCCGGGGTCCACAACCGAGACGGAGACCTTCTGGCCAGGTGCGACGGGGTAGAGGAGGGGGGCGGCCTCAACGGTCAAAACCGTTTAGAAAACCGCCGAGGTTCCGCTCGATCCCTCAGAATCGGCCATCGGTTCCGTGAGGAAAATGGACGAGCCAGTTTCTGAACGGGCTCCCGCCAAGAACACCCCCCGATTTTCGGAGCGAGTGGGATCACTCTGGGATCACCATGGCCCGAAATGGCCGTACAGAGTGATCCCACGGCCCGATCTCGACCTCCGGGCACATCGGCCACAACACCGACAGCAGCGTGCTCATCGCCGAATCCAGCGGCTCCGTCGATCCCGCCCCCCGATTACTCCACATACCCCAACCCCCTCAGCGCCTCCTCCTGCTCCCCATCCAGCTCCACAGCCCCGGTCCCCTGCCCTTCCTCCGGCACCGCCCGCTGCGCCCGCACCCACAGCTCCTCCAGCCGCCCGGGCTTCTGCGCGGCCAGGTCCCGCTCCATGCCCTCGTCGCGGTCCAGATCGAAGAGCTGCCGCTGCCCGGCGCTGTTCCAGACCAGGGCCCAGCGCCCCTCGCGGTACAGGCGCCAGCGCAGCTCGTAGATGCCGCCGATGGTCTCGGCCTGCCGCCGGTCCGGCCAGACCGCCACCCGCACCGGGCCGGGCTCGCCGCCCTCGGCCACGTCCAACAGCGCCGCGCTCCCCTGCCCTGCCCCGGCCAGGGTCAGCAGGCCGTCGTGCAGGCCCAGCAGCTCCACCGGCGCCTGCACCCGCTGGCCCGCGGGCAGCCGGCCCGGGGCGCGCAGCACCAGGGGCACCTCCAGGATGGGGGCGCGCACGTTGCGGCCATGCTCCCACAGGCCGTGCTCGCCGAAGTACTCGCCGTGGTCCGAGGTGACCGCCACCACGCCCTGGGGATCCCGCCGCTCCCAGCCCTCCACCAGGGTCCCCAGTAGCTCATCGGCCCGCGCCAGCTCGCCGTCGTACAGGTCCCAGAGCATGGCCAGGCCCGGGTCGTCGGCCTGCAGCTGGCCGGCCCGTAGGCGACCGAAGCCTGGCAGGCTCTCGCCCTCTATGGTCTTGTACAGGTTGATGGCCGCGTTCTTGGGAACGGCGTAGGGCTGCAGCCAGGGGGCCAGCTGCCCGGCGCGCAGATCGGCCTCGTGGGGCCGGGTCCAGGGGGTCTGGTGGTAGATGGCCGGGTGGTGGGCGGGCATCAGGTTGACGAAGAGGAAAAACGGCCGCTCGGGCTCCTGGGTCATCAGGTCGAGCGCCCGCTCCAGCAGGGCGTCGTGGTCCACCTGGTGCTCGGCGATGGAAAAGCCCCTGGTCAAACCCAGGGCGGGATCCAGCAGCGGGTTGGCGCTCAGGCAGGCCGTGCGGTAGCCGGCCCGGCCCAGGGTCTCGGCCAGGGTGGGAAGATCCTCGCTCAGGCGGGTCATATGGGCGTTGAGGTGCTGCACGATGGGCTGGTTGCCGGGGGCGTCCGGGGCCTGGATGTGGGCCCCGTGCACCCAGGGCGGCTGGCCGGTGAAGAGCGAGGCATGGCTGGGCCAGGTCCAGGCGCTGGGGGCGGTGACGTCCTCGAAGAGCAGGCCCTGCTCCGCCAGCCGCGCCAGGTTGGGGCTGGTGTCCCGCGGGCTGCCGTAGGGCGACAGGCGGTCGGCTCGCACCGTATCCAGCAGCACCACCAGGATGTGCGGCTGGGGCGGCGCCGGATCCAGGGGCGGCGTGGCGCTGCAGGCGCAGGCCAGCAGCAGCGGACAGCAGCGCTTCATGGACACGGCACCTCCACCCGGCGCAGCAGCACGCAGGCCTCCTGCAGCCCTCGGCAAGCCGGGGCCTGCACGACCCCCTCCAGTGCCAGCAGCCCCTCCAATTCCTGCATGCCGCAGCCGGCGTAGTGGGCCCAGGCGCCACCCGCCCCCTGCCAGAAGGCCCCTTCTCGCTGGCATTCGCCCGCAATTCCAGCGATAGGTTGGGGCTTGGGCCGCTCGCCGATCTCTCCCCGCAGGCCCTGCACCCAGAAGGCGCCCCGCGCCTGGCAGACGCCCTCCCAGAGGCGCGCGTCCGGCGCCTCGCCATGCGTTCCGTCCTCCGCGACGGGGAAGAGCTCCCAGGAGCGGCGCCCCAGGGCCTGCCAGAGCGCGTCCTCCAGGCCGGGCAGGGTCCAGCTGGGCTGGGCCATACGCTGCGGCGCTTCGGGCAGGCCCTCGGCGCGGGCGCCCACCAGGCCCCAGCTCATGCCCTCGGCCAGGTGGCGCAGCTCGGCATGGTCGTCGACCTGGGGCTGCAGGCGCGCCAGCCAGGGATCGAGCTGGCCGCCGTGCTTGAGCGCCAGCCCCAGGCGGCGACCGGTCTCCAGCACGTGGTCCAGCCGGCACTCGGGGTAGCTGTCCTCATGGCCCTCCAAGAAACCCAGGGCGGCTTCCAGGTCGGTGGGCCGGTACTGCATGCGCCGCAGGCGCTGGCGAGGCTCGCCGCCGGGCACGCTGCGATCGGCCCAGCCGTCGGGCTGGTAGATGCGCAGGCCGAAGACCTCCGTGCGCAGGCGCTGCCACTGGGACAGGCGCTGCACACCGCCGTAGACCACCATCAGGGCCAGCAGAGACCAGGCCGCCCAGATCGCTGGGCCGCGCGCGGCGCCCAGGCGCCCCAGGCCCCCGGCGATGCACAGAAAGAGCGTGGGCACCAGGGGTATCAGGTAGCGCGCATTGAGCGAGGGGAACTGCTCCACGTCGGGCAATTGGGCCCACAGGTCGTGGCGCAGCAGGTAGGCCAGCAGCAGCCCGACCAGGGCCAGGGGACCGAAGAGCAGGGCGCCCCGGGCGCCTGCGGAGGCTCCCCTGAAGGCCCGTAGCGCCAGCACGGCCCCTGCCAGCCCCAGCCCCCAGAGCCCCAGCCACCACAATGCCGGAGCCGGGCCCAGCCAGGCGTACTCGGCCGGGTTCCAGATGGCGAAGCTCCAGACCGGCGGGGGCTTCCAGTGCAGCTGGTGGCCCACCAGCCAGTCCCAGTAGGCGCCGAGCGGCGCCACGTCCAGGGCCTGCATCCAGTCCACGGTGGTCTCGGTCTTTTCGGGGCGCGCCCGGAAGTACAGGAACCATGGTGAAAACCCGATGGGCAGCCCAGCCATGAACAGGGGCCATCCCCAGCGCCAGGCCAGCACGGCGGCCACCAGCAGGGCCAGCAGGGCGTGCGCGCTGGTGTGGCAGAACCAGAAGCCCAGGCCCGCCACGGCACCGGCCAGCAGCAGCAGGGGCGCGCGCCCGTACCAGGCGCGCAAGCCCGCGGCCAGGGCCAGCAACAGGGCAGCCAGCAGGGGGAAGAGGGAGCTCTCGGCGTGGTTGCCCCAGCCGATCAGGGCCAGGTCGCGGTAGAAGCCCGGGGCCGCGAACATCAGCAGCAGAAAGACCAGCGCGGCCAGCCCGCCGCGGGCGCGCCAGGCCAGGGCGGCCCCCAGACCGGTGATGGCCAGGTGGATGCTGGCGGGCACCAGCTTCCAGACCAGCACCGTGGGCCCCAGCAGCTGGTAGAGGGGGGCGGCTGCCAGGGCCTCGGCCGTGCAGCCGCCGCAGAACTTGCGGTACTGCAGCATGAAGATGTCGGGCAGGTGGCCGCAGGCGATCTGCAGGCCGGCCCGCGCGTTGAAGCGCTCCTCCCAGTGCACCCGCGCCCAGGGTCCCAGCAGCAGGTCGGCTGCGGTGGCCAGCAGCTCCAGCAGCAGGATGGCCGCCAGCAGGCGGCCCCAGGGGAAGCTGCGACCCGCTGTCTTCATGCGCTTGTTTCTCGCGGCCGGGCCGGGACCTGGTGGCTCAGGCAGTGCACGGTGCCGTAGCCCAGCACCAGGTCGCTGGCGTGCAGGCCCACCACGCGGCGTCCCGTGGCCAGGGCGATGCGCTCCAGAGCCACCCGGTCATTGGGATCGTTGAAGGTAGGCACGATCACCGCGCCGCCGCAGAACAGGAAGTTGGCGTAGCTGGCAGGCAGGCGCTCCCCCTCGAAGAGCACAGGTCCCGGCACGGGTAGGCTCAGCACCTCCAGCGGGCGACCCTGCTGGTCGCGGGCGGCCCGCAGGGCGGCCAGGTTGGCGGCCAGGGGCTCGTGGTCGGGATCGGCCGGATCGTCCTGCACGGCGCAGAGCACCTGGCGCGGCCCCACGAAGCGCGCCACGTCGTCCACGTGGCCATGCGTGTCGTCGCCCGCAATGCCACCGGGCAGCCAGATCAGGTGACCGGCGCCCAGCAAGCGCTGAAAGACCTGCTGGTAGTCCCGCTCCTCAAAGTCCGGGTTGCGGCATTGCGGACCCTGATCCAGCAGGCATTCGCGCGTGACCAGCGCGCTGCCCCGGCCGTTGAGGTCGTAGGCCCCGCCCTCCATCACCACCGGCTGGCCACGGTGCTCGGCGGCCAGCGGGGGCAGGTCGTGAAGGCGGCAGAGCTCTCGCGCCACGGCCGCGTCGAGCCGGTGCTCGGGGTAGCGGGACCAGCCGTCGAAGCGCCAGCAGACCGCCCGGCACCGGCCGGCGGCATCGAAGGTCAAGGCCGGCGCGATGTCCCTCATCCAGCCGCGATCCGTGGGCAGCTCCAGCAGCTGCAGGCGGCCCGGAGGGATGGGCAGGGCGGACAGGCGCCGGTGGGCGTCCTCACGCACCTCGGCATCGTGCACCAGCAGATGCACGACCACCTCCTGCGCGGCCAGCCGCACCAGCTCCGCGAAGGCCCAGCGCACCGCTTCCAGCTTGCCCGGCCAGTCGTCCTCGCGATGGGGCCAGCTCAACCACAGGCCGTCCTGGGGCTCGAACTCGGCGGGCTGGCGGAGACCGCTCACAGCTGTCCTTCCTCGTCTCTCCAGAGGCGCGTCAGGGGGCCGTAGGCGTCTACGCGTCGATCCCGGAAGAAGGGCCAGCCACGGCGCGCCTCCTCTGCCGCAGCCAGGTCGCAGGACTGCACCAGCAGCGCCTCGTCCTGCTCTCCGGCCTCGGCCAGCACCCCGCCCATGGGATCGATCACCATGGAATGGCCCCAGAACTGCAGCCCATCGCCCCCGGGCTCGGCCTCGTGGCCCACCCGGTTGGCCACGACCACGTGGCAGCCATTGGCCACGGCGTGGCTGCGCAGGATGGTCCTCCAGGCCTGCAGCTGCTGGGCCCCGTACTGGGCTTTCTCCGAGGGATGCCAGCCGATGGCCGTGGGGTAGAAGATGACGTCGGCTCCGGCCATGGCTGTCAGCCGCGCCGCCTCGGGGAACCACTGGTCCCAGCAGATCAGCACCCCCACACGGCCGTGGCGCGTGTCGAAGCGGCGAAAGCCCAGGTCCCCGGGCGCGAAGTAGAACTTCTCGTAGTAGAGCGGATCGTCGGGAATGTGCATCTTGCGGTAGACGCCCAGCAGCGCCCCGTCGGCGTCGATCACGGCGGCGCTGTTGTGGAACAGGCCTGGCGCCCGGCGCTCGAAGAGGGGCAGCACCAGCACCACCTCCAGCTCGGCAGCCAGGGGCGCCAGGGCGCGGGTGCTGGGGCCGGGGATGGACTCGGCCAGGTCGAAGCGCTCCTGGTCCTCCACCTGGCAGAAGTAGGGCGTGCGGAAGAGCTCCTGCAGGCAGACCAGCTCCGCCCCGGCCGCCGCAGCCTGCCGGATGCGCGCGGCGGCCCGCTCCAGGTTGTCGGCCGGATCGGCGTGGCTGCGGGACTGGACGACGGCGATGCGTGGCGAAGGGGAAGGGGCCATGCGGGCGATCCTCTCGGGAGAGTGGAGGAAAGCTATCCGGCGTGAGCCTCGACGACAGCTCGCAGGATCAAGGCAGGTCGTCCCCCGATGTGACCAGCCCCTGGCCCACAGCGTTTGACAGAGCTTCGAGCGGCCTTTCACTCCCTCGACATCCGAGCTACAGTGGCACCATGGCCTCCAGCACCGCCATCCACAGCGGCTCTTCCCCCGAAGCCTACCTCGCCTGGGAGCGTGAGCAGGAGACGAAGCACGAGTACCTGGACGGCGAAGTCTACGCAATGTCCAGCGGAAGCCGCAAGCACAGCTTGTTGGCGAGCAACACCCTCACGGCCCTGAGCCTCGCGCTTCGCACCCGAGCCTGCCAGGTGTTGACCTCGGACATGCGTATCAAGGTGGAGGCGACCGGATTGTACGCCTACCCCGACGTGTCCGTGGTCTGTGGGCAGACCCGCTTCGAGGACGAGCGCGAGCACTCCCTGCTGAACCCGGTGGTCCTGGTCGAGGTCCTCTCGGATCCCACCGAGGCCTGGGACCGGGGACGGAAGTTCGAACACTACAGGACGATCCCTTCGCTCATGCACTACCTGCTCGTCTCGCAGCACGCTGCGCTGATGGAGCTGTTCACGCGGCGAGCTGATGGCTCGTGGATGCTCCACGAGATCAGGAAGGGGAGCCTGGTGCAGCTCTCCGCCGTCGAGGTGGAGCTGGCCATCGACGAGGTCTGTCGCAACGTGTTTCGCGAGTCTAATCCAGGGATATGAGGGATTTCTCGGTGATGGGGATCCTCGGCGTCCTGCGGATCGACATGCGGAGCGAGCAGCTCTCGCTGTCCATGGTGGATGTCCGCGATGGCGTGTACCCATCTCCGAGGGACACGCCTGCCTGCCTAGGGCGCCCATGAACATCTTCGACTCCCTGATCGGCCTGGACGAGTACATCGTCCACCTGCGCAAGCTGGGCTACGACGCGCGCCGCGCCACGGCCGAGGAACGCCAGGGCCTGCATACGGGGCTGCTGGCACGCGACAATCACTGCATCTGTGTCCAGGGCCGCACCTTCGACATGATCAGCCTGCGCACCGAGGGCTGGGTGGGCCCCTGGGACAACCTGCGACTGCGGTCGGGGACCGTGTCCGTGGGCGGGGTGCCCCTGCGCTCGCGCACGGTGCTGCCCCTCCGCACCCACTACCTGGTCTTCTGCGAGCCCCCGCAGGCCCGGGCCGACCTGGCCGCCGAGCTGCGCCTGCGCACGCGGGGCGTCGTCAAGCGCAAGGTGGTGGGAGGCTCCTGGGCCGGCCAGCGCCTGGCGCTGCGGCTCAACCTGGATCGCGAGGCGGTCAAGGCCCTGCGCCGCCTGCTGGGGCCCAGCGAGAAGCTGGAGGTCATCCCCGAGCCCGCCGCCGGCTGCGTGCGCATCGCGCACCGCGCCGTGCGCGTGCTGGAGTTCAACCTGTTCAAGGCGGGCCTGGTCAGCTTCCAGCAAGACCTGGCGCCGCCCGAGCTGCTGCGGGTGCTCGAGCGGGTGGCGGGCCATGTGCGGGATTGCCTGGATGAGACCGAGATGCAGGCCGAGCTATAGCTGGCTTCTCGCCCTCAGTCCTTGCGGCGGAGGAGCGTGGATGCTGCCGCTGCTGAGCCTGGCCTGGGTGCCGGGCTGCACAGGCGTCTCCTTCTGCCCGATGGACCATGGCCGCCCTGCGCGGGTACCCTTCCTGGAGCGGGGTAGGAGGGTGCCTTCCTCTCCCGCGAGCGCAGGTAATAGGCCCAGGACGCCGGGGACCGAGGGCGCCGCTCTCGGGGTGGCAGATACGAGACGGGCTATTGTGCCAACGCAGTCGCCGCCACGATCGTCGAGGTAGCCAGGCAGACCAGAACCAGCAGCAGGAGGACGAGAAACCAGACCGACATAGGCATCGATTCTGATGACCGTTCCTGGATATCGCCCGAGGGTGCATCAAAGACTTCCTCCTCGGCAGCTAGAGTGAAGACGGTGGAGCTCCACATTTTGCAGGGAGCAGCACCGGAGCGCTCCAGCAGAACCTGAATGCCAGCAGCGGCCTCTTGCGCGCTGCAGCGTTCCTGTTGAGCGCGGCGAGTCATTTTTCTTATCCAATGTCGAGTCTTTTCGGAGCAGCAGCCGGAGACGTCGAGGTGCCCCCGGCTGTTCTTCACCTCCGCAAAGGCGGAAAAGGGCACGTCGTCGAAGGGATTGCGTCCAGAGAGGCACTCGGCCAACAGCACGCCGACCGTGTAGACATCCCATGACGGCAGCAGCTTGGGATAGGCCTGGTAGTACTCCCCATCCCAGGCTTCGGGGGGCAGATAGCAGGGCGTTCCATGTACGTGGTCGCGCTGGGTGAGGCTGGGGGATCCCGAGTCGAGGCAGAGTCCAAAATCCAGCAAGACGAGCCGGCCGTCCGGCTCGAGCAATACGTTGTCCTTGTTCAGGTCTCGGTAGACAACGCGCTCTTCGTGCAGGTAGGCCAGCGCTTTCAAGAGCTGGACCGCAATGCTGAGAACGGCCTGCTCGGGCAAAGGGCGCCCAGCCTCGCAGCGTGCAGCCAGGGTCTCTCCCTGCACTAGTTCCAATACGAGAAAGGGAGAGTCGCCTTCCAGTTCCGCCTGTCGCAGTTCGAGTACGTTGGGATGGCGCGTCCGCTTGAGGATCCGTGCTTCTCGCTCCAAGGAGCGACGCCAGTAGCAGTCCGCATGGGAATGCCTTCGACGAAGCAGTTTCAGGGCCACGCGTTGCTCCGGCTGTTCCTCACGATAGGCTGCGAACACCCTGGCTGAACTCCCCTCGCCCAGGCAGCGCTGCAGCACGTATTCGCCGTAGACATCTCCCGTACGGGGTGCCCGGTCCGGCGCGTCGGTCTCTTCATGCATTTCTGCCTCCTCGGATCGCGTACACCGAAAACATGCGCGCTCGTCTCAACAGCTGCGACTTGCCGCTGGCACCAGACGGGGGACATGGACCCTGGATCGGCGGAACTGATTTGCCAGAGGATGATCCGCCTGCGCGTCGGACGACACCTTTTTCGACCTCCGCCAGGGATCCGCGATCAGCCAAGCGCTGTGCGACTCTCCAGCCAGCTCGTGGGCTGCGTTGACCTTGGGTTCCATTCGAGCGCAGTTCCGGCGCGCCAAGCGCTGCAGCATCTCCTCACTGGCACCGTTTTCGCAGGCCTGTGCGGCGAGACTATGCACCCCGGGTCGCCGCTTCGATGAAAACTGAAGCGCCGCCGCAAGCATGTTGCGCGTTCCCGACCGGATATGCTTGCGAAAGACCATCTTGGAGAGCACCATCGACCAAGCTTCGTGAAAGGCCCTGGGTTCGCTATGCTTGCACGCCCGCAGGCCCTCTTGACAGATGGCGGGGGTCGTCAACAGGCGGAAGGCCAGCAGGCCGAGCAGGAAGCTGTCCGTTTTCACGTTTGCTCGGCCGCCGCGCTGGATCTCGGGGGGCCACTGGTTCCCGGGAGCCAACTCGAACCTCGTCGTGCGAACGGCGCGGCCCGACCAGTCGGTGAAGCAGGCGTCCAGGCCCTGCAGCTGCAGCACGCCATCATGCCGAAGCAGGACGTTCTCCGGGGCCAGAGCGCGATGGTAAAAGCGGATGGGGTGGTTTTTTTGTGGCTCGCGCATACGCTGCAGCCGCGCCAGTTGCCCCCCCACCTTGGCAACAATCTGCAGGACGGCGGCCTCGTCGAGCGGCAGGTCGTGCTCTTGGAAAGCGGACAACGACGCACCTGGGGTGTAGGGAAGCAACAGGGCCTGCCCACCGTCCAGCCTTGCTCGTGCGATGGGGTAGGGCAGTAGAGGCTCGTCGCAGCAAGCCATCACCAGGCGGCACATGTCTTGGAAACGACGTTGCCAATCCGCGTTCTGCTCGGCGTCGGGTAGGGGCCTGGCCCACCAGATCTCGCAGGGCAGCGGCCAGCCCCAAGCCTCGCCCTGGGCGTAGAGACGCTCCATGCCCATGGGCTGACGCTCCAGCGCACCCTCGATCCGATAGTGAAGCTCAGCTGGAAACTGCACTGTGGGCGGCCCCGGGACGGCCGCTGGCAGTCCCGTGGGGGTGGGGGCGAGATCTTCCCCGCAGGCAGTCTCCTTGGACGGTCCATGGGTGTGGGCCGGCCTGGTCCTATCGGCTAGTGCCGTCACCATAGTCAGAGCGCCCGCCGCCGGTTGGGGCGTCCTGTTGTAGTCTGGCGGCGGCGAGCCATCGGTGGCGTCTGCCGGCGCGGGACGGTGGGCCGTTTCGCCATAGGCATAGCGCTGGCCCCGAGGCACGGCCTGGACGCGCCCGGGCCGCAGGAAGACCAGGCCTGTCAGCGCGAAAAAACCCACGAAGAGGCTCCCAAGCGTGATCGCACCCACCAGCAGCTGCAGCGTCACCGTGTTCATCGCCTTCTCCTCTTGAACCTAGTTGTTGCCGAAGCCGACCGAAGGATCGGCTAGTGTCAAATCACAGTGGATCCCATACCAGTCCTGCCAGAGCGGGAAGGAGTTGGCAGGCACCCCGCTGCGCTCATCGATCTCCTTCGCGATGACTCCATCGCCGACATCGAGGCAGGCGTTGATCTTGCCACGATACCGGTCTGCGGCCTCCCAAACGGCATCCTCGCATCGAGCGCGAAACAGCCTCCCCTCGCAGACCTGATTCGCCAAGTTGTGGATCACATCGCCCGCCGTGGCCCGCCCCTCCCTCAGCTCTGGAAACACCCGTTCATCGTCCTCTTTACCGTAGTTCCTGATCACGAAGCGAGCTAGTTCTTCCTTCAGCGTCGTGATCAGCTCCAGTTGGGCCTGATTGGTATCGACGAGCTCATCGTTTCGGCGCTGCTGTTCCTCGCGCTTCGTTTCGCTCTCTTCCAGAGCGACCTGCAACGCCCGCCTCCAGCCACGCTCCTTGCGGAGGGACTCCTCAGTCTCCTCCAGCTCCTCACGCGTCAGAATCAACTCCCCAGCGACCCGCCCCAAGGTGAGCCACAGGCTGAAGTTCACCCGTTCCTGATACTGGCCGTTCATCTCCAACTGGTTGACCCGATGGATCAGATCGAGAGAGGTCTGCATCATCCACATGACGCCTCCCACGGTCGGAACGATGGTCAGGAACGCCAATAGGAGCAGCACGAACTGCCGGAATTCCCAGGACTTGTTGCCAGGTGCGGGACGCGGTCTAGGCATGGTTTTCTCCTACGCGTTGGAGGAATGGGTGCTGAAAAAGAAGGCGCAGCCGATCTTATGCTCATAAGGCATATATGCAGAATACTAATATGCGCAACGCGCATAAGTCAAGAGAAAAAGGCATGAAGATCCGAACACCGCGAGATAGTCGCCAAAGGTATATCTTCAAGCTGCACACAAGAAGGGCTATGACCACGATATCTGAAGAAGATCGACGATTCCTGGAGACCTACGACGACACCCGCTACGAGAAGCACTCCGTCGCTGTGGATGTGGTGATCCTCACGGTGCGGGAGAAGAGGCTCCACGTCTTGCTCCACCGGCGGAGCAACCGACCGTTTCAAGGCCGCTGGGCTCTGCCAGGGGGCTTCCTTCGCAAAGGAGAAGACATGGCCGCGGCAGCAGAGGGTGCTCTGCGCCGCAAAGCAGGTGTGGACGCGGAGTATCTTGAGCAGCTCTATACCTTTGGGGGGGTGGACCGCGATCCGCGTACCCGGGTCATCTCGGTGGCCTACTACGCGCTGCTGCCTACATCCAAGCTCAGTCTGCGTGATGACTCGCTGCGCTTTGCTCTGGTGCATGTTCCCTGGGAGGGTGAGGCGGGGGGACCTGCCCAGGCTCGAAAGGAAAACGGCGAGTCGCTGGCCTTGGCCTTCGACCACGAGCGGATCCTGGGCATGGCCGTGCAGCGCATTCGTGGCAAGCTCGACTACTCCCCTATCGGCTACGCCATGTTGCCTCCGCACTTCACCTTGCGCGAGCTGCAGGAAGTGCACGAGACCATCTTGGATAGGAAGCTCAACAAGGCCTCTTTCCGGCGCCGCTTGCTGGCCTCGAAACAGCTCCTGCCGATTGGCAGGAAGGAGCTGTCCGTAGGGCATCGGCCGGCGGCGCTGTATCGCTGGAAGGAGGATGAATAGCCGAGGGGAACTGGATCGGATAGGCTGGTGTGTAGCAAATGGAAGAGGATGTCGAAGATAGCCTAGAGGTTCGGACCCTTGACGACGCCTGCGAGCATTGACGCCCCGCCGGCCGGGAAACAAAGAACTGGTGGCAGACGGGAGAGAGAGGTAGCGAGTTGACAAGCTGGGGGCGACTCGATCTCCTCTCGCTGCTGGAGGCCTGGATGGGGCCGCTGCGCTCCACCACCGACGAGGACACGGGTTGGTCCGTACCTGGCAACACCCTGGCCAAGAACCTGGTGCCCTTCCTCGGTGCGGGCTTCTCGACCTCCATAAGCTACGACTATCCGACGCTTTCAAGTTTCCGCCCCAGAATCAAGGCGGTCATCAATAGCATGCAGGCCGGGCAACAGGCGGCCGGCTCACAGATGGAAACATGGGATAGACTGCTCAACAAGCAGGATATCGTCGATCTGCTTGAGTGGATCGAGACCTTCGGCTCCAGAAAAGACGTGACGGATGCGCTATTCTGTTGGCCGCTGCGCGGTGGGGATCCCCGTTCTCTGCTGGAGCTGGCAGACTCCGCGTACTGGCGTCGACAGTGGCATCCCTGGATGCTGCTGGAGGATCTGAAGGCCTGGATCGATGAGAGCGCACCCTACGACCTCGACGCCCTGCACCCCTGCTCGCCAGCGGTGATCGTGGCACGCTTGCTGCGGGAACGAGTGTTCAGCCGCGTGGTCTCCACCAATTGGGATGCACTGCTCGAATTGGGGGCGACCTTGACGGGCATGACGGTGCTCGAGGCGGGCCAAGACCGGCCCCCTCGCGTCCCCGTGGGCGATCGCGAGCTGCTGCGCGTGGTCGAGACCGCGTCCGAGTACCTGGCGAGCGACTTGGGCCACAGCATGCTCCGGGTGCACAAGATCAACGGCGGTGTGCACTCCATCAGCGAGGCCCTGCAGGAGAAAAACGAGGTCGAACGGGAGAAGAAGCTCCAGCGTTGCTTCATGGTCACCACATCCGATCTACACGATTGGGACCAGAATCGCTGGGCCCGAAGCCTGCTCGAGGACGCGCTACGGTCGGCTTCGGTGTTGATGGTGGGCGTCTCGGCCAGCGACGCAGTGACCTACCGGCTACTTCAAATGCGGCGCGCCGAGCAGGCCTTGCACGACGTCAAGGCGGCTCCCAACATCTTCGCCTGGTCCTATTCCGGACGATCTGTGCGCCTCGAGAACGCCCTGCGCAGCGCTGATGGCGCCGTGGCCATGGCCCACTGCGCGCACCAGTGGGGGGCCTGGCAGCTCGTCTATGTCTGGGCGCTGATTCGCGGCTTGATCGCGCGCATCGAGCCACCCCGCCCCTCCACGAAGTGGATCATCAAAGAGCTCGAAGACATGGCGCAGACGCTCACCAAAGAGCTCCAGGGGAACATCGCCACGGGAGCCACACTGCGCGGACACCACCTTCGTCCCTGGCTCGACCTGCTGGTGGCCGCGGTGCCGCGCTGGATGACGCTGTCCTTGATGGCGGATCGCACACCTGCCCTGGTGGCCGAGGGTGCGGTCAACGCCTCCCTGCCAACCTTCTACCTTCCTTTTCTCGATGTGGGCCGCGTGACCTATGCTGGCAGCCGAGAACGGATGCGCACCCGCTCTCTGCGCGCCCTCGGTTCCTTGCTGGCCGCGCTCTGGCAGGCTCGTGATCGCCTGAAGCTGGAGGTGGATTCCTGGACGGGCCTGACCACGATCTACCCAAGCGATCCCCCGCACTACTTCGAGCGGGGCACAGGCCAGGAAAAAGCCTTCCACTGGATCGCGCGTTGGCTGGCCCGGAGCCTGGCCCGGGCCGAAACCCACGGCGAGAGGGAGCTGGGCCCCTTCAGCTTTATCTGCCTCTTTCCCCCGCGCCCCCTCCACCAGGCCAAGATCAAGGCCGCTGCAGGCCTGCTCGGTGATCGCCGCTGCCGCTTTCGGGGCGGACTGACGGGTGGGCGGGTCTTCATCTGCGCGGTGGATCCGGCCTACGAATCAACCGCACCCGACGAGGGCGACCCCATGGAGCTCTTGATGTACCTGGGCGTCTACGTACCTTTGCTGACGCTGGGCTACGGCCAGATCAGGGAATTCGGCCGCAGGGCGGCCTCGGCGAGGGGGGAGGTATGATGTCTGTCCCAAGTCCCCAACCCGACAGGTCCTCGGAGCTGCCTGGACTGCTCGAGGAGCTGATCGCGAAGCTGCCACCCGAGCGTGAGCCACGTGAACTCATACAGCTGGTCCTCGATGGGAAAGGGGAAAACGACGAGGTGCCACAGCAGTTGGACAGCGTACGACGCGTGATCGGGTATCTCAAGCAGCTCGTGGAGTCCCAGCAGCCTGGGAAGGCCTCACACGAGCGCGAGAGGGACGGTCTCGGCCCGATCCACTCGGTGCTGGCCCTGCGCGACGGTGTCCTGGGGCTGACCACCTACTTCGTGCATTTCTCCATCGGCGATGTCTTTGACGGCCGCAGCTATCTGACCATCCGACGGCTGATCACCTACCTGGCGGCCCAACTGGCCGCGGAGCGGGCGTTGGTGCCCGACCTGGTGCGGCCCGACGACGTGTTCCTGGTGGGATGGGCGAAGGCCTGCGGGCCCGCGGACAGTGATGAGGAGCAACGGGAGGACGTGGCCCGCGAGCAGCTCTACCGCCTGGTGACCACCATGCAGGCCAACGCCTCGCTGCCGTCAAACCTGAATCTGCGCTTCCGTTTTGGAGAAATGCCCGTTGCCACGGTTCGGGAGATGGAGAAGGCTGGGCTGGCCCTGCTGGGCCACCACCTGTTCGGCCTGCGGCGGTTGATCGCGCAGAGAGCGAAGGGTGCTTCGGCCGATGACCCGTCACCCGGAGCCCCAGAAGAGAGCGGATCCGTCCCCAATCTGGTCGAGGAGCTGCGAGATCGCCTCAGCTGCGGCGGCCTGCCCAACGCCACGCTACTGGAGGGGCGCCTCTTGCAGATTACTGAACTCGAGGTGCGCGCGATCCGTTGCTTTGAGCGCATGCCGGTGCGCATGAACCTGTACCCCCTCACCTTCCTGGTGGGGGGCAACGCCGTCGGGAAATCCGCCGTGCTGGACGCTCTGGCCTTGACGGTCGCCAAGCGGATCTGGCCCTCCGGCCGTGCCGGAGACGGAGAGGTGCTCATGCAAGGACTCGCACCACTCTCCGTATTCGAGGAGGCCGGTCAAGCCGCCGCGCGCAACATGATTGGAAACCGCAGCTTCGCGGCGCACCAGAAAGGGCGGACCTCCGAGGAACAGGTCCTGGCTGAGGCCAGGGGGATCGTCGAGACCGATCCTGACACGGAGAATAAGGCCGGACATCGCAACGACCATCCGCCTATGGGCGATGTGACCTTCGCGACCTGGTTCCTGCACCAGGAACTGCTACTCGACGCCGCCGTGGGAGGCCTGGACGACCGGATCCAGCTGATGGGTGCGTTGCTGGGAGGAGAGCTTCAGCGACTCCGTCTGCAGGCGCAGCAAGCGGGAGCTTCGATCGACGCGGATGAGATCGCCTCGCTGGTGGGCGAGCTCTTTGGTGGACCCGAGCCGAGACAGCCCGAACTCAGTCGTGCGCTAGCGCTGGCCTTCTCCGAGATCCTGATGTCCATCAAGGCCTACGAATGGCGCTGGGATCGCTACCAGGTCAGGTTCGATGAAAGGGGCCGTTGGAGCTTCTCCATGGACGGCAGGCTGACAGCTCGCTATGACCCCTTGACGAACACCAACGCCGGAAACCGCGAGCTGATCCATCTGGCCAGCTTCCTGCTGCATTTCTGCCTGGCCTGGAGCATCTCCTCACGCGTCATAGTGCTCGACGATCCCTTCTCCCATATCGATCGTCACAACGCACGCAGCTTGGCCTCCACGTTGCTGCGCCTCCGGCGCTACCTGGAGTGCTTCGCACTTGGCCGAGAAGGTCAGCACGTGTGCGCCTGGGGTCACGAGGCCGAGTATCGCGCCCAGGACGAGCCGACGCCCTATGTGATCAGAGAACTTACCTCTTCGTCGCTGAACGAAGGTTGCATGAGAGATCCCCGACTGCGAGGCCAACTCCTACTCACCTGCGCGGATCGCGACCTGGCGTTGGAGGTATTGGAGTCCGAGGCCTTCCCCATGCTGGCGCGCCTCAAGCCCCTCCTCGCCAAGCTGCTTCCCGATGCCTGCGCCAGATGGCAACTGCGAGCACAGGTGAAAAAGGCATGTGAAGCGCGAAGCCCCGAAGGGCAGCCGTGGCACAGCTGGTCCGAGATCCGCTGGTTGTTGGACTGCCGTCGCCACGAGTGCTGTCGCGGAGCGAACGGTTGCGGAGGCTTGCAGGACAGCGCTGAGGAGGCCTTTCCACCCTTCCACACGGAGCAGGACGCGCGTGACTATCAATTGCGGGTCGAAAACGCCCTGCGGCGCATGGGCCTGAGACTCGCGGCAGATGCCGTGGGGAAATTCAGCGAAAAGAACGAAGAGAAGAGGGTGCCCCTGCAGACGAGCTCACAGCTGGCCTGGGCCATGTGCAGCTGGATGCTCGACTGGGATCTGTTGCCCCTCTTGTTGGGAGACATCGAGGATCTGGAGCGCGGCAACGCTGGCTTGTTGCCCCTGCCTCCGCCCCTTACCAAGGACCCGCTGCCCAAACCGACGGAGGCGGCGCAGATGCTGTACAGCGAGCGCGGTCGGCAGGCGCTGCGCATCTGCACGATCCAGGAACAGGCGTTGGCTGCGGCCTTGGAAACGAGCTAGCGCGCGGATGGTTCCGCAGCCACGTCCTTGCCCTCCTCGTCCAAGGCCAGACCTTGACGCCGGAACTTGGCCAGGATCTGAACCGCATCGCGCGGTTCGCCGGACTTCCGGTAGATCTGCTCCGACGAGATGGTCAGATCCCGCGCCTCCTGATCGATGACGCCCGTGTAGTTGGACACCACTACGAAGCGCAGCTTCGGGATGCGCTGCAGCATGGCCCGCAGCGCCTCCAGACCGCTGACCTTGTCCATATAGATGTCGAAGATGGCCCCTGCCATCTTCTCCTGATCGAAGAGCGCCACGGCTCGCTCCGCGTAGGGGAGCCCGACCAACTCGTGGCCCTTTTCC
Organism: uncultured Enterobacterales bacterium; assembly: GCA_964454135.1. Classification (GTDB taxonomy): domain Bacteria; phylum Myxococcota_A; class UBA796; order UBA796; family JAFGLY01; genus CAYVQL01. The sequence continues at coordinate 5,672 of CAYVQL010000062.1, read as the reverse complement.
TCGAAAAGCAAATGCAGACGGCTGTGGTAGTCAGCGTCGTCTTCGATGTGCAGAAAAGTACTCATGATAGGAGTTTATTTGGCCTGAGGCCGCTTGGGTAGAAATATCGTGCAGCGGGTGCCGCGCTCCTCGTGGAGAGGCCGCAAGTTGAGGCGGCCACCAATGGCCGCCAGGTAGAGGCTGCAGGTGAACAGGCCGATCCCCAGACCGTCCACGCCCTTTTCCTGGGCCCGCTGGCTGCGCTCGAAGGGCTGCTGCAGCTTCTTGTTCTCGCCCTTGTCCACGCCGATGCCGTCATCCTCCACCACGATCTCGTAGCCCCCTCCTCCTCTCGCGGCGCTCAACTGCACCTGGATGGCGCCCACCTTGTTGGGCAGGATCTCGCGGTAGCGGGCCGCCGAGTACTTGACGGCATTGTCCAACACGAGGCTGACCACCTCGTAGACCTTGCCCTCGTCGCTGCGGATGGGGGCCTGCATCTGCTCGAAATCTTCGACATCTATGCCTTTGTAGCTGGCGAAGAAGCGCACTGCCCGAATGGCGGAGGCGATCAGCTCCCCCAATTCGAAGTCGCAGTAGTCCGTCTCGAGGGGGCGCCCGCTCAAACAGAGCACGGACTCGGTGATGCCCCGGATGCGGCGGGCATGGTGATAGGCGCGGTCGAGCAGCTCGGTGCGCCTCGCCCCCTTCATGTCCGGCCATTGCAGGACCGAGCCGATATTGCCCACGATGTTCATGACCGGGTTGCGGAAGTTGTGGGAGACGATCTTGAAGACGCGGTTCTGGAAACGGATATTCTCCTGGTAGGCGTGGCCCAGGGCCAGACCGTGCACGAAGTTGGACGGCAGGGTGGACAGCTGCTGCGGCACATCCCGTTCCTTCTCCCAGGCGAAGAGCATGATGCCGTGGTTGATCAGCTTCCAGGTGGACCTGCGCTCCCCATCCTGAGTGCGGGTTGTGCGGTGCCTCTCCACTAGGGGCACGGTCTGCAAGCGCCTCCATTTCTCGTCCTGCATGCCCTTGAAGGCGCCCGTATTCTCCAGGTCGGCCTTGAGAAATTCCTCTCGTTCACGCCAGGTATCGGGCACGAGCCAGGCCTCTTTCCGTTCGGGATCCGCCTCCGCCAGGGGATCGGGCGGCTCAGCCAGCTTTGCGCCCCGTGAGGCGTGAGCGTAGGACTCCCTCCAGATCTGATGGCAGAGCTGGAAGAGGCGCACAGTCTCCCGGTTGCGGTCGTAGAAGAGCAACAGCGCGAAGTCGGCCAACCCGGAGGCGAAGAGGCGTTGAAAGAGGTTCAGGAAAGCGTTGTGGTAGTCCAGATCTTCCCGTGAGGGCTCCTTGGTCAGAGCGATGCCCCCGGTCTCCCCCACCTCCGCTTCCAGCAGGCCGCGCTGGAAATCCGTCAGCAGGCGCGTGTCACGCTGCTCCTGGAAGACGCCCTTCCAGCTGAGGAGCACATTCTGGAAAAGGGCCTGGACAAAATGCTCCATACCCCGGCCACCCTCGCCGATGTCAGCCTGCGCCTGCCCCAGCTCATCCTCCAGGGCCAGGATGTAGCCCGCGTGGAAAGCCCTGAAGGGGCCGTTGTACATGTCGTCGCTGGCCACCTGTCCGTACTGGGCCAGCCGCGCCCGCACCCGCTCCAGGGCAGACGAGGCCTCATCAATGGACTCCGGCGAGTAGGACTCCCAGTCGTAGGCCTGCAGCTCCGCCAGCAGGTGCCGGGTATCCGCCGACTTGACGCTATCTGAGAAATCCTCCAGCGTCTCCAAGGAGAGTAGCTCGAGCAGGGCACCGAAGAGCTGCTCGACGTCCTTGCGCAGCTCGTCCCAGGGGCAAGGCAGCGCGGCGCCGCATTTCCGCTCCCGGCAGAAGCTGTGGAACTTCTGCAGGCGCGTGCCCAGCTCTCTCTGGAAACCGCGCCGGTCCTGACGCCCCAGCAGGCGGATCATCGCATGGGAGTTGTGAACCAGCTCGGCCCATCTCTCCGCCTTGTCCTGCAGAGCCTGCGAACCATACTCGAAGCACGTCAGCACGGTGGCCAGCCGCTTGTGGAAGTCCCCCACGGGGACGCATCTTCTCAGCTCGAAGACCAACTGGCAAGCGCAGAGGGCGTTCGGTCCGATCGCCAACAAGCGCGCCAGGACCGCGCAGATGCGGTCGACGATCCAGTAGGCGTCCCCCACCAGGTCGAACTTGCCACGGCCAACCGCCTCTAATAGCGCTTCCAGAACCTGCTGCGAGGCCCGCCGCAGTGCCGCAGGCTTGGTCTCGGCTTGCAGAATGCCAGTCTGTCCTCTAGGTGCGCCGGCGCGTCCGAAGAGCAGAGCCTCCAGATATTCCAGGGACTTGAACCGCAGAAAGGGCGTGTCGTGTTCGAGAAAGGCGCCCAACAGGGCGTTGGCGCTGGCCAGACCAGGCTGGCTCTTGGACTGGTCCCACCATGTATTGAACTGATCGACATCTTCGATGCCGCGCAACATGGCCCGCAGCCAGTACAGCTGCAGCTTGAGGTTCTCCTTCTCGTCCTTGATGCCCCAGCGCGCGCGAGCTTCCTCGAAAATCCGCACCGCCTTCAAATAAGGAGAGCCCCCATCGGGGGTAGAAGCGAGCAGCCGGCCCACCCACCCACGCGCGAAGAGCCTGCGCACCAAGCCTACAAAATAGCTTGTCGTGGTGCGGTCCGCGGGCGCATCGATCATCCAGTTCATGTCGCGCAATAGGACGCCGCTGCCGGCGTCAGCGTATTCCGGTGTTTCGAGACAATAGGCCACCCGAAAGAAGGCCTCGCGCAAAGCCGCCGTGCGCAGGCGGAGCAGCTTGTGGTCCTTTGTGACGAGCTCCGAGTGGGTGCGGCATTCCAGCAGCAGACTGCGCCGCTGGAGGTAGGTTCCGCCGACCACGCGGTTGGAGTAGGTCGCGATGCGCGCCTCGCCGATCAGCCTTTCCCCTTCGTTCTGCTCTTCGTTTTGGCAGAACCAGAAATGGGCGATGGGGAGATCTTCGACATAGATGGTGGCAACCTGCCTTCCAGCCCGGTCCACAATGTGCAGGTGTTGATCCTGGGAACCGGCTAGCAGGCATTCTTCGCCCTTGGGAGTGCGAGACCAATGCAGCGAATTCACGGCGCCGGCCGTGCGGTAGTTCCACGCCATCTCGAAACGAGGTTCGCAGCGGTCTTTCCCCGATGCGAGCATTCGCAACCCGTAGAGACAGCCCTGGTTGGTCGCGACCACCATCAGACCGTCCCGGAAATGCGTGATGGCCGCGATATCGTGGACATCCACGTCCACTTCCGCGAGCCGCTCCAGCCGGGGGAGGTCCTCCCTGGAATACTCGACCTTGAAAATACGGACGCGACCGTCGGAGCAGGCAGCCGTCAACAGAACGAACGCCTTGTCGCCGACCTCGCAGCGCGTGGAACGCAGGTCGGTGATCTGGAAGCGCGGCTCGGAAGGGCCGCGAATCGGGCTGAACCGGTCGTCCATGAAGCAACCGATCCCACCCCGCGTGTCGGCGTAAAAGAAGCGATCTACCTGGTCTTCTGTGGAATCATCGAAGGGACAGACCGCACAGACCTCGAGGGCTTCGTGCACGCATTCCAGCTGGGGCAACTCGCAGACCTCTGCGTCCAGGTTGAGCAGAAGGTCGGAGGGCAGACAGAGCGCACGGCCCGCGCTGGTGAACAGGTACAGATCCTCTGCCCCTACGTAGACGTTGTGTACGTACTCCCGCTCCAATCCAAAACGCAGGGAGCGTACCTGACCCTGCCAGCTGACGACGAACAGAATCTGGGGCATGCGCGTCGCGACCAGAAAACAGGCGGGCTTCGGGGGGCATCTCCCGTCCTTCTTGTTCCACAGGGGGGTGAAACAGGTCGGCTCGCCGGGATCCTTCTCGTACAGGGGCACGCGGAACGAGACGTCGAAGCCTCGGGTCGCCAGCATGCCCAGATAGAGCAAGTTCTCGAAAGGTAGCGTCTTCTCGCTCTCAAGCGCCTTGCGAAGCAGCCGCTCCTCCATGTTCGAGAAGCGCTTTCCGTCGCGGCAGAAACGCTTGATGAACGAGAGCAGATCCTCCACTTTGGAAAGCAGGAGCGTGTTCTTCTGGAACCGGCGCGACAGATCGTGCAGGACGGTCACGAGATATGTGATGGTCTCCGAGCTGGCATGGAGCGCCATGTCGCAGACCAACCGTTCGAACTGCTCCCAGCTCCTTTCATCCCAGCTCTGGAATCCCAGATCCCCCACATAGGACAGCCATGCTGCGGCGCCCTCCTTGAGTTGGCGATCGAACAGGTGTCGCTGGACGACCTGGTGGAGCTTGCGCAGCAGATCGTCAGGCGTAGTACCTGCCAGCAACGCTCTCACTTCCTCGACGGCGCTGACGCGTCGATCCTCCAGCGAGCGCCGCAGCAGGCAGTGCAGGCGCTGTCCCTGGGTGGCCAACAGCAGCAGCATGTCGCGCTCGCCGCCCCCCGGCAGAGGCTCTGCCACGACCTGGGTGGCGGCTTGCCCTCCCGCCAGGGGCAGCCACTCGCGCGGCGGCCAATCGCACTCCGAACGGCCGTGGGCGAGGTCGGTGGACACCCGCAGCTCGACGCCTTGGTCCGTGGCCGCGACAAGCACATCATGGGCCCGCGCCAGGTGGCGGATCTCGCCGTAGCGGCGCTGCGAAAAACGGCTTGGCCGCACCTCGGGCCAGTCCTGGCCAGACCGACAGCGTCTGAGGTTGAAGGCCGTGGCCACGACCACGTCATGCGTCTCCGAGGCCTCCGCCACGCGCGGCAGCGCCTCCAGGGCCCGAATCGGCGCTGGCAGCTCGTCCAGCTTCTCGAGCTCTCCTCCCTCGACACGAAGGACGGTGCCGGAGTGGGTGCCGACGAGGATCCGATGACGGCCCCCTTCGAGCGATGTTCCCAAACAGGACACCGAACCGAGTATTCCCTGAAAACGTTCAAGCTCTTCCTCGACGGGTCCGTCTTCCGTGAGTGAAGGTTTGAGCCACCATAGACCAGTGCCCTTGGGTGCCAGCCAGAGTCGGCCGTCCGCCCACTGCAGGGCCCGCAGATCCTTGAGCTGACAGTTCTTGGAGGGCGAGTAGGCGCTGGCCGCGCCTTCGCCCGCGGACTCGCTCAGGGCGAGCCAACCCAGTCCGCCCAGCCTGCTGCCGACCGCGACCCAACGTCTCACCCCCGCCTCTCCCTGACAGGACATGGGCTCGAGAGCTTCTATGGGGCCCAACTCCGGGACCTGGACCGCCGTCTGCCAACCCGGGCATCTCTTCCCCTGTGGCGAGTCCAGATCAATGTCGAGCCGATAGATGCGGCCGAGTTGGTCGCCAGCCAGGAGCGTACGCCGGCCGCCCGTCCAACGCACGCAGGCCATGGAACGGACTTCGCCCGTTGTGCGCTTGGCCCCGCCAGCGACCTCGTCGAACCAGCTGTCCCGCACCGAGCGCATGAAATGCCGAAGTAGCCTGGCGACCTTGTCGTTCTCCTCGCCACCTTGAATCGATGTCATCCATTCCTCCAGGCTTGGCTGCATCCATACTACGGCATGGCCGGATACGCTGCGATCGGCCCGGCCTTGGTCATCGTTTCGGCCATTAGGCCCCAACGCTGAGTCGGGCGGGTTGTTTTTCGGGGGGGGGGGGGCGCCCCCCGCCCCCCC
>CAYVQL010000061.1:0-42187 GCA_964454135.1 uncultured Enterobacterales bacterium | reverse complement strand
TCGAGCACTGCCCCCGCTGCGGAGACTTCTCCACGCCCGAGGCCGAGGTCTCGGAGACCCACGTGGGTCAGGCGCTCTGCGACGCGGAGATCCTGGAGATGCGCCAAGGGCCCAGGCGGGGCCACCTCTCGCGCTTTATCCCGCCCGCCACGCGCCGGGCCGTGCTGCAGCGCGACCACCACCGCTGCCAGGTTCCGGGCTGCAGCAACCGCCTCTGGCTGGATCTGCACCACCTGACCTACCGCAACGACGGTGGCGACAATTCCGAGGAAAACCTGCTTACTATTTGCTCAACCCACCATCACCTAGTCCACGACGGGCTGCTCGGCGTCGAGCGCTGCGAAGGGGGGCTGGTCTACCGGTTCGGAGACGGGCGGGAGGTGCGGACGACCCACGTGGGTCAAGGGCCCACCAGCGCCACAACGGCAGCCACCTGCGCTCTTGGCCCGTCGTAGGAACCGCCACTGACGACACCCCGGCAGCCACCATCCCACCCGATACGACGACAGCCACCGAGCTCCCGAGCCCGGCGCAGGGACTGCCACCGACGACACGCCGGCAGCCACCATTCATCACGGTTCCGCCACCTGCTGCGACGACAGTTGCAGATCTCCCGGGCCGGCCAGAGGGTCCGCAGGCACCTATCGCTGGACCGCAACGATGTCGTCGCCATCGAGATCAGCCCGGCTCGGGAACATTGCGCTGCAGTGCTGCGGCTGGGCGAGCGTTGGCGTGGAATGGGGTGTCCTTCGTCAGAATCCCATCTGGACAGATCACCCTCGCGGCTCGGCCTCCATCAAGCCATTGGTCGAGCCTCCCACTGCTGGTGCCGAATGCGTCAGGCAGGCCACGGAGCCCTGGGGACGGTCCCAGCGTCCATCATCGCCTCGCTGTCCTCTCCGATGCGCACCTCGGCGCTCCAAGATGTCGAAGGTCAGGTAGCGCTGGCCGGCAGTCAGCGAGCCAGCAGTCAGGCCGCTTCCCGCCACTCGTACCGATGATGGAGACCGCCTACCCGCGGGAGGGCCACCACCTCGGCATGGCGCGAGGATCTCACCGACGGGGATCGCCCCTCGGGAGGTTCCTTTTCCAACGACAAGTGGCAACGTTCGGCGAGATAATGGGCGATGTACTCGCGGAGCAGCCTGCGTAGGTGCGCCTCTCCCAGGACAACGACGTGGTCCAGCATCTCGCGGCGTACGCTGCCAACCCACCGCTCAGCCACTGGATTTTGCCAAGGCGACCGGTACGCGGTTGGCGAAGGTGTTATTCCGAAGGACCGAATCGCAGCGATGGCCGCCTGGCTGAACGAGCTGTCTCTGTCGAAGATGAGATAGCGAGGGACCTCGTCGTAGGGGAAGGCCTCTCGGAGTTGCCTGATCACCCAGGCAGCCGTAGGGTGGCGCGTGACTCCGAAGTGCAACACGCGCCGACGGTCGTGGTGGATGAAGAAGAGCACGTAGAGGACATCGAAGGTCGCGGTGGGCACGGTGAAGAAGTCCATCCCGGCGATAGCTTCCCGGTGGTTGAGCAGGAAGATCTTCCACCGCTCGACCACGTCCTTCGGTGCCGGCCTCCTTGGCATATAGCGCGACACCGTCCGCTCCGAGACCCGGAAGCCGAGCTTCAAGAGCTCGGAATGCACGCGCGGCGCGCCCCATGTCGGGTTCTCACGGGCCAAGCGCCGGATCAGGTCACGGATCTCTTTGTCCACCTGAGGGCGGCCCGGTCGACGACGGCGCGATTTCCAGCCCCAGAAGGTCCGAAAACCTGCCCGGTGCCATCGGACGACGGTTGCAGGCTGGACGATATGCAGCGCGCTCTCCCAGCCGGACCAGCACCGACGAAGCAGAACCCAGAAGAGCCTGTCAGCCGACGACAGGCGAGGCCTGGGCCGCTTCCCCTTGAGCACGGCAACTTGCTGACGGAGGGCGATGTTCTCGATGGTCAGATCGGCGCGGCTGCGGAGGAGAGCGGGAAGACTGCCCGCGAGGATGAACAGAAGCTGGGACATCAGATCAAAGTGGCTGAATGCGACCACCTTGGCAAGGCAGATCCAGCACCGTGGCCTGCTCTCGGCTCTGCTTACACCTAAAGGATATCCCGCATCGCGAGCTTGGGATCAGATTGTGGCGAAGGACAGGAGACCACCAGTCCGTCCAGACGCCGGATTCCGTGAACAACATCGAGTGCTCCCTGGCGATGATAGCGGCCTACGATCACGCTCGAGTCCCGTCGGAGAGGTAGGCGATCAACCCTGGTTCGTACAGAGCTACGCGGATCCTGCGACCCAGTCGAAGATTATGCCGCGCTCGGAGATGCGCCGGGAACCGCACCTCCAGCTCCGGCGATGGCTGGCCAGTGTCCGGTCGCAGCCACGCCACGGAAGTATCGGTCAGTTCGAACACCCTCCGAACCTCGCAGGTGAAGGCATTCTTCGCCAATTCACGACGGAGAGGCGCGTCCTCCTTGAGGATCTTCACATCCTGCGGACGGATGCAGATCTGCACGGGCTCTCCGCTCGGCAGGGAGCGGGACAGGGCTACCCGCCAGCAGCCCAGATCCACCACCGTTCCCGCCCCATGACGCCGGGCGGTGCCCGTGAAGAGGTTGCGATAGTTGAGCAACCGGGCGACCTCTGGGCTGGCCGGGCGCTGCAACAGCTCGGCGCTCGTGGCGGTCTGTGCGATGTGGCCCCGGATCATCACCGAGAGCCGGTCACCCATGGCGCAGGCCTCCTCCAGGCTGTGCGTGATGTGCAGCGCCGTGACCCCCACCTCTTCGATCACCTCTTTCAGCTCGAACCAGAGCCGCCGCCGGCTGCCCTCATCGATGGACGAGAAAGGTTCGTCGAGGAGCAAGATGGCGGGTCGTGGCGCCAGCGCCCGGGCCAGGGCGACCTTCTGGCGTTCCCCTCCCGAGAGGTGGCGAACGCTCCTCTTGCGCAGGTGCAGGATCCCCAACAGCCCGCAGAGCTGGTCCAGTGAAAGCCCCTCCTCGCCGGATCCGCCCCTCGCGACGACACCGAAGCGGATATTGTGCTCCACGTCGAGGTGTGGGAAGAGTGCGTAGTTCTGGGGCACGTAGCCCATATTCCTGCGCTCGGGGGGCAGGTGCGAGACCTCCTCTCCGTCTACGAGCATCTTCCCCCGTAGCACACGTTGCAGGCCGAGCAGACACCTCATCAGCGTGGATTTTCCGCTCCCGGTGGGCCCCAGCAGCACGTGGTGCTCCCCCCTGCGACAGGTCAGGTTCACCTCTCGCAGCGAGAATCCGCCCAGATCCAGGTTCAGGTCCGAGACCTCCAGCATGCTGGACCTAACGCGCGCGGACATCCAACCTCCGCACCAGCAGCAAGACTGCGAAGGAGACGGTCACGAGGATGGCGATGAACATCATGGCGCTCGAGATGTCGGCCGCTTCGAAGTTCAGGTAGATGGCCACAGGCAGGGTCTCGGTCTTCAGGGTGGTGGCGCCGGCCAGCATCACCGTGGCGCCGAACTCCCCGATCGCCCTGCCCCAGACGAGGAGCAGCGCGGCTACGATGCCGGGTGCCGCCATGGGAAGCAGGACCTTGCCGAAGACCTGCACACGGTCGCAGCCGAGGGTGCGCGCCAAGTGCTCGTACTCGGGCTCGATGCCGTCGAAGGTCGACTTGAGCAGGCGGATGGCCAGCCCCACCACGACGACGAACTGTGCCAGGACGATGCCCCTGACCTCAAACACGAATGGGCCGAACCAGGCATCGAGCATACGGCCCATAGGCGTCCTGAAGAAAACCAGCAGCAGGGCCCCCAGGGCGATGGGCGATAGCACGATGGGCAGGTCGAGCAAGGTGTCGAGCAGCGCCTTGCCAGGGAAATGGTAGCGGGAAAGCAGGTAGGCCACGGGCAGCGCGGCTGCGATGGCCAGCACGCTGGCCACTGACGCCGTGGCCAGCGAGAGCTTGATGGCGAAGAACACCTCACGCCCATCGGGGGCGCATGCGCCGCTTGCACGCCAGAGCTCGAAGGCCAGGGCAGCGATCAGCAGCAGGAAGCCTACGGCCAGCAGGCCCGTGACGCCCACCGTGACCGAGTGGAAGAGGCGGTTCATCGGCCCCTGGGCATGACCAGGACTCGATCCAGGTAGTCCACGGGCAGGCTGTACTCGCCCCCGATGCTGGCTCCGGGGGCCAGCGCGAGCGCCTGCTCGCGTTCCGTCAGATAGCCGTACCTCTGATAGACGGCCTGCCCCGCTGGGGAGAGAACGTAGTCGATGAAGCGCTTGGAGAGATCGGGATCGCGCGAGTGGACGGGAATCGAGATGGGGATGGTCGAAATGCGCGGGATCTTCTCAGGCGCGATGGGCACCAGAGCCATGCGCTGCGGGTTCCAGTGGTGGAAGACCCGCCAACCCAGGATCGCGTCGATCTGCTCCATGGCCGCCAGGTTGGCTGTCTTCGAGCAGCTGCCTCCGAAGGTGACGACGTTGGCCAGCACCGCGTCCAGCAGCTGGTTCCTCTCGAGCAGCTCCACGGCGTAGAGCCCCAGGCAGACCGTCTCGGGATTCCCGAGGCCCACACGGACGCCAGGCCGTGTCAGATCCTCGAGCGCCTTGATCCCGGCGGGATTGCCTGCCGGAGTGATGATCGCGGGCACCAGGTAGGACACGATGCGGTCCGCGTCGGGCAGCAACTGCCCCTTGCGTTCGCCGATGGCGATGTAGTCGGGCGAACCCGGCAGGTAGATCTCCCCCTTCTCGGCCAGCTCCATCTGGGCCAGCAGCGTGCCGGATCCACCGAAGATCAGCTCGGCCACGATCCCCGTCTCTTTCCGGAAACCGGCCGCGATCTCTTCCATCGCAGGCTTGCTGGCCGAGCCGCAGAACACTGTGAGCGCACGAGCGTCGCTGGCTCGCCGCTGCGTGCAACTCCAGAGCGCCAGCAGCGGCGCCAGAAGGAGCAGCAGCCGCATCCTATGCACCTTCCTCTCCACCGCTCGAGAGCGTTGGTGCGAAGGCCTGGAATTCAGCCTTCGTGAGCGCTTGGATTCGCCGCTCCAGCTCCTTGTATGTGCGGATGAAGTCCTGTGCATGAGAGGTGAGCTCGGTGCCCCCACGGGTGCTGCCCCCTTTCTTCCGGTTGAGAAACACCGCCTTGGCGGACTGTTCCAGCTGGTTCAACATACGGTGGGCTTTCGTGTAGGAAAGACCCATGGCCCGTGCCGCCGCGGCTATGGAGCGGTGATCGTCGATCGCCTCCAACAGGTACAACGTGCCTGGCCCCATGAATGCCCGACCATCTTCGTCGACGAGGTTGATCTTGGTTCGGATTTCCATTTCCGATATCCATTGAGAAATATATCGGGGACAGTTCCTTTAACGCAGGATGTCGGCTCGGGCAATCGGCGATGGACGGGATGGTGGCCGAAGATGTCCCTCGTTCACAGGGTCGGACGCGATAGGAGGTCTCACTTCCACCAGGACGTCTCCAGGCAGAGACCAACCCGTCGACAATGCTGGCCCCAACGCCATCTTCACGACCAACATCCATTCGTCCATTCGCATCCCTCTTTCTGGCCGGCCTGACGATCGACGGTCGCCCCCGCTACAGCTCGTAGGTCGCCCCCGCGCGCAGCACGGTCGCACGGGCGTCGACCTCCTTGGTCAAACGATGCAGGGCTTGGTCGCAGCTGTCGTGGGCTGACAGGTAGATGCATGGGGGGCGGCTTCGTTTAGTGCGCGAATCGTTCGGTCCAGGTCCTGCGCGCCAGGTGGTTGCCAGGGGGGCGCGCCCGCACCCGCCAGGCGCTGGATGTCGAGCCCGAGCGGACGGCTACGGGAGGACGACATCGGCAGGTGGAGTCCTCCGACCACGGCGTATACGGACTCGTTGCAGACACGACGCGCTGCGTTCAGGGCAAGCTCGATACCAGGGTGCCCGCAGCCGATGACGACTACGAGGCCCCGGCCCGAGAGCCGGCCTATCAGCACCTGCTCCTCCAGGATCCCATCGAAGAACTGCGCGCTTGCGAGCGGTCCGGTCGTCGCCAGGCCGGCCTCCAACAACATCGGACGCAGAACGACTTGGGCCTGGCCATGTCCGAAGCGGCACGGCACGGGCACGTAGCAGGGCTTGTCATAGCCAACAGCGAGCTCGGCCGGAAGACGGATGTGCCCTTGCAGTCTAGCCAGGACACCTCCCATATGGTCTGGATGCAGGTGAGAGATGACGAGCGCGTCTACTTGGGTCAAGTCCAGATCGAGGCGTTCCATGTTGCTCGCCAGAGCTCGGCGCTCGGCACCGAATCCCAGGTCCATCAGCAGCGAGCCCTCGTCCGTCCGGACCAGGTAGGAAACGGCCGCATCGCCAAGGACTCCAGGCTCGCGGGCCTGCTCCACCACGACGGTGATGGCCATGCTGCCCAGCTCGGGTAGGACCGCCGGCCTGATGCCGCGCAGGCGCTCCAGGTTGAAACGACGGGCTCGCGCCCGGTTGCGTCGGAGGCGCCACAGCCCAGCCAGCAGGAAGGGGGCGGCGGGGGGAATGGCCAGCGCCAGGGCTGGCCACCAGACTGGGGAGATGGGGGAGCTGGGCCGCCGTTCCCGCGAGCAGGTGTGGTCATCGTTCATCGCCGGTGCCCCCTGCCTTTCCCTTGTCCCCCATCTCCTCAGATAGGGTGAGGTATGACTGCCTGCCAGGAGGGAGGACCATGGCAGGCTAGTCCTCCTCGGTCTCCCTCCTTGGGATCGCCAGGCCAGGCCTTTCGCTGATCCGAGTCAGCTGGCTCTGCAGAGAATCGAGGCGCTGGTCGAGGCGCTGGTCGAGATCTGGTGAAGCCGGTTCGCACCAACCGCGACCGCGGCCACCGCGCCCTCGTCGGCCGCCGCCTCGGCGCCGGCCTCGACCTCGGCCTCTTCCCGGGCCCGAGCCCGTTCGCTCGTCGCCGCCCCGCAGGGCTTGCTCGTCGCCGGGAGGGTCTCGCGGGACGCAGCGACCCAGGCCGCGTCCCGTGCGAGGACCAGCACCATCAGGACCTCTACCATTTCGTCCAGGCATTTTTCTCTCCTTTTTCTGGTGGGTGTTCTTCGTCATCGCCTTGACCAACGGTGCCGACCGCCACTGCTCGTCCCTTGTCTGCGCCGACGTTGAGGAACCGACGTCGCGGGGCTGCCAGCTTGCTCGCGAGCAGCGCCAGCAGATTGCGTTCGACGGCGCAGAAGCGGGGAGCGCTCTCTTCCCGAACGGGGGCGGTAATGCGCATTTCTCAACCTCTACCGCAATGCCTCTGCATTCTCCGTGCCAATCGTGGCAGAAAACGATGAGTCGCTATGAGAGGTCGTCTTCGCGCAGTGCCTCCAGCTTTGGTTTCAGCCGTCTGAATCGAATCCTGGTGTGTTGCGTGAAACGGACTGTGGCTGGCGGTGGTCCATTTCGCATCTGTGCCTATGGCGGCATGCGCGGATCAAGACCGTACCACGCTCTGGCGTGGCCCCAGAAGAGGTGACCGAAGCGGGCCACGGAACCGGTGTGGCCGTTTCGCTCCAGCTCGCGCAGGGTGTTTCGCACTTCGGCTGGGTCGGGTGCTCCCATCGTCTCGGCCGCTTCGCAAGCGCGCATGGGGTGGCGCCGGATGATGGCCAAGAGGGTTTCCTCGACGGTCCCAAGAATTGGGCGAACGGCCGAGCGTCTCTTGGGCAAGGTGTAGGGAAAGAAGCGGGCGAGATCGCATCTCACTCCTCGCAGGCGGCTGGTGTCGGGAGGCCGGACCCATGCCTCGGCGGGCGGGCGAGACGGGACGCTGATGTGCACTTCGTCCGGCTGGACGCGTGCCAGCGCCGTTGCCAGGTCGGAGACGGCGGTTCGGGTGTCGTTGATGCCAGCAACGAGCATCACCTCTATCTGCAGGCTGCCATGGTACGAGTTGCGGAAGCAGACCAGGCCCTCGAGCAGCCGCGCGAGCGAGAGGCCGCAGTGGGGGCAGTTGATCCTGCGGAACACATCCTCGCTCCCCGCGTCGAGGGAGGGCAGGACCGTGTCGGCCACGAGCAGATCTTCGCGAACGGAGGGCCGATGCAGCAGCGAGCCGTTGCTGATCACGGCCAACGGGATGTCTGTCATCGCCTTGATGCCGCGCAGGAGGCTTCCCAGACCGCAGTGGAGCGTGGGCTCTCCTGATCCGACGATGGTGATGCAGTCCAGTTGTTCAAGCGCCTGGGCAGCAAGCGCCTGTTCCACCTCGGCCAGGATGCTCTCTACCGGAAGGAGTTCCTCTCTTCCCCTCGTGAGGAGCCGGGTTCGTCCCAGCTGGCAGTAGACGCAGCTGTGGTTGCAGGTCTTGAAGGGCAGCGGATCCACCCCCAGGGAGGCGCCGAGGCGGCTAGAGCGGACAGGGCCAAAGACGTGCTTCAAGTTTCTCCGCCGGGCAGCGTGGGTGTTTGCGAGTTGCAAGGAAGATGCCATGCCCGGTCTCGGCAGGTCTGCGGTGGCGCTACCCGCTCCCAAGCGTCGTCGCGCCGGGATGTTCCGACGCTGGCGCGCTGCTGCCATGTGTGTCGCATTCCCGCGAATCGTCGGTCGCGGAAACGCGACGGTGTTCGGGACAAGAGATGGTTGGACAGCACCTTGGCTCGACGAGGGCGCGATGCCGGACTGGCACGCATCCTGCAGCGGACGGAGCCTCTTGCCCCCCGTCGCAGGCCTGATGAAAGTAGCCTTTGCCGTACTTGGAGACCGCATCTCTCCCGTCTTCGATGCGTCCCGCCGCGTCCTGGTGTTGGAAGTGGCGGGGGGACAGGTGGAGTGCGAACAGCGGGAATACCTGCCCGACGTGGACCCGCGGGCCAAGGTCGCCTTCCTCTCGTGCTACGGAGTGGAGATACTCGTCTGCGGCGCCATCTCGCGGTCACTGAAGGGCCTGTTGACGGCCTATGACATCCAGGTGGTCCCCTTCGTGGCTGGAGAGCTGAGGGAGGTCATCGAGGCCTTTCTGCATGGGGAGCTTCCCTGCCCCGCATTCTCCATGCCTGGTCATGTGGAGCCGGCAGCGGGTAGCGAGGAGCAGAGAGCGTGACATGGCGCCTCTCCGCGGTGGGTCTTGGGCTGTTTGTGGGCCTTGCCGCCGATGCAGTCGCCGCGGAGAGCGCCTCTTGCCAAGAGAGCTGCGGGGACGACCTTCCCTGTCTCGAACAGGTCGCTCTGTGCCTGATGGAGGCAGGGGAGCACCGCGCAGCCGCGAAGCTGCTCAAGCGCGCCAGAACTCTCGCGCCGATGGCAGGGCGGTTGGTGCGCATGCAAAGCCTGGCCTACCTGGGAGCTGGCAACCGCCACTGGGCCGTCAAGACCTTGCTGATCCGGACGAGCGAGGAACCAACCGACCTGGAGACGCGCAGCTGGGCCGTGTGGCTGCTGATCCAGGATGGAGACCTGGCCCGCGCGCGCCAGCTGCTGGCAGAGGCTCCAGTTCCGCGATCCGATCCCCTGGCCGGCCGCCTGGTACTGCTGGAGACTGCCATTGGGCAGCTGGAAGGCCAGCTCGAGCGAGCAAAGGTCCAACTTCATCAGATCTCCGATGCGCAGGCACTGTTTGCGGAGGATCTCTCCTTGCTGCGACAGCTGCGTGGCAAGCTGTTGGGTGATCGTTGCGAGCCGTTCAGCGCGCGGATCCAGGCCTCTGGCGGCTACACGAGCAACGCCATCGAGAGCGCGCCCCAGGATCTGGGCGCGGGGCAGGGACAAGACGTGCGGCCGGCAGCTGGTGTGTTGGGTGTCGACGCCGTGCTGCGCGTCGAGCCGTGGACGAGCAGCGGGATGCGACCCCTTGGCGAGCTGCGGAGCAAGGGCTTCTCACCGTTGACGGAGGCGGCCCTGGGCTACGGCTACTTGGTCATGGCGGGGCGGGGCGGCTTGGAGCTGGGTCGTTCCGACGGCACGCGCGGTCGCTTGCTCTACTCCTTCGAGCTGATGGGTTTGCGCGGCGACCAGGATCAGATCGAGGGGGGCTGGGCGATGGAGGCCCACCGGGGCGAGCTCGAGGCGGACTTGTCGGACCGCCTGCAGGCCTTCACCGGTGTCGGGCGACGCATCTATCGCGAGCTACCCAGGACGCGGACCGAGTGGGACGGGGGGCTGGCCGCCGTGCTGCCCTTGGCCCGTGGGTGGAACCTGACGGGCATCGTCGCCGGTCGCGCGCACAATGCTCGGCATTCAGGTTGGGATGCGTGGGGATGGACGGGCCTGCTGCGGGTGCGAGCACCCCTCGTGGCCGGTCATATGGTCAAGCTGCGAGCCATGGCGCTCTGGGATCGGTGGCCGCAGCACGGCGAGTACGACTCCGAGATCCCCGTTCGTCGGGATGTGGTCATCAAGGCCCAGGCAGGCCCCTGGACCCGCTCCCTCGACGGCTGGCGCTTCGGTCTCACGTACAACCTCTCCTGGCGGGAGAGCCTGGCGGATGACTACGACTACGTGGACCACCGCTTGCTGCTGGAGCTGCGCTGGCAGGACGCCTGGGATCCCTTCCTGCCGGGCGCTCTGGCCACCTCGGATGATCATCTTCCACTTCCCTACGGATTCGACCGCGCCTCCGACCAGGGGCTCGATCGAGTCCAGGATCTGCTACGGCAGGAGGACAGCGCGCGCAGGGGATCATCATGCGTGGACTAGCCCAGACCGTGCTGCGGGACGCTCTCGTCGTAGTGGTCCTCTCCGGCGTTTTCGCCATCGGTTTCAACCTGCTGCGCGGCGCTGGCATCCCGTTTGTGGCCCGGGAGCACTACCGCATCCTGGTGCCCTGCCCGGAGCCCGGCGGGGAGATCGTGCCGCTGGATGTCACGCAGGTCCGCTGGGGCGATCCCTGGGATCTGGTCGTGGATGCCAGGGAGGCCACGGAGCACGCGGGTTGGAGCCCGCCAGGGGCTCGCAGCATCCCCTTCGACTACCTGGATCCTGTCAGCGATGAGGCACTGGCTGATCTCGTGGCCAGCCGAGCTCGTCGGGTGGTGGTCTTTGGCGACGGGCTGCGGCCGGACACCGGGGAGGAGCTGGCCCGCGAGATCTCCGGCCGAGGCGTGCGCAACGTGCACTTCATTCCGGGAGGGGCCGGCGCGGTGCTTGCGGCGCTGAAACCGGGCCCCGCTGGAGCTGAGCGACACGCCGAGGGCACTTCGCCTTCGATGGAGGAGGCACCATGAGAGGCATGCTGACCTGGCGCGGTCACAGCTACCTGGCGTTGCCCCTGCGCCTCTACCTGGGGGGAGTCTTCCTCTTGGCCTGCTACCACAAGATCCTCTATCCAGCCGATTTCGCCCTGGATGTGGCCACCTACCAGATCCTGCCCCTGGAGTTGATCAACCTGCAGGCCATCGTCTTGCCCTGGATCGAGCTGTTCGCCGGCGTCATGCTGGTGGTGGGCTTCCGCGTCCGCGCTTCGGCGCTGCTGATCAGCGGCATGATGGTGATGTTCATCGTGGCGCTGGCGATGGCGCTGCAGCAGGGTCTGGACATGGGTTGCGGGTGCTTCGCCTCGGAAGGGGGAGACGATCCCATCTCCTGGCACACCCTCGTGCGTGACGCCGTCTGGCTGGCCATGGGGCTCTACATCCTGGCCCTCGACCACGCACCGCTCGGAGTCGACGGCTTCTTGGCGAGAAGGAGCGACGATGCATGTTGAGAACTTCGTTCGATGGATCTGCGTGGTTGGGTGCCTGCTGGGCCTTCAGCTGCTGGCGGTTTCTCCCGTGGTCGGCGCGACGCCGGAGAGCATCCCGTGCTGCCAAGCCCTGGACGCCGCAGAGCTGGAGCGCGCCAGGGCCATCATGGAGCGGCAGTTCCTCTACGACTGCTGCGATGACACGGTGGCCATCTGCCTGGGAGAAGAAGCGGAGAGCTGCCCGTTGGCAGCGCGCCTGGCTGGGGAGATCTGCCGGCGCGTGGGCGCGGGTGAAACCGACACGGCCATCGAGCAGGCCCTGCGGCTGCGAGCACGCTCGATGATGGCGGATGGGCCAAGAGCGACGATCGAACTGGAGGGGGTTCCGGTGATGGGTCACGCCCAGGCACCGGTGGAGTTCGTCGAGTACGCCTGCGTACGCTGTCCCTTCTGCGCCGAGCTTACTCCGCTTCTCATGGCAGAGGTCGAACAGGGGGCGCTGGCCGGCAAGGTCCGGTTCTACTTCAAACTCTTCCCCATCAAGGGGCACGAGGGCTCCACCGAGTCGGGCTTGGCCGCCGTGGCCGCCCACGCTCAGGGCCGCTTCTGGGATTTTCTGGAGCTGTCCTACGAGCGCTTCGGCGGCTTCTCATCGGGCGAGCTGGAGAGCTGGGCAGCCCAGCTGGGCCTGGACCGCGAGGCCTATGCCGCCGCCGTGGCGGATCCGGCGTCGCGCAAGGCGCTGGCGGACAGCAAACGCGAGGGCATGGGCAACGGCGTGAAGGCCACGCCGACCTTCTTCATCAACGGGCGGCTCTACCACGGACAGCTGGAGCTGGGCCAGCTGCTGGACGTGCTCGGCGAGGAGTACGAGAGGGTCGCAAGCGGTGGCAGCTGATCATCGATGTCCGCTTTGTGAACCCGAGACGGCGCGACGACGCAGGCTGGCGGCGACATGAGGCCCTCCTCCGGCTACGCTGTCGGGCAGCACGGGAGTCGAATCGATGACGGATCTGATGACCAAGCTCGGCGCCGCCATGTTCGCGGAGGCGCCTTTTCCCGTGGCATTGCTCGACCGCGAGCACCGCATCCTGAGGGCCAACGCCAGCTTCGAGCGCAGCTTCGGCAGCTGGCGGGGGCGGCGCTGCTACGCGGTGTACAAGGGCAGGGAGCGCCGCTGCGAAGACTGCGGCGCGGCGCGGGCTCTCGAGTTGGGCACGAGCCAGACCGCCGAAGAAGCCTGCCGCGGCGCGGATGGCGCGCCGTTGCACCATCGCACCACCTCCCTGCCCTTGCGGACCAACGACGGCGCCGTGGAGCACGTGCTGCAGATCTCCATCGACGTCACCCGGCGGAAGGACCTCGAACAGCAGCTAGGGCAGGCTGAACGCATGGCGCGCGTGGGGCTCAGCGCTGCGGGCCTGGCCCACACCATCAAGAACATCCTGGCCGGGCTGGAGGGTGCCGTCTATACGGTGGACGCCGCGCTGGAGCGGGGACAGGCCGAGCGCGTGGCCATCGGTTGGGACATGGTGCGCAAGTACGTCGAGCAGGTGCAGGCCCTCGTGCGCAACCTGCTGAGCTACGCTCGGGAGCAGCAGCCGCGTCGCGGCCGGGTGGAACCCGGCGCCCTGGTCGAGGAGGTGGTCGAGCTGTACGGCGACCGCTGCAGCCTGGCAAGCGTGCGGATCGAGGGGCGGGTCGCGGGCGGGTTGCGGCCCATCGAGGGAGATCCCCAGTCCCTCCAGGCCTGTCTGGCCAACCTCGTGGCCAACGCCCTGGACGCCTGCACGTGGGATCCGGACACCGGCAAGGACCATCGCATCTCAGTGGAGGTGGCAGCTAGTCCAGGTGGCACCCTGCTCTTCAAAGTCGACGACAACGGCATGGGCATCGCGCCGCAGAACCAATCGAAGGTGTTGAGTTCCCACTTCACCACCAAGGGCATCCGCGGCACCGGGCTCGGACTGCTGCTCACCAAGAAGGCCGTGGAGGAGCACGGAGGCAGCATCCGCTTCACCTCGCAACCGGGTCAGGGCACCACCTTCCTGGTGGAGCTGCCCTCCGCTATCCCAGCACCTCGTGCACCTTGGCCATGAAGGCCTCGGGCTCGATGGGCTTGTAGAAGATGGCCACCGGCTTCACCAGGCTGAAATCGCGCCCGGAGAGCCCGCTCACCACGATGATGGGTGTCTTCGACAGCTCCTTGTCCTTGCGCAGGTTCCTGTAGAAGTCGATTCCCGACCGCATGGGCATCATCACATCCAGCGTGACGAGGTCGGGACGCTCCCGCTTGAGCACCTCCAGACCCTCGAAGCCATTGGGCGCGGTGCAGGTGTCGAATCCGTTGCGTCTCAGCATGGTCGTGAGGAAGGTCCTCACGTCGGCTTCGTCGTCGATGACCAGGACTTTCTTGCTCATTTCTCACCTCCGTTGATGGGTCGGTCTCCATGGGAGCTCGCAGGACCGCGGGGCAGGATCGCCTTGAAGCAGCTCCCCTGCCCCAGGCGCGTCTCGAAGGAGAACTCGCCGCCGTGCTCCTCCACCACGCGCTGCACCACGAGCAGCCCCAGCCCCGTGCCCTCGGTCCCTTTGGTGGAGAAGAAGCCCTCCAGCACCTTGTGCGCGATCTCGTCGGGGATGCCGGCTCCGTTGTCGGCCACCTCGATGACCACGGCGTCGCTGTCGCCTCGGAGGGTCCGCAGATGGATGACGTGCCGCTTCTGCTCCAGGTCGGGATCGAAGCGACAGGCATCCACGGCGTTGGCCATCAGGTTTGACACCAGATTGTGCAGCGCCTCCGGATCGAAGACGCCCGGCTGGAGGGCATCGTCCGATTCCAGGCGCAACTCGATGCCCTCCGCGGCGATCCGGTGGCGGTAGAGGTCGTGGACCTCCCGGACGATCTTCTCCACCGAGACTCCTTTCTGCAGCGCGGGGCGCCGGTCCTTGGAGCAGAAGAGCAGGTCTTTGGCCACCTGGGAGACCTTCTCCACGTTGCGCTGCACCATGCCCCAGCCCTCCTGGACGGTCTCCGGCTCGTCCAACTCGAAGCCGGTGTCCACCACGTAGACGCCACCTTCGAGCCCCATCAGGATGTTCTTGATGCGGTGCGCCATCCCGGTGACGGCCAATCCCACCGTAGCCAGGGACTGCAGCCTCTTGACCTCCGTGACGTTGGTGGAGACCTCCATGACTGCGTTGATCTCGCCGTGCTCGTCCGGGATGGGCATGGAGGTGACGACCACGCTGGCCTGCTGGCCGTCACGGGTGATCACGGTCTCTTCGCTGCTGTGCACCTGTCCGTCGGCGAAGCTCCGCACCACGGGGCAGCTTTGGCAGACGGCCTCGCCGCCTTTGTAGACCTCGTGGCAACGCTCCCCTGCACGCTCACCGAAGTCCTGGCGGAACAGGGCGTTGGACTCTACGATGCGCAGGTCGCGGTCCTGCACCGAGATGTAGCAGGGCACGATGTCGAAGAGGCGCCGGAAGTGATGCCTGCTGCGCCGGAGCTTGCTGTTGAGCGTCCGTATCTCGGTGACGTCGGTGAACATCTCCACGACGGCCTCGATCCGCCCCTGATCGTCGAAGAGGGGCGTCGAGGTGACGATCACGTCCGTGAGCTCACCATGCCGGTTGACCACCCGCTCCTTGGCGGTGTGGTTGCTGCCGGTGACGAAGCTGCGCTCCACGGGACAGTCCGGGCAGGGGGAGCTGCGGCGCTTGTAGACCCGGTAGCAATGGTCGCCGGGGCTGGCCTGGAAATCCCGCCGCAGCAGGCCGTTGGTCTCGATGATCCTCAGGTCTCGGTCCTGCACCGACAGGTAGCAGGGCATGACGTCGTACCAACGGGCGGCCTGCGCCGCATCGCCCCGCAAGGGCCAGCGCGCCAGCGCCCGTTGTTGGGAGGGGGTCACGGTTCAACGCTCCGAGAGCAGTTCGGCGATGGTGTCCAGCAGCAGCTCCCTGTCCACCGGCTTCGAGATGTAGCCATCGGGTGGCGGCACCTGGCGCCGGGAGTGGATGAAGCGTTTGAAGTCGATGGATACGCCGGTGACCATCACCACCGGGATGGTCGCCAGGCTCTCATCCGCCCTCACCTCCCGGTAGAAGCGCACACCGGATTTCTCGGGCATGGTGATGTCCAGCAGGACCAGGTCGGGCCGCTCGCGGCGCAGGGCATCGAGCCCCTGTTGACCGTCGTAGGCTGCCTGGGCCACGTAGCCGTGGTCCTCCAGCAGCCCCGTCAGGAAGGCGGCCAGCGCACGATCGTCGTCGATCACCAGGATCTTCTTCTCTTGGCTCATGGGTCCTCCGCTCATCAGTGCCACTCCCAGTCGATGTAGCCGGGCTCGGCGTCGACCATGGCGTTGACCATCAGTTCCACCAAGCCGCCGTAGTAGATGCCGTGCTTCTCCCAGGCGTCGTAGTGGTGGATGATGTCTCGCAGCTGGCCCTTGCAGTTGGAGCAGGGCGTGCAGACGTACTTGGGGTGGTCGATGTCCATGGGTTCGTTCTCGAACGCCTTCAGGATCTGCCTGAACTTGCGACGCCCGGAGACGCGATGTCGCCAGTCGGAGAAGTTGTGGCCCGACATGATGGCGAAGCCGGATCCCCCACCGCAGCAGTAGTTGTCCACGCCGTGGGGCGTCATCTCTCGGAAGCGCCCCTCGGGCACCACGGCCCTCAGTATCTCCCGCTGCGGGGAGACGATGCCCATCAACCGCACCATATTGCAGGGATCGTGCAGGGTCACCGGGAAGTCGTTGCGGCTCTTGTCGAACTCGATCTTGCCCGAGCGCACGATGTCGAGCAGCACGGTCATGCAGCTCTCCCGCGGGATGTTCAGCTCACCGGTCAGGATGCGGTCGGCCACCACCGTCAAGGCCTTGTGGGCGTGGCCGCACTCCCCCAGCACGATGCGCTTGACGCCCAGCTTGGCAGCGGCCTTGGCGTGCAGCACGGCGGTGCGTGCGAACTGCACGTCGTCGTACCAGACGCCGTAGTTGATGGAGTCGTAGCCGGCCAGCTCGCTGGACATGGTCCAGGAGAGGCCCGCGGCGTTGAAGAGCACGGCGAAGGCGCCCGGGTTCTCGCACCAGGCCATGATCTCGCCCGCGTTGTGGATCAACAGGATGTCGGCGCCCTCCACGTCCCAGGGGGTCTCCGTGGGGATGCCGGTCTTCTCGGTGGTGTCCTCGTCCACGAACTCGATGTTGTCCTTGACCACCAGGGCGTTCATGCCGGTGGAGGAGCCCACGGTCTGCTGCAGCACCGAGCCGTCCTTGTGCAGCTCGCGAGCCGTGATGCCCATCTCCTGGCTGGCGATCTTGCGAATCTCGCGCGCCAGCAGACCGTTGTCGGCGCCGATGGGGCAGGTCTGGGCGCAGCGCCGGCAGATGTTGCAGCGGTAGGAAAGCTCGATGAGCCGCGCCACGGTCTTCCATGAGAGGTCGATGTCGCCGTGGACGAAGGTGGAGGCCCGCTTGATGTGCTTGTAGTAGATGCGCCGCAGGATCTCCGAGCGATAGCTGGGCATGTAGAGCAGGTTCTGGCCGCTCTCCTCGTAGATGGGGCAGGCCTCGGCGCAGGTCTGGCAGCGCGCGCAGTGCTCCATGGACATGACCAGGGGTTGCAGGAATGTCCAGTTATCCTCCTCGCTGAAGAGCTTCCGCAGCCCCGAGAGGAAGAGCCCCACCAGCCGCCGCTCCTCTTCCTCGTCCTGCGGCCTTGGGATGCTGACCGCGATGGTGTCGTCCAGGACCTCGTAGCGCTCCCTGGCCTGCGGGGACAAAGGCTTCAGGGGAGGCTCGGCGCTCGGATCGTCGAAGGGCGCGGGCAACGGCGTCCAGGCGCGGTCGTCCAGCCGCAGCACTGGATCGTCTCCCCGGGAGAAGTCCGCAATGCTCTTGGGGCTCTTCATCTCTTCATCTCCTCGTTGGCGAGCTCGGCCCAGGACATCCGGCCTTGGCCCTGGATATGGGGCGCAGCCCAGCTCACCGGCCGCTGCAGCAGACGGGCGACGACGGCCTCGTCCTCCCCGCCAGGGAGGTTGGGGGCGTCGTTCCAGCGGATGTCGTGGTAGGCGAAGTACTTGCCGATGAAATGGGACATATGGGTCGTGGGCACGTAGACGGCCAGCCCGCAGAGCAGCGCCAGGGAGATCAATGGCAGCGCGGCCTCGGGGCCTGCGTAGGGGAAGCTGTCCAGGCCCAGGGTGAGCAGATTGCCCCAGAAGGCGCTGGCCAGGGAGAGATCGCGGTCCAGCAGCAGCGCCGTGATCAATCCCACGCCCAGCGCCAGGGCGAAGAGCAGCAGGTTCAGGATGTCGGCGCCGGAGCTGAGCACCCTCAGCCGCGGATCCGCCAGGCGCCGCTGCAGCAGACCCAGCGCACCCAGCGTGCCCAGGCCCAGGCCGGCGTAGAGCGCCACCTGCACTGTGACGCGCAGGAACGCCCCCGCCGCCTCCTGGGACCAGTCGGGCCAGAGCGCCCCCAACACGCCGTCCGCAGCCAGCAGCGCCGTGCCTCCGATCAACAGGTAGAGACCGAAGTGGAAAGGGAAGGAGCGAAGCCAGAGTGGGCGGTTGTTCTCCCAGAGGCAGTGCAGGAAGAGGATCTCCGGGATCATCACACGGGCCTCGCCCAGCAGGGAGACCTCACGGGGCTTCTCCCACCAGCGGCTCTCCTCCAGGTAGGAGCCCCCGTAGTGGGCCCGACTGCCCTCGTGGGCCACGGGGTACAGCTCCCAGCGCAGGTGCATGGGCATTCGCGCCCACATCGCGAATCGCAGCAGCATCGTCACGACCGCTGCCGCCAAGCTGGCGTAGACCATCAAGTAGGGAATGCACGTCATCTTCGTCACCTCTGTTCCGTCGGGGTTCCACGGGGCCGGACCAGGACCATCACCGCACAGGGGGCGTCGTCGCAGAGCCGCCCCTCGTAGGCGCCCTCGAGGGCCAGGCCCTGCTCCCCCATGATGATCAAGTCCAGCCCCTTGGTGAGGGCATAGCGTCGGATCTCCCGTAGTGGATGGCCGGGCAGGACCATGGTGGGAATCCGCCATCCGTAGAGCTCGTCCAGCTTGCGCTGGACGGTGCCGATCATCTCGGGCGTCAGAGGCCCGCGCAGGCCCAGCTCCACGGCCGTCCGGCTGCGACAGCCCGCGTCGAGGCATAGGATCACCCCGTACCTACCCGCCGCCGCGGCGGTCAGGGCTCTCGCCACCCGCACGACCTCGTCGGGCTGCGCAATGGAATCCACCCAGCAAGCCACGTTCTGGCAGCGGATGCCTGGAAGGGGGAAGTTGGCGCTTGGCGTCTTCATCGAGTTGATTTGAAGCAAGGAGCGTGCCACTATGCGACGTGCCGCGTAATCGCCTTTTGTAGTCCATTATGGACAGATGGCA
Organism: uncultured Enterobacterales bacterium; assembly: GCA_964454135.1. GTDB lineage: Bacteria > Myxococcota_A > UBA796 > UBA796 > JAFGLY01 > CAYVQL01. The sequence goes on along the minus strand of CAYVQL010000061.1, from coordinate 23,150 downwards.
TTCGCGGGAGCCCGTACCCCCCTTGCGCTCGCCCTTTCCAGCGCTCCAAGCGCTCCGCGCTGCGATTCGTTGCGTTTCGTTGCGCAACGAATCGCAACAATTCGCAATCAGTCGCGCTCGATCCCCAGCCGCTTCATCCTGCGCCAGACCGTGGTCCGGTGAACGCCCAGCTTGGCCGCAGCCCTGGGGATGCTCCAGCCGCTCTCTCGCAGGCAAGCCAACAGCTCCTCGCGCTGGAGGTCCGTCAGGCTGCAGCGGCGAGAGGTCGCCGGGGGAACAAGCTCCGCCGTCACCGCGGCGGGTTCGTGCACATGGGTGCGCGGAGGCAGGTCGCCCAGCTGGATCTGGGGTCCGGCGGATACGATGAATGCGTGCTCCAGCACGTTCTCCAGCTCGCGCACGTTCCCCGGAAAGGCGTAGCGCGTCAGGCCGGCCAAGGCCTGGTCGCTCACAGCTTCGATCTTGCGGCCCATGCGGCGGTTGAGGCGATCCACGAAGTGCGCTGCTAGCAGGGGGATGTCCTCGCTGCGCTCGCACAGGTCGGGGATGCGGATCAGGATAACGTTCAGCCAGTAGTAGAGATCGGACCTGAACCGCCCCGCGGCCACCAGCTGATCCAGATCCTGGTTGGTGGCAGCCACGACCCGTACGTCGATCTTCTCGCTACGGTCGGATCCCACGGGCTGGACCTCGCGGTTCTCCAACACGCGCAGCAGCTTGACCTGCATGGCATGGGGCGCGTCGCCGATTTCGTCCAGGAAGATGGTCCCCCCGCGGGCCGCCTGGAAGCGGCCCCTGCGGTCCTTCTTCGCGTCGGTGAAAGCACCCTCGCAGTGCCCGAAGAGCTCCGACTCCAGCAGGTTCTCCGGCAACGCGCCGCAATTCACCGTGATCAGGGGGCCCGCGGAGCGCGGGCTGAGGTCGTGGATGGCCGTGGCGAAGAGCTCCTTGCCCGTGCCGCTGGAGCCGCGGATCAGCACCGTGGCGTCGGACTGGGCGATATTGGGCAGTGTCTTGAAGATCTGCTGCATCGCCGGATTTCTGGAGATGATGTCCTGGAAGCGATGCCTCCCGCTCACCTCCTTGCGCAGGGCGTGCAGCTCGGTCACGTCGTGGAAGGCTTCCACGCCTCCCTGGAAGACGCCGTCGCGGTCGAGCAGGGGCGCGGTGCTCACGCTGATGGTCTGCGCCTTGCCGTGGCGGGTGCGGATGTCCACCTTGATGCCCTTCACCGTGCGTCCGCTGCGGATGGACTGCCGCAGCGGGCAATCCTGCTGGCAGAGGGAAGAGCGGAACACGTCGTGGCAGCACCGGCCCATCACCTCGGCGCGGGAGTAACCGGTGATCTCCTCGGCGGCGGGGTTGAAGTAGGTGATCCTGAAGCGATCGTCCACGGTGAAGATGCCTTCGGCCACGCTCCCCAGGATCAAGTCCATCAACCGGTGGTCGGTGAGGCTGCAGGGTGATCCGTCGTCCAAGGGTGCGCTCCTCGGGGCTGCTCCTACTCTAACTCCCGGGATCCGTGGGTGCGTCGATCCGATGCGGGACGAGATGTCACCTCTTGGCGTTCCGCCGCAATTTGTGGCCGCACGAGCGGCGCTGGCGCTCGGCGTTCCAGTGAGAGGAAAGCCTTCCTCTGTCGGTAGCTGTGCGTACCCAGCACCACCTGAACACCAAACTCCTTCCCGAGCAGCGTCTCAACGCTCCACCACCACCTCGAGGCGCTCGAGCTCGACGACCAGCTGATCGCGCTCGTCGGGCTGCAGGGAGAGAAGACCCTCGATCCGCACCAGGCCAGGGGCGACCTCGTGCACCTCATCTGGTGAACGCACCAGGATGCGCTCATGCCGGGTCGGCGCACGGTAGCAGAAGGGGCAGCGAGGCAGCCGGGGGTTCAGGGCCACCAGGTAGAATTCCTCCACCTCCCAGGGGTCGCCCAGCACGTACATGAAGCCCTCGATGTTCACTGTGGTGCCGTCCAGGTCGACGAGCTCTGGCGGCGGCGCCCCCGAGGTCCAGACGCGATGGGCGCCGAACAGCGCCAAAGACTCGGCGTCCAAGGGCCTGAAGAAGCCCTCGGCGCCGTGCAGGGACATCATCTGCTCGGCCCAGACGAAGACGGCGAGGGGCACCAGGAAGCGCATGCTCCAACGGAGGTGGGATCGCGATGCCGAACCGGAGCCCACAGGGGCCGTCAGGGCCTCGGCGGCCTGCAGGTGATAGGCGGCCAGGGCGGGCAGGAGGCCGACGAGCACGAGCACGAGCAGCCCAATCCCCAGGTACGCCGGCACCCGGCCCGACAGCAGCGAGACGGTGGCGTCCAGCCCCATCTGGTCGCGCAGCACCCCCTCGGCCAACGCCGCCAGCACCCAGCCCACCCCCAGGGCGGCGCCTGCCCCGGCGAGCACGACCATCAGGGTGGCCGACGAGACGATGAGCAGCACCTGGAGCCGGCGGGCGCCGAGCACACGGAGCACGGCCACCTCGCGGCTCTGCATCAGGGAGCTGCCGTAGACGGCCAGGAGCAGGGACAGGAAGGTGACCAGCACCACGCCGCCGACGAGCATCCCGAGCAAGCGGCCGCCACCGGCGAGCTGCTCCGCGATGCGCCGGAGGGTCTGCCCCGTCAGGGCGACCTCGAGCCGGGCATCCTGGTCGAGTTGCTCTTGCAGGGACAGCAAGGCGTCATCGTCCACGGGACGAACCAGGATGGAGGAGACAGCGCGGGCGTGGACGTGGCCTTGCTGGTGGTGGTCCTGATGGCCGTGCTCGTAGTCGTGATGGCGAGCACCTCCCGATCCGTGCTCGCGCTCGTGCGCATGGGCCTCGTGGCTATGGAAGATGGCGTGGATGGGGCAGAAGAGGGTGTCGTCCGTGTCGCTGTGGGTACTGGCCAGCACGCCAACGACCTTCAATCGACCCGGCTCTGTCGGGGCGCCGGCGTGCTGGTGCTCGATGGTCACCTCGTCTCCGACGCCGAGCCCCAGCGACTCGGCGGCGCTGGCGCCGAGGACCACCTCGAGGGCATCCTCCTCGAAGAGGCGCCCATCGACGAGCGGGAAGCGCTCCCGAGGCTCGAACCAGGCGGCGCTGGTGCCCATCAGGGCGTGCCCGCACACGGCGTGGCCTGCCAGCAACGGTACGGCCACCTCGACGCGCGGATCGGCCAAGAGGAGATTGTAGACGTCCGCCTCGACACCGGCCTCGAGATCCTGCAGGCGCGTGAGCGATCCCAGCACCAGGGGCACCGCGCCTCCGCTCGGGCCCACCACGAGCGGGTAGCGGGCGGCCATGGCGCTGACCGCTCCGCGGGCCGCGTCGCCCACGGCCACGGTGGCCAGCATCAGACCGAGTCCGAGGGCCAGCACCAAGGCGGTCACCCCGTGGTGGAGGCTGCGGGAGAGCACCAGGCGCCAGGCGATGTGGAAGATGCTCACGCCTCGACTCCTTCCTGGCGATGTCGGGCCAGACGAAGGACCATGTCCGGCTCGAGCCGTTCCGGCCGGTGCGTCGCCACCAGCACGGTCATACGGTGATCCCTCGAGAGGTTCCGAAGCAGAGACGACATGGCGAGGGCGCCCTCGTCGTCCAGGCTGGCCAGGGGCTCGTCCGCGAGCAACAGCGGCGGACGATTTGCGAGGGCTCTGGCCAGGGCCACGCGCTGACGCTCTCCTCCCGAGAGGGTGGCGGGCAGATGCCGCGCTCGGTGCGCGATGCCCAGCTCTTCGAGCAGCGCGTGGGCACGCGTGCGCTGACGGGATCGCGGCTCCGATGCGAAGAGCAGCGCCGCCATGACGTTCTGCTCGGCGGTCAGGCACTCCATCAGCTGCCCCCCCTGGAGCAGGTAGCCCACGTTGCGGGCACGGAAACGGTCGAGGTCCGTCTCCGCGAGCCCCCGCAGCATGACGCCCGCCACGCGGATCGTCCCCGCGTCCGGCCGCAGCAAGCCCGAGACCAGGTGCAGGAGCGTGCTCTTGCCCGTGCCGTTGAGCCCCACCACGGCGCAGAGCGTGCCCTGGGGGACGGTGAGATCGGTCTTCTGGAGCGCCATCAGGCGTCCTCCCTCGGGGCGTGCGAAGCTACGGCTCACACCCTTCAGCTCCACCATCAGCGTTGGCATGGGAGCATTCGGGTGAACGCCAGCTTCTCGAGATCTCGGCACGGTTCGGCCTCCGTGGACAGCCGGGCGAGCGGGGCGCCGGTCAGCCGTGGCAGCAGGGCTGTCCGTCCCCGCAGGGGGGCGTGTCGCAGCGTTCCTCGTGGCCGCAGCAGGTCCTGCCAGTCAAGCGTGGGTGGCGTCGCCGGTGATCCGCGGGGACGGCTAGGATGCGCTCGACGGCGGCGCCGCAGCACGGCGACGTCTCCGGATCGGGCTCGCGCAATCCCTGGAGGTGCTCGAACGCTTCCCCGCAGGCGAGACAGCGGTAGTCGTGCAGCGGCATCTTCATCTCCTCCGTGCCGTGTCCTGACGCACAAAGCGTGCCAAAGCCACGGAGCATGGAGGGCTGGCTGGTGACGGCGCGGGCGTCGCGTTGTCGCGACACAGCCAGCTGGTCGAGTCGCTATATCGCGACGGTCCAGTCCAAGGCGTAAGGAAAGCGCCCTCAGCCGTCACTCCGCGTTCAATCCTCGACCTGCGTCAGCGCCAGCAGTCGAGCGCTGTTGACGACCACAAAGAGGGCCCCTCCGTTGTGCAGCAGGGCTCCAAGCGCCGGCGGGATGATGCCCAGGGCGGCCAGCCCCAACATGAGGACCGAGAAGCTCACGCCGACCGCTACGTTCAGGTTCACGGTGGCACGTGTGCGCCCGGCGAGCTCCAGCATCCTGGGCAGGCGGACGAGGTCGCCCCCGATCAGCGCGATGTCCGCGCTCCCCAGGGCCACCTCGTTGATGTTCGCGCCGATCGCCACGCCCACATGGGCCGAGTGCAGTGCCAGCGCGTCGTTGATGCCATCGCCCACCATCATCACGTGGCGCCCCTCGGCTTGCTCCTTCCGCACGAACTCCGCCTTCCGCTCGGGCAACACCTCGGCGTGGACGGCCTCGATGCCCAGCTCCCGAGCGACGGCGGCGGCGACCTCCTCGCGGTCGCCGGTGACCAGGACGATCCTCCGCAGGCCTCGCGCGCGCAGTGCGTCCAGCACGCCCCTGGCCTCGGGCCTGGGGCGATCGGCCAACTGGATGGCTCCCAGGACCCGTCCCTCCTCGGCGACCCAGGTGGCGATCCCTGACCCGCGGAGCTCGGGGAACGGCTCCAGACCTCGCTCCTTCAGCCAGGAGGCTCGCCCCAGCAGCAAGCTGCGCCCATCGTCATGCGCCTCCAGCCCAGCACCAGCCTGCTCGTGCGCCTCGCTCGGCGCGGAGAAGGCCAGGCCTCGCTCTCTCGCGGCCGCGACGATCGCCCGCGACACCGGGTGCAGCGAGCCGAGGCCACAGGTGGCGGCGCTGCGGAGTAGGTCGTCCTCGCTGACTCCTTTGCTGGGGTACAAGGCGATGACGGACAGCTCGCCGAGCGTCACCGTGCCGGTCTTGTCCAGGATGAGCGTGTCCACCTCCGAGGCCCGCTCCAGGAACTCCGAATTCTTGATGAGCACGCCCGAGCGGGCCGCGACGGCCAGTGCCGCCAGCATGGCGGCGGGTCCCGACAGCACCAGCGCGCAGGGGCAGGCCACCACCAGCACGGCGATGGCCCGGCCGACATCGCCCGAGACGAACAGGGCGATCCCGGCGACGGCCAGCACCACGGGCAGGTAGACGGCGGCGTATCGCTCCAGCATCCGCGTGATGGGCGCCTTGGTCTCCTCGGCCTGCCGAAGCAACGCCTCGATCCTCCCCAAGGCGGTGTCCCGACCGACACCTCGCACCTCGAGCCGGAGCAGCCCGTCAATGTTGACCGTGCCCGCGAACACGGAGCTCCCAGCTTGGACTTCCTCGGGCAGCGACTCACCCGTCACCGGAGACTGGTCCACGCTCGAACGCCCCCCCAGGACCGTCGCGTCGGTGGGAGTGGTCTCGCCCGCGCGCACCACGATCCGATCCCCTACGCGCAGCTGCGGCACCTCCACCGTCCGCTCCTCGTCACCCTCCAGCAGGGTCGCCGTCCGCGCACCGAGCTTCCTGATGCCGGCGATGGCGGCTCGGGCGCCGATCACGGAGCGTTCCTCGAGCACGTGGCCGGCCTCCATGAGCAGGGGAACCAGCCCGGCGGTGGTCAGATCACCCATGACGAAGGCCGCGAGGATGGCGAGAGCCACGAGCTGATCGCCATAGGAGCCGGGGTCGTTGGTCAAGAAGCCCCTGGCAGCTTGCCCGATGACGTGCCAGGACAGCAGCAGCACCGCCAGCAGCTGTGCGAGCCCGGCCACCTGATCCTGGTCCGGAAGGACCAGCCCCCAGCACCAGCCGATGGCGAGCAGGCCTCCCCCGAGCATGACGGAGAACAGCCGCCAGCCCAGCCATCGAGCCTCGCTGGGTTCGAAGACCGACTTCGCAGCCGTATCCTGACTCGTCGGGCCCACGGGTTCGAACTCTCCAGGAGCGATGAACACCAGACCGCTTCTCGCCTCGCCGATGGGACCTGGAATGTCTTGCAAGAGCCGTGCCAGCCCGAAGCACGCCGAGCCCCCACGGGTAGTTGACCACCTTCCGCGTCTCACGGCGAGCGTGCCTCTGCCGGCTGCGGGTCGAGCCCATCCCAGCAGGCCCTCACCTGTGCAGATTCTGCACATAGCGCAGCCTCGGCGATCCCACGGACGCCCTCAAGACAGCTGGCACGCAGTTTGCATGATGGTCGCAGGTGTCCACCAGGCGACCGCGGCGTGGCGAGCTTCACGTGCAGGTCGAAGCGCGAGGCGTGACATGAGGCGATGCACTACCTGCAGATCCCTGTCCTGGGGGCATGCGACGCTCGTCACGCTGCTGCTGCTGCTGCTGCCACCGGTAATCGGGTATCCGACGATGGCCTGCCTCGTCCAGGAGCGCTGCTACCAGGACCGCGACTGCGAAGTGGGCACCTGCGACGAGGCCTCGGGTCGCTGCGTGGATTACGAGTGCCTGGCGGACGAGGACTGTGGCGGGTTCCCATTCGAGTGCGTCGACCTCGCCTGCGAGATCATCTGCTCCGACGCGACCCTCGACTGCCCCGAGGGCATGGTCTCCATCTGCGGGTCCTACTGCGTCGATGTGTGGGAGGCCTCGCGACAGGACGCCACCGAGGAAAGCGGAGGCACGGACGGCTGCGTGGCCGTGAGCCAGCCCGGTGTCATCCCGTGGCACTCCGACGATGCCGAGGAGGGCATGAACCAGCAGATCGCCGCCGAGGCCTGCGAGGCGGCGGGCAAGCGGCTGTGCACGCTCCAGGAGTGGGAGGTGGTCTGCGCCACCCTGGAGGAGCTCACCTACGCCTACGGCGACGACTACGATCCCTCTGTGTGCAACGGCATCGACACCTACTGCGACTGCGATGGCGACGGCGTGTCCGATGGCGACGGCGCCTACCCCCACTGCCGCGAGGAGTGCGACACCGACTTCCACGTCATGCCGACAGGATCCTTCCCCGAGTGCACCAACGAGTTCGGCATCTTCGACATCAACGGCAACGTCTGGGAGGTGGTGGTCTCCGACGACGGCATCAACCACTACCGGGGCGGAGCCTACAACTGCGCGGACTCCGAGCGCCTGCACCGCTGCGACTACGACGGGGCCGAGAGCGGCAGCTTCCCCAGCGCCAAGGGCTTCCGCTGCTGCGCCGACGGGGAGCCGGGCACGTGAGCGTCCTGTACGGAGCGCTGGTCAAATGCGCTGGCGCCGCGGAGCAGGCCGAGTGAGTCAGCCGCGGCGGAGGATGGAGGTTGGACAAACCCACACGTGGAGACGAACATGAGCCTGGTGACCGCCGAGCGGCTGTGCAAGACCTACCACATGGGAGATACCGAGGTGCGGGCGCTCTCGGGTGTGGACTTCGATATCGCCGCGGGCAGCTTCGTGTCCTTCGTAGGCCCTTCGGGCAGCGGCAAGACCACGCTGCTGAACCTGGTAGGCTGCCTGGACAAGCCGAGCAGGGGGCGCCTGCTGGTCGCCGGCAGGGATGTCTCGCAGCTGGACCAGAAGCGGGGTGCGCTGTTCCGCGGTGAGACCATCGGCTTCGTCTTCCAGGACTTCAACCTCCTGCCCGTCCTGACCGCCTTCGAGAACGTGGAGTACCCATTGCTCATGGTCCAGCGCAGGCCTGGGGACGAGCGACGCCGCAGGGTGAGCGAGCTGCTGCAGGCCGTGGGCATGGCCGACCAGGCGGGCAAGCGACCCGGCCAGATGTCGGGCGGCCAGCGGCAGCGGGTAGCCATCGCCAGGGCGCTGGTGAGCGGCCCCAAGATGGTGCTGGCCGACGAGCCCACGGCCAACCTCGATCACGAGACCGGGCAGGCCATCATGCGGATCATGAAGAAGATGCAGCGGGAGCGCAACACCACCTTCATCTTCTCCACGCACGACACGCGCATCCTCGAGCAGGTCGATATCATCTACACGCTGGAGGACGGTCGCCTTGTGGATCGGCGCGTCCGGACAGCGGGGGGGCTCGGCTGATGCTCGGCACCTTCAAGATCGCGTCCAGGAACCTGCTCCGCTACAAGCGCAGGACCCTCCTCACCATGGCCCTGGTCACCTCGGGCATGGTCTTCGTGCTGGTCTTCGTGGCCGTCACCGGCTCGTTCAGGGACATGATGATCGGCCAGATCACCGATTCCTTCCTGGGCCATGTCCAGATCCACCAGCGGGGCTACGTGGCCTCCATCGACAACCTTCCCCTGAACATGAACCTCTCGGCAGAGCAGCTGCAGCGCACCGTGGAGCTGCTGGAGGAGACCGGGAGCGTCGAGGCGTACTCGTCCCGGCTCAAGTTCGGAGCGGGCCTGAGCAACTTCCAGGAGACGACCAACATCCGCATCAACGGCGTCGAGCCCGACCGGGAGTTCGCGACCTGCCCCCTGCTGACGGACCGCATCGTCAAGGGCCCGCAGACAGAGGGGTCCCTGGCTCGCGGCAAGCTGCTGCTCCCCGTGCTTCTCGCCCAGGGGATGGGGCTCGAGGTCGGGGACACCGTGGTGCTCGTCGCCACCAACCGGGAGGGCTCGGTCAACGGTGGCAGCTACGTCGTGGGCGGGGTCCTGGAGAGCGCCACGGGGCCAGGGGGCCGCGACGGCTACATGCACATCGAGGACGCCAGGGAGCTGTTGCGCATCACCAACGGCGAGGCCAGCGAGCTGGCGATCCGCATCTCCGAGTTCAGGGAGCTCGACGAACTCCACCAAGGCCTGGAGGCGCGCCTCGCCAAGACCCGGAACGAGCAGGGCAAGCCCCTGCTCCAGGCCCACACCTGGGCGAAGCTCTCTCCGTTCTCCTACATCGCCGACATGATCGACGTGATGAACTTCTTCGTGGAGCTGATGCTGGTGTCGGTGGTCCTCATCAGCATCATGAACGTGATGATCATGGCCGTCTACGAGCGCGTCCAGGAGATCGGAACCCTGGCCGCCATCGGCACCCTGCCCCGACGGATCATGGCGCTGCACGTGGTGGAGGGCCTGCTGCTGGGGCTGGCGGGAGCGCTCTGCGGCGCGGCGCTGGGGGCCCTGATCATCGCGGTCCTGAACATCTCGAAGATCAGCTTCTCTTTCGGACGCCAGCAGGACCTGCTCCTGGCGCCGTCCATCTCGCCCATGGAGGTCCTCACCGTATCGGCGCTCGTCGTGGCCGTGGCGGTGATCGCCAGCCTCCAGCCGGCCTGGAGAGCCTCACGGATGCAGCCCGTCGACGCGCTGCGCCACGTGTAGGAGAGCAAGATGAAGATCGCATGCCTCTCTTTCTTCATCTCGGCGGCGCTCGCGTGGGCTCCCACGGTGCTCGCGCAGAGCGGGGACGAGATCCTCCTGCAGGTGGACCGCAACCTGATGCCGGAGTCGCTCCAGGCCTACCGCAAGCTCATCAACATCGAGCCAGACGGGAGCCAGCGGGAGTACACGCTCTTCACGCTCAAGAAGGGCAACGACAACGTCGTCTCACTGTTCCTGGCCCCGGCCAGCGAGCAGGGACGCGCCACCCTCAGGCTTGGCGACAACATGTGGCTCTATATCCCCGACGTGGGCAGGCCGATCCGCATCACCAGCCTGCAGTCCGTGGTGGGCGGGATCTTCAACAACTCGGACATCATGCGGCTCGACTACCACGTCGAGTACGGCGTCGCGGAGCTCGAAGACACCGGCAGCCGGTATGTACTGTCCCTCCAGGCCCGGTCGAGCTCCGTCGCGTACGATCGGCTGCGGATGACCGTGGACAAGCAGGCGCTGGTCCCAGTCGAGATCGAGTGCTACGCGGCCTCGGGGATGCTGATAAAGACGCTGCGCTTCGAGGACATGAAGGACTTCGGCGGGGGCATCCGCCGGCCCGCAGTGGTGGTGACCGACAGCCCGCTCCACGAGGGGTATCGCTCGGTCATGGTGTTCGCACGCATCGAAGCGCGGGAGATCCCGGACGAGGCCTTCACCCAGAGCTTCCTGCACCGCGTGGACAGCCTCCGGTGAAGATGGGGCACCCCCCGTGAGGAACCGCCTCCTGCTCGGCGTCGCGATGGCCGCGGCGCTCGCCAGCGCCAGGACGGCCCACGGCCAGGACTACGAGGTCGATCTCGATGGCCTCGAGAAGAAGCCCTTCTCCTTCGGCGGCTTCGTCGAGGCCGAGCCCATCCTCCACGTCAACGACCTGGACGCGGCCCTCTACCAGCTCCGAACGACGAACGCGGATCCAGGGCGCGCCAGCGGGGAGATCGGCCTGGGCTCCCGGTTGGAGGGGCACTTCGAGAAGGGCCCCGTCTACCTGGGCGGCCGCCTGGAGGGCGGCCTGGGCTGGGACCACCTCGGCTGGAACGCACAGCTCGACCTGCAGGAAGGCTGCCTCTCCTTCAATCCGAGCGTCAGCTTCGGCCTGGACGCGGGCAAGCTCGTCAACAAGTGGGGCACCGGCTACTTCCGCAATCCCGTCTCCTTCGTGGACCGCCCCAAGGATCCCGAGGATCCCCAGGAGGCCCTCGAGGGCTTCTACGGAGCCAGGGCCGAGCTCATCAAGAGCTTCACCGGCCCCCTGCAGACCCTCGCCCTGACGCCGGTGCTGCTGCCGGTCACCGAGCACGTCAACGCGGACTACGGCCAGGCCGGGCACCTCAACGTCGCCGCCCGGCTCTACCTGCTCCTCTGGGACACCGACACCGACCTCGTCGTGCTCGGCGGGGCGAGCCGTCCCCATGCCCTGGGGCTCGATCTCGCGCGCAACATCACCTCGAACTTCGAGGTCCATGGCGAGACGGCCTGGTTCGTGGACTTCGGGCAGGGCGCCGCCAGCGCGGGTGACGGCCTGGAGCCGATCCGGTCGGCCGAGAACGAGAGCCTGGTAGGCCTGCGCTACCTGAACCGCCACCTCACCACCTTCATCGTGGAGTACTACCACCAGGGCGGGGGGCTCCGGAGAGACGAGGCGGCATCCTTCTACCAGGAGGTCCGGGAAGCGGCAGCGGATGACGACCCCACGGCGCTCGAGGAGCTCGAGGCGGCCGCCGGGGACAGCATCGGCACGAGCCTCCCAATGACCGACTACCTCTACCTGCGCATATTCCAGAAGGAGCCCCTCGGGCTCATCCACCTGACGCCAGGGATCTCCTCGATCGTCAACCTCATCGACAGGAGCTTCCTGCTCATCCCCGAGCTCCAGTACAGCCCGGTGACCAACCTGACGCTGCGCCTGCGCGCGGCGGGGATGGTGGGGAGACGGGACAGCGACTTCGGTGAGAAGCGGGACGACTACCGGTTCGAGCTGCGGGGCAGGTTCTTCTTCTGAGCGCCCGCCCCCTCGGTCAATGTTCGGACCCTAGCAGCAGGTAGGCCATCGTGGGCGCCCAGGTCGATTACGTTGCCCACGTTGGCGTACCGTACGGCTGTGGCCAGCGGATTCTCGGAGCGCCCGATCCGGCGTGCAAGGCCTGGCACGAGCGGCGCTGCCGCTCAGCGTTCCAGGGAGAGGCAAGCTTCGATCTGTACGAAACTCAGACCCTCGACCTCCATCTCCGTGTTCAGAAGCTCATCCGGATAGCGATCGCTGAACTCCGCCGTGACGGAGATCGTCTCAGGCGCGGCCGCCACGCCCACGCCCATGTCCGTCACATCCTCGAGACCGAAATCGGCGCGGGCCACCTGGGCACGAAAACGCGTGGTGTCCGTCCATTCCCAGGCGAAGCTCTCGGGCTCGGATGCGTCGAACCAGTGGCAGCCGGCGTGCGGGCCGCGTGTGACCTCGCAGTTCGTCTTCCAGAAGAGCAGCCCGGTCTCGAGGTAGCGGAAGCTGTACCCATCGACGTTGACGTCCGTGGGCAGCAGGAAGACCTCGAAGCTGCCCGTGGTGGGGAAATCCGAGGCGAACGTCAGCTCCAGGTGCAGGGTGCAGGCATCCAGGGCCAGCTGCAGCGCGGTGATGTCGGCCAGGCAGCCCGGATCGCCGCTCTCGCAATCGCCAATGGGATCGCCCTCCTCCGTCAGTGGCGTCCAGGTGAGTTCCTCTTCTGGAGCGCCGTGCCCCGTGTCCGGGGCCGCACCCGTCTCCTCGTTCTGGCCCTCGCCCTGGTCGGGTGGCGGCGCATGGCGAGCGCAGCTGCAGGCCCCCAGCAGCAGGCAGAAGGAAACGGGCCGCATCATGTATGACATCGCGCCCTCCTTCAGTAGCTGTGGGTGCCCAGCACGACCTGGATGCCGAACTTGCTCTCCAGCACGATCTTCAGGTCGTCGAAGTCGATGGGGCACTCGGCGGTCTCCATGGCCAGCTTCATGCAGGTGCCCAGGTGCAGCACCTCCAGGGGCCGATCCAGGCCGCGCGTGACCTCGGTCAACAGCTTGACGCGCGGCACGGTCAGGCCGGGGCAATCGCCGCAGTCGGTCATGGCGACCAGATCCACTTCGTCATGGCGGGCGAACTCCGCGGCGCCCTCCTTGATGGCCTTGAAGCACTTCGCGCAGGCGATGCAGGAGTGGTCTTGGATACGCTTGCAGAAAAGGACTGCGACTCTCGCCATCTGGCACCTCGTCTCGGGATTGAGAGGGTCTTTGGAGCACGTATCGTGCCAATTCGCGTGTTGTCGGTGCGGAGCCCGCTTGACACGGATTGGGGTGATATGCCCCTTGGATTGTGCGGCTGGGCGACGATTCGTGTCGATCTAGTGCTCTTGTCCGACCGTCTCTTGACGCGCTGGTCCACGGAGACATCGATGAGCGCGTGGAGCGGCGCTTTGCGGCGACCCGATCATGGTTCTACTTCGGGGAGGATCTTCTGCTGGACCCAATCCGATCCGGGGCGCGGGTACTGGAGCTGGGTTCGGGAACGGGGCATCTCTCCGCCATGCTCCTCGAGCGTGGTGTCGCGCTGACAGCCCTCGATGCGAGCGCCGCGATGGGCAGGCAGGCCAGAATGCGGCTTCCAGATCTGCGCTTCGTTCGTGGAGACTTCGAGGCCCTGCCCTTTTGTGCCGCTGTCTTCGACCACGTCCTGTGCCTGGGAGCCACCCACTGCGCGTCCCCACGTCTTGCTCCGAGAGGCCTGCCGGGTGCTCCGGCCGGGAGGAAGCGGTGGGCTTCCTCGTCGAGGCCCGGATGCTGCCTCTGCTGGTCCCCGACGCCAGCAGGAGCGCATTGCACGCCGCCGCGGCGCGAGCCGGTCTCGAGCTGACATCGGAGCGGGCCGTAGGCAGGCTCTACTTCCTGCTCGAGTACAGGCGGCCGGCGCGCGAGGCGTCGGACGAGCGCTGATCCTGCGCTGCGCGCGCCCTCCCGCAAGCGGACGCAAGCGGACGGGGGGCCATGGAACGGCTCTGCAGCCAGTCGGGCAGCCTGCCGCGGATCCCACCATGCCGTGCAGTTTGGGGATGGACCGTCGGGGAGCCTGCTTCCAGGGCGAAGGCATTGGCCTTCAGTCGCATCTTCGAGACGGTGCCGCGGGCAGGCCTCGCGCTCTGGCCAAGGCCCCCAGCCCCCTTGGCCCTGGCTCAGCGTCTCTCCAAGATGGTCTTCAACGCACATCGCCCCTGGAGAGGGGTGCGCTGGCGCGATGCTTGCAGTCGGACACCGCCTGCCAGAGAGCGAGGCCTCTCGCTGCGAACAAGGAGGATTCGATGGCGAAGAACGATCACCTAGATGGGCGCCCTCGGAGTCAGAGCTGCGGCTCCTGCCAGGACGAGTCCTGCTCTGCCCGCCGGCAACGGGCCGGGGAGAGCAGCCAGGAGTTCGCGGAGCGCCAGCGGCTGCGGAGCCGCCTTTGTCAGATAGGCCACAAGGTCTTCGTGCTCTCGGGCAAGGGAGGCGTCGGCAAGAGCACGGTGGCTGTCAACCTGGCCGCCTCCCTGGCGCTGGCCGGCCAACGGGTCGGCCTGCTGGATGTGGACTTCCACGGCCCCTCCGTGCCGAAGATGCTGCACCTGGAGGGCGCTCAGATCGGGGCGGCCAACGGCGAGCTGCTGCCTGTGGAGATGGGGGGCCTGAAGGTCATGTCCATCGGCTTCCTCATCCAAGACCGCAACGAGGCCGTGATCTGGCGCGGGCCCAGGAAGATGGGCGTCATCAAGCAGTTCCTGCGGGACGTGAACTGGGGCGAGCTCGACTTCCTCGTGGTGGACGCGCCTCCGGGCACGGGGGACGAGCCCCTCTCCATCTGCCAGGTCATCGAGGACGCGGACGGGGCGATCGTCGTCACCACGCCGCAGGACGTGGCCTTGGCTGCCGTACGCCGTTCCATCGGCTTCTGTCGCCATCTGGATCTACCCGTGCTCGGCGTGGTGGAGAACATGAGCGGCTTCGTCTGCCCCCAATGTGGACAAGAGACCGAGATCTTCGAGTCGGGCGGCGGCGAGCGCATGGCGCAGAGCATGGGTGTGCCCTTCCTCGGGCGCATCCCCCTCGAGCCCGCCCTGCGGGAGTCCGGAGACAGAGGCCTGCCTTTCGCCACAGCGATGGCGGACTCTCGCGCGGGCCAGGTCTTCGCTGGGATCGTGCGCCCGGTGTTGGCGCTGGCAGAGAGCGGCCGCTCGGAGGAGCGGGTCTGAACGCGAGGACGCCCACCGTCCTGGCATACGATTTGCAGTACCAAGCGAGCAGGTGAACGCCCCCCTGGCGCGTACCAGACACCGAGCTTCCCAGCCAGTGGTCACTGTTGCTGGACAAACCGAGGAGTCGACGATGACCATGCAAGACAAGATGAGAGCGCGGATCATGGCCGTGGCCGAGGCCGCCCCGCAGCGGCGGCTGAGGCCACGCGACCTCAGGAAGGAAGTCGAGAAGGCCATCCCTGACTCGCCGTCCTTCTTCGGCGAGGTGCTTAGGAGCCTCGTCGCCGAGGGAGCGCTGTTTTACAGCTATCGGGATCCGTGTTCCTACCTGGAGATCCCCTGCCACGACGCCGATGGAAATATCTCCTTGTGCACCTGAGCTGGCGGAGACGGAACCAGGGCTCGATCGGAGAACGACATAGCGCGTCGCAGCCTGCCAGCCGGCCTGCCCACGCGTCATCTGCCGAACAAGAGGATAACGCCGGGTTTCCTTGAGTTCCTGGTGTTTCTGCGCGGGTTCTCCTTCCGAAATGACGAGCTGCCCGCCTCACCATCCGGCCATCGTTGTCGTGCCGTCGCAGATGCTGGCAAGTACCGCCTCGAAGCGATCCGGAGAGAGCCCGGTCTCGTCTTCCATGTCGCACCTGTAGTCGAACCGGGCTGGAGCCCAGTCAGTGCATATCCAGCCCGATTCACCGACCACCACCGCCACCCTGGCCGCGGCCGCTACTGCCGCCCATGCCGCGTCCGCCGCCACCGCCCATGCCACGGCCGCCGCCGCCTATGCCACGGCCGCCGCCGCCGATGCCACGGCCGCCGCCGTCCATGCCGCGACCGCCACCACCACCTTTGCCGCGACCGCCGCCGAAACCCAACCCGTGCTTCTCAGCGACGGTGGGCGCGGTGACTTTTTCGAGGCGCCCAGCCAGGCAGGCCTCCACCTGCTCTCGAATGCTGCCGTCCGAACCACGGAAAACAGAGATGCCGCCAGACAACAGGGCTTGCGCGGCCCTCGGGCCCAGGTTCCCGACGATGACCGCCTGCACCCCTCCTTCCATGACTGCTGCAGCGGCCGCGACGCCAGCGCCTGAAGGCTCCTCCACCGCAGTGTTCACGATGATCTCGACGGTCCAGGCCTCGGTGTCCACGACGAGAAACAGGTCGCAGCGGCCGAAGTTCCGAGCGATGGGCGCTTCCAGTTCCTGACCGGCAGCGGGGATTGCGAGCTTCATCTTTCACCTCTTCGTGAGGAGTCTCGGAGCGAGAGCCATCCTCGGTTGGAAATCTGGCCGTCGTCTGCGCGTGGAGCGCTTCGCGCGGTGGCGGGTCTTCAGGTCGCTGCGACGTATGCCCACGGTCAACAGCAGCATGGACAGCCAGGCCAGATCCCACCGTACGGGGCTCGCCCCACAGCTGCAGCCCTCCGTTCCTTCCGCCTCCGCGGGCTCTTCAGGCGCCTCCTGGCCCGTATCACCCGTGTCGCCGGGCTCCTCGCAGGGGTTCTCGGTGTCCCCGGTGGCTCCGCAATCGGCGTCTTCCCCGTCGATCACGTCGTCGCAGTCGTTGTCCACGCCGTCGTCGCAGTCCTCTTCGGCGCCGCGGTTGATCTCGGGATCCTGGTCGTCGCAGTCGTCTCCGCCGGCCTCCTCGGCGTCGTATCCGTCCCCGTCCACATCGGTCAGATCGCCGCCGTCGCAATCCTGGTCCACGCCGTCGTAGGGGATCTCCTCGGCTCCACCGTGCACGGCGGGATCCTGGTCGTCGCAGTCGTCCCCTCCCACTTCGGCGGCGTCATGGCCATCCCCGTCCACGTCCGTCAGATCGCTGCCGTCGCAGTCCTGGTCCACGCCGTCGTAGGCGGTCTCCACGGCGCAGGGGTAGATGGAGGCGTCGCCGTCGTCGCAGTCGTTGCCGCCGCAGTCTTCGCGCACGGCGCCGTCTCCGTCCTGATCGGGATCCAGCCCCGAGTCGACGCAGAGCTCTTCGCAGTCGTTGTCGCCGTCGCCATCGGCGTCCGCCCAGTCGATCGTGCCGTCGCAGTCGTTGTCGGCCCCGTCGAGGCAGCGCTCCTCGCAGCCCGGGTGCACGCTGGGATCCTGGTCGTCGCAGTCGTCGCCTCCATGATGGTCGGAGTCGTAGCCATCGCCGTCGGCGTCCAGGGAGTCCGCGCCGTCGCAGTCCTGGTCGATGCCGTCGTAGGGGATCTCTTTGGCGCCGGGGTGGATGCTGGGATCGCCATCGTCGCAGTCGCCGTCGAGCACGGTGTAGCCGTCTCCGTCTTCGTCGAACCAGGGCTCGGCGTAGAAGATGCGCACGATGCCAGCCTGGCTGCCGGCGCTGGAGTCGTGGTAGGCCGGCAGCAGCAGCTCGGGATAGCCACCGCCGTCCAGGTCGCCGGCCCAGGTCAGGGCGTAGGCCAGCTCTGACTCGCTGGCCGTCCCGGTGATGATGGTGTCGGCGCTGGCCAGGCTCATATCGCTGGGCGTGGCCGAGCCCAGCACCAAGTAGGCGCGGCCGCCGTCTGCGGCGCCGTCGTCGGCGCCGGTGGCTCCGATGAGGATGTCTCCGAAGCCGTCTGCGTCCACATCCCCGAGGCCCGAAGCGCCCTTGCCGGCGTAGTCGTAGGCGTCCTCGCCGCTGTAGACCGCGTCGGCGGAGGCCAGATCGCTGTCTGGCGCCCAGCCGCCGGCCTGGCCCAGCAACAGGTAGACCGCTCCCTGATCGGTGCTGCCCCAGCGATAGGCGCAGATCAGCAGGTCGCTGTAGCCATCGCCGTCGACGTCTCCCGCGGCCGCCACCGTCAGCCCGGAGCGGTCGTCGGCGCTCTCGCCCAGGAAGCTGGCGTCGGCGCTGTCCTCCAGGGCTTGCCCGCTGGCCCAGCCGCTGCTCCGGCCCAAGATGATGTAGGTCTCGCCGGCTCCGTCCGCGGGTTCGTCGCGGCCGTAGGCGCCGATGGCCAGATCTGCCAGGCCGTCGCCGTCGGTGTCGCCCAGGCCGGCCACAGATCGGCCGGCGTAGTCGTATGCGTCTTCGCCCAGGTAGGAGGCGTCGGCGTAGGCCAGAGAGGTGGAGCCGGACCAGCGACCGCCTCCCAGCAGCAGATAGGCCTGGCCGGCCTGGGTGGCGGCCGTGCTGTTCCAGCAGCCGGCCACCATCAGGTCTCCGAAGCCGTCACCGTCCACGTCGCCCAGGCCCGAGACGGAACGGCCGGCATGATCCTCCTCGGCCTCGCCCAACCAAGTGGCGTCGGCCAGCGAGAGGCTGGTGTCAGCGCTCCATCCTCCCGAAGCTCCGTAGACCAGGTAGAGCTTACCAGCTTCATAGGCCACGTCGGAGTTCTTGTAGGTGGCGATGGCGATGTCGTCGTAGCCGTCTCCATCCAGATCCGGGGCCAGGCCCAGCTCCAGGCTGGTGTACTCGCCGCTGTCCAGGCCCACCCACGAGGCGTCGGCGTCCACCAGGGAGGCGTCCCCGCTCCAGCGGGTGGCACCGCCCAGCAGCAGGTAGGTCTCGCCCGCCCCCGAGGCGCCGTCGTCGCTGCCATAGGCGCCCACCAGCAGGTCGGCGAAGCCGTCACCGTCCACATCGCAGTTGCCCGATACCGTGCGGCCAGCGTAGTCGTAGGCGGCCTCGCCAAGCCAGCCAGCGTCAGCATCGACATCGTCGAGAGAGGGGGGGAGAGCCGCCATCCCCCTTGAGGCGAAGGCGAGGCAACAGAAGGGAAGCAAGGGGATGACTCGGCAGGGGGACTTCTCAGGATCCTGTTTCCTGACCATATTTTCCTCCTTCGCCGCGCAGGTGCCGGTAGTAGGATCGACTCAGGTACAGCGCGGCGACCGGGTTGTGACCGAGCACTCTGTCCTTGACGACGAGCACGGTCACCGGTGCCCCACTGGACCGCATGAACAGGGTGTCGTGACCCACGCACAGCCCCATGAGCACGTTGAGCCCGCAACCGGCGGCATCGAGCAGGCGCGCCTGGCCTACGGGATTGCAGATGTTTTCGTGCTGACCTGGGCGGATCTTCTCGGCATCGGTCAGGCCCATCTCTTCCTTTGGGATGGCGCCCAGCTTGCAGCAGACGGTCGACACCTGGAAACCCGCCCGCTCCATGATGTCCCGGGTCAGACCGGCCTCGCGAAACAGGCCTATGCAATGGGCGATTCCAATGTGCTCCACGCCGAGGCGGCGGGCGAAGCGCATGACCTCTTCGATGCGGGTGTCGCGGCAGTAGCCCGCCGCCTCCGTGCGGGAGGCCGCCGCCGCGATGGCACGGGTTGGGGGTTCATCGTAGGCTAGGCGCGCCGAATGCAGCGCAGCGGCCCAGCGCTGGTCTGACATGGGACAATGATCGGGGTATTTCGCGCTCTCTGCGGGTTGCCGGCAGGTGTGCTGACCGCATTGGGAACAGCGCAGGGCATCGGCCATGGTCAGCTCTCCTCGACGTCTTGGTGAAAGCGCCCATCGGCGCACCGGCGGTCGGGACCGCCATGGGCGAGCGCCTCGTCCATCCAGCCACAGGCGACGCTGTCGCGCTGGTCGATCAGGGGTGCGTAGGGCTTGATGTCCAGCAGGGGCGTACCGTCCAGCATGTCGACGCCGCTCACGTGCAGCACGCGTCCGTCGATGCGCTCGAGTCCTACTGCGGTCATGCCCAGCGGGTTGGGGCGCCGCGGTGCCCGGGTCGAGAACAGGCCGCGCTGGCGGTCGTCCATATAGGGCGTCACAGCCAGCTCGT
Organism: uncultured Enterobacterales bacterium; assembly: GCA_964454135.1. Lineage (GTDB taxonomy): Bacteria > Myxococcota_A > UBA796 > UBA796 > JAFGLY01 > CAYVQL01. The sequence goes on along the minus strand of CAYVQL010000061.1, from coordinate 3,282 downwards.
AGCCGCTGGAGCGGTGGAAGGCGTACAGCAGCACGACGTGGCTGAAGCCCTCGAGATCGGCCAGTCCAGCGGCGTACTGCGCCTTGACCTCGACTTTTCCTGGCGCGCCGCCTGAGAACGCGCCCTGGATGGGCGTGCCTTCTGGCTGGTCGAAGGGCGTGTGGATGACTCCGATGGGGCGTAGGACGAACTCGTCGTCGCGGCGCAGCTCAGGGATTTCGCGTAGGCCGGAGGGATAGCGGTGGGCGAGATCGACGTAGAGCTCTTTGGCCCACACCGTCATATCGGCATTGTCGTCAGACACTTCGTCGACGACGCGGGCGGGCACACCCACGGCGATGGCGCGAGGCGGAATCTTCTGGCGCTGGCGGACCAGGGCGGCTTCGCCTACGATCGCACCGGCGCCCACCACGCTGAAATCGCTGATGGTGGCGCGCATGCCGATGACCGCGCCGTCTTCGACGGTCGCGTTGTGGACCATCGCCCCGTGGCCCAGCGTCACACGCCGTCCGAGGGTGGTTCGGTCGTCAGGCCGCGCGTGTACGATGACGCCCTCCTCGACGGCCGTTCCCGCGCCCACCACTATGGAGCCGTAGTCGCCGCGCAGGATGGCGCCGTGGCCGATGTAGCAGTCCGGGCCGATGTCCACGTCGCCGATGACCTGGGCCGAAGGCGCGATGTACGCGCTGGGGGCGACGCGGGGAATCCGCCCCTCGAACTCGTAGCGTGCCATGCATGCTCCTTGTGCTGGTCAGGGACGTTGTCGCAGAACAGAGACGCTCTTGAAGCGAGAGTGTCGCAGAAGGGAGACGGTGTCGCCAGACGGATTCCCGTCCCTGGGCTCATGAACGACGCCACAGGAGCTGGCGCATCCCGCGCCTCTTCAGCGCACGGAAGGGCAAGTTCTCGCTGACGCCTTCAAGGACCGCGGGTCCATTCAGCACCTCGCTCCCTGCAAGCAGGTCCACTCCCAGCTCGAACAATGCCGGGGAGAAGGGTGTGGAGGGTCCGACGAGAACGACCCTGGCGCCCCTCGCGTTGTACAGGAACTGCGCCAACGAGCGCGTGAGAAGCGTGGTGGAGGTGATGGCCACCAGCTCGCAGCTACGCAGGATCTGCGGCCATCGCTCGCGGGCGGCGGACCCGGGCAGATCTCGCAGCTCGAGCAGGTGGGCTCGGCGCGCGCTGTCCCGCACCCGTGGCCAGAAGGGGAAGTCTCCCACTACGGCCACCTCTCGGCCGGCAGCCTCTCGCACCAGCAGATCCTCGACATTCCCCGTCTCCACCCGAGCTCCACGAGGAGGCTCCAGGCTGGCGCAGAGGGCCGCCAGACCGAGAGACCGGGCGTGATGCCGCTCGCAGGAGAGCTGACAGACGGCCAGTGCCAGGGGCTTGTTCATGAGTTCTTGGGCCAAGTCCAGATCTTCCATATCCGCTGCCCGCCCGAGGGTGGAAGAGAGCCCGACTCGTTCGCCGCTGCGCATGGCCACGAAACGTCGCCCCATGACCACGTCATCGACGTTCCGAGCCTTGCCGGGAAGCGCGGCGACCAGCCGCTGCACGAGCTCGGACTCCTCAGGGCCGGGAGCGACGAACAGAGGAGGAGTCGAGCTGGTGTCTCCGGAGCAGCTGCAACTAGTCATGAGCTTCTGCGATATCGAGCGCCTCGTTGAGCACGATGATCGCCAGCAGGGCGCAGTGCCGCTCGACCTCCGGCAGGCCTCCCAGCTCCTCCAGGATGCGCTCCTGGGTGATGCCTCGCGCCTCCCGGACGGACATGCCTTGCGCCACCCAGGCCGCGGCGCTGCCGCACATGATGCTGGAGCCGCAGCCGTCGGTGAGGAAGCCCGCGCGCTTGATCCTGCTGCCTCCGAGCTCGAGCCAGATCTCCATGGTGTCCCCGCAAACGCCCTGGAGTCTTCCGGAGATGGACTGTGGCGGAGGCGGACGGAAGTTGTGCGGACTCTGCCAGTGGGAGAGCGCGTGTTCGCTGTAGCGCTCGCGCGCCTCCTCCAGCTCTTCCTCTTGGATTTCATCGACACAGGCGACGAATTCGTCGAGAGACATGGTGGTGCTCCTGTGTTCCGGGGGGCCTGGCAGGCGTCGGACCGGGGCCTCATCTGGGTCGACGCCCCGAGCCACTAGGTGCCCGCTGGCTTTGCATGGTTCATGCCAGCCGGCGGCGCTCCGAGGCCACGCGCCGGCGCCCAGCCTGGACGTTCCCTGAACCGGCTCGCGCTTCGCCGGTGTCGTGCTGCCCTATCCCTTTGTGCGTCCGTCCGTCTCGGGCAGGGAGAGCCCCAGCTCTTTCACCTTGCGAAACAGGGTGCTGCGATGGATGCCCAGCTCTCGTGCGGCAGCATCCCGGTTGTCGCCGTTGCGGGCGAGCGCGTCCAGGATGGCTTTCTCCTCGGCCATGCGCACGGTCTGCTGGAGCGTTTTGCCCTCAGCCGCGATCGGCGCGCTCGGTCCCAGCGATGGAGGCAGGTGATGCCGCTCGATGCTGCCCTCCAGGCAGAGCACGAAGGCGTGCTCGATGGCGTTCTCCAGCTCCCGCACGTTGCCCGGCCAGTCATGCGCCATCAGCAGCTCCATGGCTCCCGGCCCCGGACCGAAGACGTTCTTTCCCTGCAATCGATTGAAGCGGGAGACGAAGTGGTCCGTCAGCAGGGGAACGTCCTCTCTTCGCTGGCGCAGCGGCGGCAGATCCACACGCACCACGTTGATGCGGTAGTAAAGATCCTCGCGGAAGCCGCCTCGCTGAACCTCTTGCGCGAGATCGCGGTTGGTGGCGGCGACCACGCGCACGTCGGCGCGCACGGGCTTGGAGGAGCCCAGCGGTTCGTAGGTCTTCTCCTGCAGCACGCGCAGCAGTCGGACCTGCATCGCGGGAGCCATCTCTCCAATCTCGTCGAGGAAGAGAGTGCCCCCTTGGGCCACGGCGAAGCGCCCCGGGCGATCCCTGGCGGCGCCCGTGAAGGCCCCCTTCTTCACCCCGAAGAGCTCCGACTCCAGCAGGGTCTCCGGAAAGGCGGCGCAGTTCAGCGCCACGAAGGGTCGCTTGCTGCGCGGGCTGCGATCATGGAGGACGCGAGCCACGAGTTCCTTGCCGGTGCCGGTCTCGCCCTGGATGAGCACGGTGGCCGAGCTCGCCGAGATGGCCGGCAGGATCTCGAAGATCCGCCGCATCGCCCGACTACGGCTGATGAGGTCTCCCATGCTGTAGCCGTCGTGCAGCTCTCTGCGCAGCTCCTCCACCAGGCTCAGGTCGCGGAAGGTCTC
>CAYVQL010000060.1:0-42346 GCA_964454135.1 uncultured Enterobacterales bacterium | reverse complement strand
GAGGCGGTGTCCGCCTCGGATAGGGGGGGAAGAATCTGTCTTCCCCCCAAAAAATAGAGTGCGGTTGACCAGGCTGGCCCTGCGCGACTGGCGCAATATCGCTTCGCTGCAGCTGCGGCTGCACCCCCGCCTGGTGATCCTGTGGGGTGAAAACGGAGCGGGGAAGACCAACCTGCTGGAGTCCATCGCGGTCCTGGCCACCTTGAAGAGCTTCCGCGGCGCGTCCTGGCGCCAGATGGTGCGCTGGGATGCCGGCGACGCCGCCATCGCCGCTGAGGTTCAGGGCGACCTGGGGAGAGCGGGGCTGCGGATGGAGCTGTCCGCGCAGAGCGGTGCATCCCGGCGCATCCTGATGGATGGCGAGCCGGTGCGGGATCTGACGGCCTACTTCCAACGACTGCGAGCGGTGGTCTTCGCACCCGACGACACCGGGATCGTGCGCGGCGAACCCGAGCGCCGGCGGCGGTTCCTGGATCGGGCGGCGTTCACCATCTGGCCAGGGCACCTGGAGCTGGTGCGCGTCTTTCGGCGCGTCCTGGCACAGAAGGCCGCGCTGCTGCGCTCGGGCAGGGCGTCGGCATCGGAACTCGAGGCCTGGAACCAGCGCCTGGCACCCGCCGGGGCCCAGCTATGCGCCAGCCGCGCTCGCGCGGCCGGAGTGCTAGAGGAGCCATTGCAGCGCACCCATGGGATCCTGGCCGGCGGATCCCAGGTCGACCTGCGCTACCGCAGCGTCCTGGATCCCGACGCCGGGACAGCTGTGGCCGAGCTTCAGCGCCGCTACCTTCGGCTGTTGGCGGATGCGCGCGACGAAGAGCTGCGCCGAGGAATGAACCTGGTGGGTCCGCAGCGCGACGACCTCTTGTTCCAGTTCGCTCACGAGCCGGGCGAAGTCATGCGGTCGGCGCGCGTCTACGGATCCCAGGGCCAGGTGCGGACCCTGGCCCTGGCGCTCAAGCTGGCGGAGCTGGATGCCGCGCGGGCCAAGGGGGAGACGCCGCTGCTGCTGCTGGACGATCTCTCCAGCGAGCTGGATGAACAGCGCATGGGACGCCTGGTGGAGCTGATCGAGTCCCTGGATGCGCAGGTGGTGGTCACCACCACCGATCCGGGGCCCGTCCTGCGCAGCGCCAAGGCGGATGGGCAGGCCCTGCGCATCCGCATGGGTGCGCTGGCCGAGGGCGGTGACTGAGGTTAGATGAAAGCGTTGAGCGACGCCTGCTTTGAAGGAAAATAATCAAGCTGCAAGTTGCTCTTCGCGCATGTACCCGTTCAGGGTGCTGCCAGCAGACGGAGCAATCAGAGATGGCTGAACAGGAGCCGAGCGCGTCCTCGTACAATGCCTCGAGCATCCAGGTGCTGGAAGGCTTGGAGGCTGTGCGCAAACGCCCTGCCATGTACATCGGCAGCACGGGCAAGCGCGGATTGCATCACCTGGTGTACGAGGTGGTGGACAACGCCATCGACGAGGCGCTGGCCGGCAGCTGCGACCGCATCGTGGTGGAGCTGCGGCAAGACGGATCCTGCGCCGTGGCCGACAATGGGCGTGGCATCCCGGTGGGCATGCACCCCACCGAAAAACGGTCAGCGGCCGAGGTCGTGATGACCACGCTGCACGCCGGCGGCAAGTTCTCCGACGGCTCCTACAAGGTCTCCGGCGGGCTGCACGGCGTGGGCGTCAGCTGCGTCAACGCGCTGTCGTCCTGGCTGCAGATGGACATCCATCGCGAGGGTTTCCACTGGCGGCAGCGCTTCCGCCGCGGCCTGCCCGGCACCGGCCTGCGCAAGATGGGCCCCAGCGATCGGCGAGGCACGCGCATCGTCTTTCAGCCTGATCCCGAGATCTTCCAGGAAACTCTTGAGTTCTCCGCAAATCGACTCACGGCTAGATTGCGAGAGCTTGCCTTTCTCAACCCGGGCCTGGAGATCGTCATCCGCGATCTGCGCGACGGCAACGAGTGCCAGCTGCGCTACGAAGGTGGGATCGTCTCCTTCGTCGAGCACCTCAACCGCGATCGCAAGGCGCTGCATCAAAAGCCGGTGTTCATCCACGGGCAGCGGGAAGAGATCGAGGTGGACCTGGCCCTGCAGTGGACCAGCACCTACAACGAGATCCTCTACAGCTTCGCCAACAACATCAACACCATGGACGGCGGCACCCACGTCAGCGGCCTCAAGGCCGCGCTGACCCGCACGGTCAATGGCTACGCCCAGCAGGCCGGCCTGCTCAAGGACCTCAAGGGCGCCAGCATCTCGGGTGAGGACATCCGCGAGGGCCTCACCGCCGTCCTGTCGGTCAAGCTGCGCGAGCCGCAGTTCGAGGGGCAGACAAAGGGCAAGCTGGGCAACAGCGAGGCCAGGGGCCTGACCGAGAGCGTCACCAACGAGCAGCTCTCCTTCTTCTTCGAAGAAAACCCCCAGATAGCCAAGACCATCGTGCGGCGCGTGATCGACGCCGCGCGGGTGCGGGCGGCGGCCCGCAAGGCGCGCGAGCTGGCCCGCCGCAAGAGCCTGCTCGAAGGCAGCAACCTGCCGGGCAAGCTGGCCGACTGCCAGGAGCGGGACCCGGCGCTTTGCGAGCTCTACCTGGTGGAGGGCGACAGCGCCGGCGGCTCGGCCAAGCAGGGTCGGGATCGCAAGTACCAGGCCATCCTGCCGCTGCGCGGCAAGATCATCAACGTCGAGAAGGCCCGCCTGGATCGCATGCTCGGCAATGCCGAGGTGCGCACCATCATCTCGGCGCTGGGCACGGGCATCGGCAACGAGTACAATGTTGAAAAGCTGCGCTATCATCGCGTCATCGTCATGACCGACGCCGACGTGGATGGCAGCCACATCCGCACCCTGCTGCTCACCTTCTTCTACCGGCAGATGCCCGAGCTGGTGCGGGCCGGTCACCTCTACATCGCTCAGCCGCCCCTGTACCGGGTCAAGCGCGGCAAGAAGCAGCGCTACCTCAAAGACGACGCCGAGATGGAGGCCTACCTGGTGGGCCAGGGCATCCACAACCTGCAGTTCCACACCGCCTCCGGGGTCCTGCAGGGCGATGCGCTGTCCGACGCCGTGCACCTGCTCAAGCGCTACACCAACCGCCTGCGGTTGGGCGAGCGGCGCGTGCCTCCCGAGCTGGCGGATCTCTGGTTCCTGCACGGCGGTCTGGAGTTCCTCCGCAACCGCGGGGAGTTCGAGGTGCGCGTGGCTAGCTTCCTGGAAGCCGTCGAGCGCTGGATGCCCGAGCTGAGCCAGCTGGAATACAGCCTTGAGCGCGACGAAGAGACCGGCGAGCACGGTGTGCTCGTCCAGGGCGTGCTCGACGGCGCGCAGCGCGTGATGCGCCTCGGTGGCAGCAGCGCGGGGGGCGACCGTGAGCGCTTCCACCACATCTTCCGCGCCCTCTCCAAGCACCTGCCGCTGCCCGTGAGCATCAAGGGCGGTCCGAAGATCGGCAGCTGGTGCCTGCTGCAGAAAGAGCTGATGAAGACCGTGGCCCGTGGCTACGATGTGCAGCGCTACAAGGGTCTGGGCGAGATGAACCCCGAGCAGCTGTGGGAGACCACCATGGATCCCGCCAACCGCACCCTGGTGAAGGTGGTGGTCACCGCCGACAATATGAGCGAGGCCGACGAGGTCTTCTCGGTCTTGATGGGCGATGCGGTCGAGCCGCGGCGGCAGTTCATCGAGCGCAACGCGCTGAACGTGCGCAACCTGGACATCTGATTGGATCTCCGTGCGCTCTTTGCGGGTCGGCTGATCTTCGTCACGGGCAAGGGGGGAACGGGCAAGACCACGCTGGCCCTGGCCCTGGCGCGCGTCATCGCCGGCCAGGGGCGCCGGGTGCTGCTGGTCGAGATCGACAACCAGCACCCCTCCCTTACCGAGCACTGCGGTCGGGCGCCGAGCTACGAGCCCGTCGAGGTGGAGCCGCGCCTGGCCATCGCGAACATCACCTGGTTCGAGGCGCTCAAGGAGTGGCTGGGCCACATCGTGCCGGTGCGGCGGGTTGTGCGGCTCATCCTGGGCAACCGCATGGTGCGGCTCTTCCTCGATGTCACGCCCGGATCCCGCGAGACGGTGATCCACGCGCGCCTGATGCAGCTGCTGAAGCGTTACGACACGCTGGTGGTGGATCTGCCGGCCTCGGGCCACGCCCTGTCTTTCTTTCGCGTGCCCTGCAAATCGGCCGGGCTCTTTCCCTCCGGCCCCATCCGGCGCACGCTGGAGGCGGCCGTCGCCCGCCTGCGCCGCCCCGACACCCACCTGGTCATGGCCTCGCTGCCCGAGGAGATGGTGGTCAACGAGACCATCGAGACCAGCCAGGCCCTGGCCGAGCTGGGATCCTGGCTCCGTCCTTCACTGGTGGTGCTGAACCAGGCCATGGCGCCCACCTTGCGTGAGGACGAGAGCGAGCTGCTGGGTCGTCTGCGCAGCGCGCTGGAGTCCGCAGGCTCCGATGAGGCGCGGGAGCTGGTGCGTGCCGGGTTCTGGGAAGCCGATCGGGAACGCGACACCGGCGAGGCCATTCTGCGCCTGCGACAGACGCTGGACGCCCCCCTGTTGGTGGCCCCCCTGATGGGCGCCGGGGGCGATCCCGGCAACCGGGCACGGCGCGTGGAGGCGCTGCTGCTGCGCACCTCCTTGCGCCGCGCGGGAGACGCGCGGTGAGCTGCCAAGCTTTGCAGAGCCTGATCCTGAACAAGAGCGTGGTGGTCCTGGTGGGCTCGGGAGGCGTGGGCAAGACCACCATCGCCGCCGCGGCCGGCCTGCAGGCGGCGCGCATGGGGCGGCGCGTGCTGGTGCTGACCATCGACCCGGCTCGCAGGCTGGCCAATGCCCTGGGCCTGTCCAGCTTCGGCAACGAGGTGCGAGAGGTCGCGCTGCCGGATGCGGCTGCCGGTGGCTCCTTCCACGCCGTCATGCTCGACACCCGCGCCACCTTCGACGACCTCATCGCCCGCATGGCGCCGGACGAGCAGACCCGCCGCCGCATCATGGCCAACCGCATCTACAAGGTCGTCTCGGACAACTTCGCCGGCAGCCAGGAGTACATGGCCACCGAGAAGCTCTACGATCTGCACATGTCCGGCGAGTACGACCTGGTGGTGCTGGACACGCCGCCTGTCAAGAACGCCCTGGACTTCATCGAGGCCCCTGGGCGCCTGTCGCGCTTCGTGGATCGGCACATCGTGAAGTGGTTCATGACGCCCTACGACGAGAAGCGCATCTTCGGCCGCGTGCTGGTGGGGACCTCGGGTGTCATCTTCCGGCTGCTGGCGGTCATCTTCGGCCGCGAGTTCTTGGAGGAGCTGTCCGAGTTCTTCCAGATCTTCAGGGAGTTCATGGACGGCTTCCACGAGCGGCATGAGGCCGTGGTGCAGCTCTTCGCGCACCCCGACACAGCCTTCGTGGTGGCCTGCGCTCCCGAGCGTGCCTCCATGGATACGGCCTTCTTCTTCGCGGATGAGCTGCAGGCCCGCCAGATCCCCTTTGGCGGCTTCGTGGTCAACCGGGTGCATCGCTGCACGGCCGACGGGCTGCCGGTGGGGGCGCTGCTGGGGGAGCTGGCTGGGCGGCTGTCGGCCGATCTGGCCCCCCATACCGCCGCCTCGCTGCTGGCGCGGCTGGAGATGGCCCACCAGCGGCTGCGCTCCGTGGCCGAGGCCGAAGCGCCTCGGCTGGCGCGCATCAGGCAGGTGCCGGCGTCTTTCGTCTGCGAGCTGCCGCTCCTCGATCAGCCGATTCGGGATCTGGACGGATTGCTGGACATGAACCGCCACCTGTTCGGCGGGGGAGGGGGAGCGTGAAACGCGGGCAGGGGCGTGCGCAGTGGAGGGGGACACCCCCTCCCCCTGCTATTCGCGGGTAGTCCCCCGAGGGGCTATCATGCTCCCCACTTGCACGCGGATCGCAGCGGGATCCGCATGCGCACTTCAGGGCGGCTCATGAAATCGCACCTTTCCAAGCTCCTGGTCTTCTTTGCAGCCCTGGCGCTGCCCCAGCTGGCTGCCGCTCAGTCCTTGGAACCCCTGAACCGGGTCCACCTGGGGTTGTCCATGGCGGACGAGCCCTCGCGGCTGGGCATCGCCGGCGGCCTGGACTCCCGCTTGACGCGCCTGCTCTTCGTGGACGCCGGTGGCTTCGGATCCCTGGTGACACCCGAGCTCCAGGACGAGGACCAGGGCGACGGCGTCGGCGGCGTCGAGGATTTCCGCGTTCGACACGGCATCTACCTGGCCCCCGGCGTTCGCATCCCCCATGTGCAGCCGGAAGCCTTCAGCTTCGACATCTTCCTGCGCGGCGGCATGGCCGCCATCTGGCTGGCTGATGTGTCCAGCGCCGAGCGCGTCGGCGAGAGCTTCGACTACGCCACCGAGGTGGCCGGCTACCCGGGCGCGGACCTGGCCATCCAGCGCGGCAAGGTCGGCGTGCGGGTGAGCTACCGCCAGCTCTTCTGCGCACCCTACGTGGAGAGCGCCCGCAGCGACGTCATCCTGACCACGCCCCACTTCTCCTTCGAGGCCCAGTACCAGTTCGGCGGCAGGAGCGGCTGATCATGCTGGGCCCCAAGAGCAGGGTTCTGGCAGTCGGCGAGCAGGCCCCGACCCTCCACGAGCGGCCGGTCTTCGGCCTGCCGGTGCGGATCCCCGATCCCGGCGGGCGCAGGGTGGCGCTGATCTTCGGACGTCACCTGGGCAGCCCCCTCTGCCGCCAGCTGATGGAGGACATGCAGCGCCGGGTGGAGCGCTGCGAGCTTCAAGACACGCTGCTGGCGCTGGTGACCCGCTCCGGGCTGGAGCTGGCGCGGGATGCGGTTCCCAGGCGCCACGCCCTCTTTCCGGTGCTGGTCGATGCGGATCGACGCCTGCACCAGGCCTGGGGGGTCGGCAAGGACCGCCTGCTGCTGCGCAGCCTGCTGCGCGCGCCGCAGGGGCTGCCCGCCCTGGCCCAGGCTGCGCTGCGCCACGGCCAGGGGCTGCCCGATGGCTGCCTGGTGCAGCGATCCGCGGCCTTTCTGGTCTCTGACGAGGGAACGCTGCTGTCGGTCTGGTACGGTCGCGGTCTGGCGGACCTGCCGGACCTGGACGCGCTGCTGGGGTTCGCGTCGACATGAGCCGCAGCTTGCTGTTCACCCGCTTCTTCGCCGCGCTGCTGGGCATCGCCGCGCTGGTGGCCACCGGTTGCTTCCTGATGCTGCACATGGGCGCGCCTGCTTCGCGTACGGGCCTGCCCACGCTGGTGAACATCATCGCTCGCCTGCAGCCCTCCGGCTACGTCAGCCTGCTGGTGCAGCTGCACGCGCCGCGTCGCCGGCCCAGCCTGCGGGCGACCAGCGGGATCGTGAGCTACGACGGCCGGCGGCTGCTCGAGATCCTGCCCCTGGCACGCGAAGCGGGCTTCACGGCGGATCTGCGCATCCAGGATCTGTTGAGCGACAGCGAGGTGCAGGTGCAGGTGGTGACGGGCAGCGAGCAGGACGTCGAGCTGGACGTGATGCAGCTGCTGGAGCGGTCCACGGTCGTGCGCATCAGGTCCAGCATCGGGGAGCGTTGGGTGGCGGTGGACACCCGCAACGGCGCCCTGGCCCGCCACGGGTCCTTCCAGGCGCTGGAGCGCTTCGGCACCTACGGTCCGGATCGGGGTTTCGCCGTGGCGCTGCAGGACGAGAAGCTGGTGCTCTCCCTGCCCGACGGCGAGCGCCAGGAGGACATCCCCCTGCTCGATGGCGTGGATGGCATCGTGGCCGTGCACTGGATCCCGGAGCAGATCTTCTCGGAGCCGGCCACGGAGGTGCTGGACAGGCGCTTCAAGATGGCCAGCACCTTGACCGCCCGAGCTCAGACCTGCGATGTGGATGGCGACCTGGGTGAGTGGCGCTCCGACGCGGCCTTGGGCGTGGGCAGCATCGCCCAGGTGCAGCGGGGCTACCCATGGTGGGAGAACGAGCGCGACGCCAGCTTCGCCGTGGCCACGCGCCTGGCCCCCCATGCGCTCTGCGCGGCCGTTCGCGTGCGCGACGAGGAGCTGCGGGCCGGCGAAGACATGCTGGTGGTGGCGGTGGACCAGCTGCGCTACCAGCTGCCCATCCCCGACCAGCCCCGCGAGCTGCGGCGCCAAGGGCTGCGGGCGATGTTCACCGATCAGGCCAGCTTCGGTATCGGCCTGGAGTTCTGCGTGGATGGCTCGCTGTGGGAGAGCTTCGACGGGCACGTGCCGTTTCGCATCGAGTACCACGATCACGACCAGGACCAGGGCGTGGCCGTGCTGGCCTCGGCTCCCAACCTGCCCTGGCCCGCCCTGGCTGGGGTCAGGTTGCCGCGCCGTGCGATAGGAGGAGCACTGCCACCGCGGTGATGCCGTAGAGTATGACGGTGACCTGGATGGGCCGGTCGCGTACCAGGATCTCGTCTGGGGCCAGGTTGACGCCTCGCTCCACCAGGTAGATGTAGCGGAAGATGCCGTACAGGACGTAGGGCAGGGTGACCAGCAGCCAGGGACGCGAGCTCTCCGGAGCGCCCAGCACCGTGTAGATGGCGTAGCTGATCACCGTGCTGCTGGTGGTGATGGACTGGAAGGCGCGGATCATCTCCGGGCCGTACTCGGCCAGGTTTTCGCGGTGGGCGGCGGCCTTTTCCGCCAGCAGCAGGACCTCGCCGCGGCGCTTGTTGAAGCCCAGGAACAGGGCCAGGAACGCGGCGCAGAGCAGCAGCCAGGGGCTGATGGTGACGTGGATGGCCACCGCCCCGGCCACGGCACGCCACAGAAAGCCCGCCGTGATCATCATCACGTCCAGGATCACCATGCGCTTGAAGAAGAAGGAGTAGCTCATGGTGGTGGCGAAATAGGCCAGGGTGACCGCCAAGAAGGGCCAGCCCAGCGAAGCCGCCGTGACCATTCCCAGCGCGCAGATGAAGGCCGCCTGCGCCAGGGCCGTTCGTACGGGCAATGCGCCGCTGGCGATGGGCCGCTGGCACTTGGTGGGGTGCTGCCTGTCCGCCTCGGCATCGAAGATGTCGTTGATCACGTAGCCAGTGGAAGAGACGAGGCAGAACGCCACGAATCCAGCGATGGCCTGCACCCAGGCCGTCACAGAGACGAACTGGTAGGAGAATATCAGGGCGGCGAAGAGCAGTGCGTTCTTGCCCAGCCACTGCTTGGGACGCAGCGCCTTGACCATCGGCCCGATGGGTAGGCGGCTGTGGGATGCGGCCGGGGGTTGGGGCGTGTTCCGCTCGGTCATGGGGCATCGCGCTCCGGGTGATGGAGTGCGCTAATAACGTCCCGTTCCTCGTTTGGGGGTGGCCCGTCTCACAGCCGCTTCTTTGGCGGGGGGAGGCAGCCTCCCGCATCGCTGGCGCTCCCCCCTCTTGCCCTCACTTCTCCTTCGCCGCCGGCTCGTCCAACTCCACCGCGATGCTGCGCGAGCTCCCCGATTGCAGCTGCAAGACGTAGGGCTTGACCCCGCTGGCGTCCTTCTGGGGCACCTGGCGCTCGCCATCCAGCAGCAGGGCGCTGCCCTCGGGCAGGGCCAGCTCCACCGTGGCGGGGACGGGCTGCACGGGATCCGGCTTGGCGAGGAACGAACCGAGCATATAGCCGGTCAAGGTCCCGAAGAGCAGACCCAGGATGAGGGTGAAGAGCGCCAGGCCCATATAGACCAGCTGCATGCCCAGCGGGACGCGGGCCGCTGGAAGAACCTCTTCCTGGGCTTGTGCCGGGGCCCCTGCCGGGGCTGCCGGTTGGCCAGCGGGCGGCGCCATGGGGGTCGGCCTGGGCCCGACCGCGGCCAAGGGCGCCGTCCGGACAGCGGGTATGGTCTGCGGCGCCGGCCTGGGAGCTTCGGCGGGCTGGGGCATGGGGCGTCCCGGTGGCTCGTCCCGTGCCTGGGTAGGTCGCTCCGCCAGCGCCGGATCGGCTTGGTCCAGCGGGCGTTGGGCTCGTTCCGCCGCCTCGATCGCCTTCTTCATGACCGGCGGGGTGCGCTTGATCAAGGTCTCCGCTTCGCCCAGGTTGTCGCTCAGCAGGGGGTTGGCCCGGATCAGGGTGGCCGCCTCGGACAGACCTGCCGACTGCCCGAAATCCGCGGCGGCGTTGGGATCGGGGATCTGACGCAGCATGGTGGCCGCTTCGAACAGGGCCTCGTCCGAGGACTTCTTGGGCGCGGGTTCCGGCTTGGCTTCGTGGGGAGAGAAGGGCGAGACGTGGCTTAGGGGCGACTCGCGCACCACCGTGGGCAGCACGTCCTCGTCGAAGTCGTCGATGGGGCCTGGCGCGCCGATGGCGGTGGGCATGGCATGGGGGCGCTGCTCGGGCCGCTGCCGGGCGGCCCCGGCTTTCTTCTCGGGGAAGAGCCCCTTGAGGAAGGCGGCCAGCGTGGACTGGGTGAAGATGAACTCGGACTCGTGGAAGAAGCGGTCCAGCTCTTCCTTGAAGGCGGTGGGCGAGGCGAAGCGCTTGGCGGGTTCCGCTTCCAGGGCCTTGGCGATCACGTCGTCCAGCTGGGGCGGGATGTCCATGTTGACGAAGCTGGCGGGCTCGAAATCGCCGGCCTTGATGGCCTCCAGCGTGGCCAGATCCGTGTCCTTGCGGAAAGGATGGTCTCCCACCAGCATCTCGTAGAGCAGGATGCCCAGGCTGTAGATGTCGCTCTGCTGACTGACCGGGTGGGCTTCGGACTGCTCGGGGCTCAGGTAGTCGAAGCGGCCCTTGACCACGCCGGCCACGGTCTCCAGCGCCTTGACGCTGGCCTTGGCCATGCCGAAGTCGGTGATCTTGACCTCGCCCTGGTTGCTGATCAGGATGTTGGGAGGCGAGATGTCGCGGTGCACGATGTTCAGCGGCACGGGATGGCCATCGCGCATCACCTGGCGGTTGTGGGCGTACTCCAAGCCCTTCAGGATCTCGATGCAGATGAAGACCGCGTGGGGGACGGGCAGGGTGATGCCCTTTTCGAGGCAGCGCCGCTCCACCTCGCCCAGGTTGCGGCCCGCCACGTACTCCATGGCGATGAAGTAGCGGTCGTCGATGCGGCCCAGGTCCAGGATCTGGACGATGTTGGCGTGGGAGAGCAGGCCCGCCACCTTGGCCTCGTCCACCAACAGGTCCACGAACTCGGGGTTGGAGGAGAGGTGGGGCAGGATGCGCTTGATGGCGAAGGTGCGATGGAAACCGCCGATGCCGTCGAGCCGTGCTTTGAAGATCTCGGCCATGCCTCCGGAAGAGATCCGCTCCAGGATGCGGTACTTGCCGAAGTTGACCGATTCCGTCTGGGACACGCTTCCGTACCTGCTGCCGCTGGGGTGATTCCGGGCCTTCGCTGATGAACGCGGAGGGGACGAGTGTAGCGCGTTCCATCCTAAGATGCCGGCCCCGGGCGGCCCGCGCTGCGCCCCTGCTGCACCCGTGTTGGGACACCCAGGTCTCGGCGAAACTGAGACAAGCGTGTCGCAGCATGGGCGCAGCGCGGGCCTTGGGGCTGGGCATCTTTCTATGGAAAAGCCTATGGAAGAGCGATGGAGAGCCCGAGGAAGGCCGGATCGGCCTGTTTCGGGCCCCTTGCACAGACAGAGGGGCCGAGTGATGCGGTCTGGCGCGGGTCTTGCTACATGATTCTACGGACCCCTTCCCTCGAGGCGCAGCCCATGTTCGCAAGGCGTGCCCGCGGTGGTCAGAGCACCACCGAGTACATGATCCTCATTTCCGTCATCGTGATCGCGCTGGTGGCGGCGGCCTACGTGTTCATCGATCCCTTCCGCGAGGGGGTCCAGAACCTGGCCCTGGACATCTCCGAGATCCTCGACACTGGCGAAGTCGTCGGCACCGGTGGGGCGAGGTGAGCATGGCCGCTCGTCTCGCGCGCATGGGCTCTCGACGCGGTCAGAGCGTGGTGGAGTACGCGCTGGCCATCTCGGTCTGCAGCATCGCCTTCGCGCTGGGCTTCATCGCCTTCGGCGAGACCACGCGGCAGGCCTTCGACTACGTGCGCACCACCGTCCAGATGCCCTACCCCTAGTAGCTGCGCACCATGTCATTGCTCCAGGCGCTCTCGCCCGCCGATGCCATGGTGGTGGGCCTGCTGGCAGTGGCGGTCTATACGGACCTGCGCTCGCGTCGGGTTCCCAACAGCCTGACCTTCGGCGCCATGGGCGTGGCCTTGGCCGTGCACATCGTCCTGGGTCTGGTCCACGGGGGCCGTGAGGGCTTGCTGCCCGCGCTGCTGACCTGGCTGCTGGGCATCCTGGCGGCCTTCATCCCGGGCTTTCTGCTCTGGAGGTTGGGGGGTGCGCTGAAAGCCGGCGATGCCAAACTGCTGATGGCCATCGGCGCCATCCTGGGTCCGCTGGAGCTGCTGCGGGTGCTGCTGTTCACCCTGATCGTGGAGATCCCCGTCGGCCTGGCGCAGCTGACCGCCAGCGGGCGGCTGCGGTCCTTCTTCTCGGTGGTCAAAGCCGGCGTCACGCGGGACGCGGACGGCCCCAAGCCCCTGATGACGCCCTTTGCGGGCGTGATTGCGCTCGGCTATCTGGCCTCGAGATTCCTACCCCAGGTTTTCAGGTTCTGGTCATGAACGCATTCGGTCCCTTCAAGCGCAGCGCGCCTCGCCACGGACAGTCCACGGTGGAGTACATGCTGGTCATCTCCGTGGTCGTCATGGGCATGTTCTTCGCTTTCCGAACCTTCTTCCCTTCTTTTGAAGAAGGCTACGACGGCTTGATGGACGACGTGGACACGGTCCTCACCTCCGGCACGCGGGACGGCAGCGGCAATACGCGCTGAAGCCCGCCGGGAGACACCAGCAGCCTGACGTCCCCAGGCAGGATTTTCAGCATGCGGCCTCGGTCATCGTTGCGGCTACCAAAGAGAATACGCTCTTTGGAATACGTTTCATTTTCCGGGGCACCGCTGGTGCCCCGGCGCGCCCACAAGGCGCGGGGAGGGGGGAGCGCTAGCGATGCGGGGGGAGGCAGCCTCCCCCCGCCAAATAGCATGGCCGTGGTCGTTGTTTGGGCCGACAGGCCCGAACGATGACCATGGCCCGGCACGCCCACTGTCCCTGGAGCGACGACCTCTGGTATCGTCTCGTGATACAGCGTATCTGTCGTGCGTTCCGGCGTGGCGTGCGTGACAGGCCTTTGCCACCTCGAACCCCTAGCCAGCGGGAGGCTCCTTGAAGAACCCGCGCGCCCTGATCGTAGCCCTCTTCGTCGCGGTCGTCGCCTCGCTGCTGCAGTGGCAGTACGTGAGGAAGCGCGAGCAGAAGCTGCTCTGGCAGTCCGAGCCCATCCCCACCCTGGTGGCGGTGCGCCCCATCCCTGCCCACTTCAAGCTCGACGAGACCATGGTCGAGGTGATCGACGTGCCGCGCAAGTGGCGGCAGCCCAAGGCCCTTTCCTCGGTGGAGGACATCCTGGGCCAGATCACCTCGGCACCCATCCTTGGTCCGGAAAAGGAGAAGGAGCTGCCAGGAGAGCAGATCGTCTCCACCAAGCTGGTGCGGGCCGATGACGCCGGTCTGGCCTATTTCGTCCAGAAGAAGCACCGCGGCATCTCCATCGCCGTGGACAACATCACGGCCGTGGGCGGGCACCTCAAGCCTGGCAACTACGTGGACGTGGTGGGCACCTTCGACTTCGGGGCGGGCGACAAGTCCGACATGCGCACGGTCACCCTGTTCCAGAACGTGCGCGTGCTGGCGGTGGGGGCCGACATCGGCCGCCCCACGGCGGCCACGGTCATGTCCTCGGCCGACCTGGACGACGAAGCCGGCCAGGACCTGTTCGGCACCAAGCGCCGCCAGAAGCTGATGAAGCTCAATGACGCCAAGTCCATCACCCTGGAGCTGACCCCCAACGAGTCCCAGAAGCTGATCCTGGCCCAGGAGCTGGGCTCACTCTCGCTGACCCTGCGCTCGCTGTGGGAGGCCGATCGCTTCGTCGAGCTGGAGCACGCCACCATCCACTCCACCCTGGGCATCCCGCAGCAGGTCCGCTACCGGGCCAAGCCGCGCTACCGCCTGATCCAGAGCGGGGGATTCTGAGATGGCGCGCGCTTTTCTGCTCTTCGCTCTCTCGTGGCTGCTGCTGGCGCCGGGTCGGGCCTGGGCCGACGAAGACAACATCAGCGACCAGGTGGTGGTGGTCAGCGCCCAGATAGCCATCGACGTGCCCTACGGCTACGGCGATCTCTCGGCGGGCTCCTCCGAGATCATCCGCGTGGTGCCCCTGCGAGACGCCAAGCAGATCCTGGTGGCCGGCCGCCGGGCGGGCTCCACCAACATCATCGTCTACGACACGCGCGGGGTGCGGCGCGACGAGATCGAGGTCACGGTCATCCCCGCCAACCTGTCGCGGGTGATGAAGAGCGTGCAGGAGCTGCTGGACGACATCGAGGGCCTGAGCTTCCGGGTGGTCAACGACCGGGTCTACATCCAGGGCGAGGTCTCCCTGGACGAGGACCTGCAGCGCGTCAACGCCATGGCGGCCCGCGAACCTCTGCTGGAGTCCATGGTCTCCCTGTCCCCGGTCTCCCAGCGCCTGCTGGCCGATCTGATCCAGAAGGAGATCGGCGTGCCCGGCGTGCAGGTGCGCCTGGTCTCGGACAAGATCCTGCTGGAAGGCGTGGTGCACTCCACCACGGCCTCGGAGCGCGCCGAGGCCATCGCCCTGGCCTACTACCAGAACGTGATCAACGTGCTGGAGATACGCGAGGCCGAGCGCGTGCCCGGCCGCACTCAGACCGTGGTGGTGGTGGTGCACTTCGTGGAGCTCACCAAGAGCCTGGTGGACTCCTGGGGCGTGCAGTGGACGCCGCTTTCCATGGAAGAGGGCATCGAGTTCTACTTCCGCTCGCCCTTCGACTCCTCCGCGGGTTGGGGCGACGTGACGGGCTACGCCCAGTCCACCCTCTACGGCATACTGCCCCAGCTGAACCGGGCCCGCACCTCGGGCTACGCGCGCGTGCTGGAGAATCCTTCCGTGGCCGTCAAGAGCGGCGACACCGCTTCCATCTTCTCGGGCGCCGAGGTGCCCTTCGTGGTGCACACAGGGCCGCTGGGCACCACCGTGGACTACAAGGACGTGGGCGTCACGCTGGAGGTGACCCCCTTCGCCCAGAAGAGCGACGTGGACCTCAACATCGTGGTCGAGGTCAGCGCCCTGGGTGAGATCGCGCCCAGCGGCTACCAGATGATCGACAAGTCGGGCATCACCACCTCCGAGTACTGCCGCGCCGGCGAGAGCATCGTCATCGGCGGCCTGCAGCGCCTGTCCGACCGGGTGGAGTACAACCGCGTACCCGAGACCATCGACGCCCCTGGCACCCCGCTGTTCACGCTCTACAAGTCCAAGGACTACAAGAAGTCCAAGAGCCAGTTTTTGGTCTTCATCACGCCGCAGGTCTACGAGAGCAGCACGCAGGCCAACCGCGACCTGCAAGACAAGTTCAACCTGTTGGAAGTCAGGCAGTAATGGGCCAGCCCGCCGTCCGCATCATCGCAGTCGGGGGGGCCCGCGATGGTGTGGGCAAGACCACGTTCGCGGTCAACGCGGCGCTGTCGCTGCGCAAGGAGACCAACGCCTCGGTGCTGCTGCTGGACGTGGACGTGGAGGGCTGTGGCGACGTGGGCGCCCTGATGGGCATGCCGCAGGGCCGCAGCTGCGTGGAGCTGGAGCCCTACCTGGGCAAGCTGACCACCGAGGTGATGAGCCGGCAGATAGGCGTGCACCCCACGGGCATCGGCTACCTGCCCCTGGCTCTCGACCCCGACGCCGCCGCCAAGGTCGATCCCGAGGCCTTCGGGCGCATCCTGGAGCTGGCCAAGCCCCTGTGCAACTACATCGTGGCCGACTGCGGCACGGCGGTCAACGAGATCAACGTCAAGATGCTCGAGCAGTCCTCGGGCATCTTCCTGATGGCCACCCCCGACGTGCTGGTGCTCAACCACACCCGGCGCCTGGTGGAGCGCTTGCAGCAGCTGCACTTCCCCCAGGCCCTGATCAAGGTGATCCTCAACCGCTTCGACAGCTCCTCGGGCATCACCCTGGACATGGTCACCCAGAAGCTGCAGCGGCCCGTGCTGGTCACCCTGCTGCAGGACGATGCGGCCGCGCAGGCCGCCATGCTCAACGGCCAGCCCTTCGTGGCCCACGCGCCGCGTGCCCCTATCACGCGCAACTACGACGACTTCATCGTGCAGCTGCTCGAAAAGGGCGCCCTGGAAACCATGATGCGCGTGGAGCGCCCTCAGGGCCTGAAGGTCGAGGGCGGGCGCGTGCGCGGCATGGACGCCGAGAGCTCCCGCCAGGCCGTGCAGATCGGGCAGTGGATGAAGGCCCGCGGCTCCAAGGCCCGTCGCGGCCGCAAGCAGATCGACCCGCGCACCGCCATCAAGATGATGATCCACAAGCGCCTGGTGGAGGTGCTGGACCTCAAGAAGCTCAACAAGGAGATGGCGGCCAGCGAAGAACGGGACGAGGAGCTGCGCAAGCAGGCCCACCAGGCCATCGTGCGCCTGATGGACGAAGAGGGGCGCAGCATCACCGACCGCCACGAGCGGGAGCGCATCGTCAAGGAGGTGCTGGACGAGGCCCTGGGCCTGGGCCCCCTGGAGGACCTGCTGGCCCGCGACGAGATCACCGAGATCATGGTCAACCGGCGCGACCAGGTCTACATCGAGCTGGACGGCAAGCTGACGGCCACCTCGGCCAGCTTCACCGACGACGCCCAGCTGCTGGGCGTCATCGAGCGCATCGTGCACCCCATCGGCCGGCGCATCGACGAGAAATCCCCCATGGTGGACGCCCGCCTGCCCGACGGCAGCCGCGTCAACGCCATCATCCCGCCCCTGGCCCTGGATGGGCCCAGCGTGACCATCCGCAAGTTCTCCAAGGACCCGCTGACCGTCAAGAACCTGGTTGACTTCGGCTCCATCACCGAGGAGATGGCGGACCTGCTGCGCTCCTGCGTCGAGGCCAAGCTCAACATCCTCATCTCGGGCGGCACGGGCTCGGGCAAGACCACCCTGCTCAACGTGCTCTCGTCTTTCATCCCCGAGGACGAGCGCATCGTCACCATCGAGGACTCGGCCGAGCTGCAGCTCAAGCAGCCCCACGTGGTGCGCCTCGAGAGTCGACCGCCCAATATCGAGGGCGAAGGCCAGGTCGATATCCGCGACCTGGTCAAGAACTCCCTGCGCATGCGGCCCGACCGCATCGTGGTGGGTGAGTGTCGCGGCGCCGAGGCCCTGGACATGCTGCAGGCCATGAACACCGGCCACGACGGCTCGCTGACCACCATCCACTCCAACTCGCCGCGCGACTGCATCTCGCGGCTGGAGACCCTGGTGATGTTCACCGGCCTGGAGCTGCCCTCCAAGGCCATCCGCGAGCAGATAGCCTCGGCCATCAACATCATCATCCAGCAGGCCCGCATGACCGACGGCAGCCGCAAGGTGACCATGATCTCCGAGGTGACGGGCATGGAGGGCCCCACCATCACCCTGCAGGACATCTTCGTCTTCAAGCAGCAGGGCATGGACGAGGACCGTAAGGTGATCGGTCGCTACGTGGCCACGGGCTTCGTGCCCAAGTTCATCACCAAGCTCGAGGCCCTGGGCATCCCGCTGCCCAAGGGCATCTTCGCCGACGCGGCCCAGGGGACCGCCAGGTATGGCGGGCGTGGCACGCCCGGGCGCGGGCCGCGCGGCAACATGCCGCGCGGGAGGCGCTGATGGAAGCGCCGATCTCCCCCGACAACTATGGCCTGATGCCGCTGTGGTGGGATTTCTGGACCTTCTTCCACCTGGCCGGCTTCGGCTTCTTCATCCTGACCTGGTTCACCATCGGGCTGATGATGGCCCCCTGGCTGTTCCAGAAGTTCGACGATGCCACCCGCGGCTACGTGCAGTGGATGGTGGACATGTTCGACCGCATGTTCATCCGGGTCAACCCGCGCTGGTGCCTGGCCAGCATCGTGTTGTCCATGCTGCTGTTCGGCTGGTTCGGCTACTGGGTCACCTCGGCCGTGCCCTCGGGCTGGGGCTACTTCATCTTGCGCGTGGTGGTCATCTGCTTCCTGGTGCTGGGTCCCTTCAAGCTGCCCCTGGGCTTCCGCCTGCCGCGCAAGGTGGTGGAGATGCTCTGGAAGCGGCGCATCAACCGCTTCGAGGACCAGCTGCTGGACGCCTTGGCCTTCATGTCCAACGGCCTGCGCTCCGGCCTGTCGCTGATCCAGTGCATGGAGATGGTCTCCGAAGAGCTGCCCAATCCCATCTCCGAGGAGTTTGGGCTGGTGCTGGCCGAGCAGCGGGTGGGCGTGCCCTTCGAAGACGCCCTGCTCAACCTGGAAGACCGCATCGGCACCGAAGACGTGCAGATCCTGGTCACCAGCATCAACATCCTGCGCCAGAGCGGCGGCAACCTGTCCGAGACCTTCCAGACCCTGGCCTACACCATCCGCGAGCGCAAGAAGGTCGAGGGCCGTATCCGCACCCTGACCGCCCAGGGCGTGTCCCAGGCCGTCATCATCGTGGCCATGCCCTTCGCCCTGGCATTCGTGCTCTGGACCTTCGACCACGAGCTGGTGGCCCGCATGTGGTCCACCTGGCTGGGCTGGGTCTTCATCGGCGTGATGCTGCTCTGTCAGGTCATCGGCGGGGTGATCATGCGTCGCATCGTGATGATCAAGGTCTAGCAGCCCCTTCGACATCGGCAGCGGCTCCACCTCGCAGGGCTACCAGCAATACCCGGGGCTGGATCTCATCGAGGCCTATTGGCTGGCGCGGTACTACGGCTTCGCCACGGCGGGCGCGGGCCAGGTGCTGGCCTGGCGCGAGATCGAGGGCTGCGACCGATCGCTACTCGGCAGCTCCTTCTTCGGCTTTCGCCTCTCCTTCTTCCGCAGCGGCGCCTTCCGCGGCTTCGCCCTCGGCGCCTTCCTCGCCTTCTTTGGATTCCTCTTCTTTCTTCTCCTCAGCCGGGCTGGGCTGGTTCTGGAAGAGCTCCTTGACGGCCTTGAGCTTGTCGGAGGGAGCGGCCTTGAGGGCCTTCATGCAGCCCTCTCTGTCCACCGTCACGATGTTGGGATCCAGGCAGCGCGCCGCGTCCTCGGGCAGCTGGGCGCAGAGATCGATGAATGCCTGCCGCTCAGGCATTTCAGGCACCAGGGCCCGCTGTTCCGGCTGCATGGCCTTGAGGGCCTTGTCCCGGGCGCCCGAGCGGCCGGTGTAGGCCCGCGAGCAGACCTTCTCGATGGCCGTCATGGGGGTGTTGGTGATCTTGGTCGTCTTCTCCTGGCAGGCCGGCAGCGCCAGCAGCGAGGCCGAGCAGAGGGCCGCGGAGAGCAGGGTGGCGAGGCGCGTGGTCATGGTTCCTCGGGGATGGGTGGCCAAGCCCTTCTATCCTGTGGGGGGCGGAACACCACTAGGAGGCGGTTTGCGGCTCAGACGTAGAACACATACGTCATCGCCACCAGCACGATCACGTAGATCACGCTCATCACCCCGCCGATCTTCATGTAGTCCTTGGTGCGGTAGTCGCCCGGACCCATGTAGAGGGCGTTGACCTGGTGGGTGGGAAGCAGGAAGGAGTTGGACACGCCCAGCCCGACCACGATGGCGGCCACGCGCGGGTCCATGTCTATCTGCATGGCCATGGAGACCCCCAGAGGCACCAACAGGGTGCAGGCGCCCACGTTGGAGACCACCAGGCAGAAGGCGCCGCTCATCACGGCCAGCACGATCAGCAGGATCAAGGGAGAGACGGCGTCGCCCAGGGCCGAGACCACGCCCATGGCCACCCATTCGGCGGTGCCGGTGCGGTCCACGGCCATGCCCAGCGGGATCAAGCCGCCGAGCAAGAACACCGTGCGCCAGTCCACGGCCTTGTAGGCGGCGCTGATGGACATCACGCCGGTGACCACCATGCCCGCCGCGCCCAGCATCAGGCAGACCGACAGGGGGATGGGGTTGTAGGGCAGCTTCTGGAAGTAGAAGCTGGAGACCAGCATCAGGGTGAGCGCGATGGCGAAGCAGACCACGGCCTGCTTGGTCTTGCCGGGCCGCTGGATCTCCACCTCCATGGGCGTGACGATGTGCATGTTCTGGTGGGTGTTCTGGAAGACGTGGAAGTGCTCCCAGGTGGCGTGCAGCAGCAGGGCGTCGCCCGGCTCCAGGGGGATGTCGCCCACCTTGTCCATGTGCACGTCGAACTCGCGGTACAGCGCCATGGCCGTCACGTTGAAGGTCTCGCGGAAGCCCACCTCGCGCACGGTGCGGCCCACCAGGCTGGAGCGCGGCGACAGCACCGCCTCGACCACGCCGGCCACGGCCGGGTTGAACCAGTCCTTGTAGAACCTGGGCTTGTCCTGGATGGTGAGCCCGTAGGTCTTGGCGAACTCCTCCACCTTGCCGGTGGGCCCGTAGGCGCAGATGTGCTGGTTCGGCCGGATCTTCACGTCGGGGTTGGGCGCGTGCTGGCGCCGCCTGCCCTTGGGACCTGCCACGCCCACGATGATGGCCTGGGAAGCCTGCCGGATCTCGCCCACGGTCACCGGCTTGCCGGCCGGGTCGAAGTTGGCGGGTACGGAGAGCTCGAAGGGCCCGTCCAGCTTGTGGTAGCAGGCGCCCAGATCCGCGCTCTCCTCCTCGACGGGTGCGCCGCCGCCCTGCTCGAGCTTGGCCGCGGCCACCTTGAGCAGCCAGTGGCGGCCTATGGTGGAGAAGTAGATGATGCCGCAGACCACGAAGGCGGCGCCGATGGGGGTCAGCTCCAGCAGGCCGAACTTCTCCATGCCCGCGGGCAGGATGTCGTTCAGCAGGATCAGCGGGCTGGTGCCGATCATGGTCATGGTGCCGCCCAGGATGGCGCACATGCCGATGGGCATCAGGATGCTGGAGATGTGGTACTTGTTCTGCTTGCAGGCGTGCTGGATGCCCGGCAGGAAGAGCACGGCCGCGCCCGTGTTCTGCATCACGGACGAGATGACCGCGATCAAGCCGGAGAGGAGCACCATCAGCCGGTTGGCGCTCTTGCCCGCCAGCTTGACCACCGGCTGCATGATGCGCGAGACCAGGCCCACCTTGTTCAGGCCCGCGCTGACGATCATGACGCCGATGATGGCCACCACCGCGTTGCTGGAGAGGCCCTTGAAGGTGTCGCCGGAGCTGAGCAGGCCCAGCAGGGGCAGCGAGACCATCATCATGATGGCCACTACGTCCACGCGCACCCACTCCACCACGAAGAGGAAGATGGCGATGCCGATGACCACCAGCATCAGGATCTTGACGTTCAGCGGCGTGTCCACGCGCAGCGGCAGCTTCACCGTGCCGGCTTCGTGGAAGCTGGAGCCGTCGGCGCTGAGCAGCGGGACCTCGACGTTGAAGCCGACGTCGTAGGGGCGAGCGCGCACCCGGCTGCTGACCTCGTAGGGCACGTTGAGCTTCAGCTGCTTGCCCGAGACCTGGTCCGGCGTCAGCGTGACGGTCACCAGGCCGGAGAGGTCGCCTTCCTTGGTATCGCCCTTGAAGCCGATGCCGCTGCCGTCGGGGGCCACCACGCGCAGGGTGACGGGCTCGCCAGGAGGCGCCCACTTCAGCCCCGCCGGGCTGTCGGCAGCCGGCGTGAGCTGGACGGTGAGGTCGAGGGCGCCCTCGGTGCCGGCCACCAGCGTGCCCTGGCCGGGCTCGGCGAAGACCTGCAGGTTGCGCAGCGTGTTCTCGAGGGCCTGGGGTTCGGAGGCTTCTTCCTGGGCCTGGGCGGCGACAGGCAGGAGCAGACCGAACAGGCAGAGGAGGTGGAGGAGGAGCAAGAGCGGACGCTGGGCGGCGGCTCGCGTGGTCGTCATGGCCAGCATGTTCAGATCCGGGGGCTTTACGAGGGATTCCTCGCTGCGGTTGGCGCGCCCCCTATCACGGGCTTTCCGCGAGGGGCCAGCCAGCCGACATGCCCTGGCGCAGCTTTGGGATGGCCCGTACCGTCGGGATCTCAGACGCGTAGGGCTTTGCGGTGGCACTCCTGGACCGTGCCAAGCACGCGAGAGTCGGAGTCCACGCCCCTGAGCTTGCCGATCAAGCCCGCTTTTGCGCACATGCTCGCCGTGTTGGCCAGCAGCTTGAGGTAGTTGGGGCGATCTTCGGGCGGCCCCAGCATGAACACGATCACGTCGGCGCGCTCGCCCCCGCGGTACTCCACGGGTTCCTTCAGCGTCAGCACGCCCAGGTAGGTGCGTTCCAGCCCCTCCACCACGGCGTAGGAGACCGCCAGCTCGTCGCCCACCAGCACGTCCTGGCGCTCGTCGCCCGCCAGCACGGCGGCCTCCACCGCGGTCGTGTCGCCGCCGTGCGCCTGTGTGTAGATTTCGGCGATCTTCCTGAATAGCTCGCGCCTGTCCCCCACCTCGAGGCCGGCTCGCATCATCTCGGCGTCCAGGTAGTCCTCCATGGAGAACACGACCTGGTTCGGGCGTGACAGCCGATTGGGCGGCTCCAGGGCGGGGGCCGCCACGGAGGCTGTCTCGAGCTCGCCCATGGAGAAGTTGACGTCGAAGATCAGACCTGCCGCCTCCAGGCTCTCGGGGGAGCCCACCAGGGTGATCCAGTCGCCCAGGAAGAGCTCGGTGTCGGCATGCGGGCTGATCATCTCCCCGCTGCGGTTGATGGACATGACGGCCACGTCGAAGGGCAGGCGCAGCTCGTGCAGCATCAGGCCCTCGAGGTCGGGATCCCGCAGCTCCAGGCCCACCACGTCGTGTTCCTGGTCCAGGCCCAGGATCAGCGAGGTGGCTACCGGCGCGCGCACCAGGTGGTCCAGCATGTTGATCATGGCCGAGGCGGGATCTACCACCAGCGCGTCCAGGCCGTGGAAGCGGTCCAGGTTGGTGACGTCGTTCAGGCGCACCACCAGGTCCTTGACCTTGAAGTGCCTGCGCACCGCCTGGCAGACCTCGAGGCTCTTGTCGTCCGAGGCGAACATGCAGACCACGGTCTCGGCCTTGCCCGTCTCCAAGGTCTTGAGCGACTCCAGGCTGAAGTCGGGCACGTGATGGATGAAGCCGTGGGCGTCGGGGAACTTCTTGATCTGATCGAACTTGCGGGTGACGATCCTGACCTGCCAGCCGTGGGAAGCCAGCTGGCGGGCCAGCAGGTAGGCGTTGTTGGCCAGGCCGAAGATGATGGCGTCGCGGATGCCGTCGAAGGGCTCGGGCTCCTGCTTCTGGCCCAGGCGGGCCTCGCCCACGATCTGCAGCACCCACTTGAAGAAGGGTGGCCCCGCGATCTGGTTGACCACGATCACGGCGATGATCACGGTGGCGAATTCCTCTCCCCAGGTGGGGAACTTGACGGCCACTTCCTTGGCCAGGCCCAGGCCCACGCCGGCCTGGGTGATGAAGGCCATCCAGCTCCAGCGGTTGTGCTGCGGCGGATCGCCCGCCAGCGTGCCGCCCAGGAATGAGCCCGCCACGATGCCTACCAGGCGCACGCCCACCAGGATGGCGGCGATGGCCCAGGTGTCCTTCAGCACTTCCAGCGAGAGCGAGGCCCCGGTCAGGGTGAAGAAGGCCACGAAGACCGGTGGCCCCACGTCGTGCAGGATGCGCTCGAATCTCTGCTCGAAGCGCGTGAAGTTGACCACCGAGAAGCCCGCCACCATGCAGATCAGCAGGGGCTCCAGGAAGATCGTGAAGGGCAGGTGGTGGTGGCTGTACTCGTGCAGCGACTCGGCCAGCACGAAGATGCCGTAGCCGCTGACCAGGATCAGGGCGATCTTGCCGAAGCCGTACAGGCGAGTTCCCAGGACGAAGCCCAGCAGCTTGCCCAGGCCGAAGCCGATGCCCACCGAGACCATGATCTCGCCGACCAGCACCGCGATGAAGAGCAGGTCGAAGCCCGCGCCCGAGATGAGCGAGCTGGCCACCGACGAGTTGATGGCGAAGAGCACGATCACCGCCACGTCGATGATCATGGTCACGCCCAGGGCCAGCTGGGTGAAGGGGCCCTTGGCGCGCAGCTCGGCCACAATCGCGATGGCCGATGAGGGCGACCGGGCCACCAGGATGGCTCCGGCCAGGATGCCCGCCGCGACGCGGCCCGTGGTGGGCGCCTCTTCCAGGAAGGGGATGCTGTCGGCGAAGAGCACCACGGCCAGCGCCCCGAGCAGGAAGATCACGGAGATATTGCCCACCGTGACCCAGGCGATGCTCTTCAGCCTGCCGCGCAGCTCCTTCATGCGCAGCTCGGCACCGGCCGCAAACGCGATCACCGCCAGCGAGACCTGGTCGACGAAGCGCAGGTTCGCGACCGCTTCGGTCTTGATGAGGCCCAGCACGCTGGGCCCCACCACCATGCCGGTGAAGAGGAACCCCGTGATCAGCGGCAGGCGCGCCTTCGCGAAGTAGTCGCCGAACTGCTTCGACGCCAACGCGAGGATGAAGAAGATGATGACGACGGGGGCGAGCTGGGAGAAAGCGTCCATGCGGCGCCCTCTAGTGATGGTCTCGCGGGGTGTCAAGCGTCGACGGTCAGCGTAGGCGTGGCTTGTCTGGTCGGGGCCTCCCCAGGTTACCTGCTGCCTTCAGCCCGGAGCCCGTCCATGCCCGTCGCCCGCGCCCCGTCACGCCGCAAGCTGTCTCTGCGCGTGGCGGGCCTGAGCGCGCTGGCCTTCCTGCTGATGTTCAGCTACTCGGTGGCGCGGCCGGCCAGCGAGTCCATCTTCCTCGAGACCCACGGCAGCGAGCGCCTGCCCCTGGTGTGGCTGCTGGTGGCCTTGGGGGCCCTGGCCTGCGTGACGGTCTACAACCGGCTGGTTCCCGGGCGCGATCTGGCCTGGCTCTACGGCCTGCTGGCAGCCATGGCGGGCCTGGGGCTGGTCGCCCTGCAGCTGGCCTGGCAGGCGTCGCTGCCGGGCACGGCCTATGCGCTATACGTCTGGAAGGACCTCTACATCATCGTGCTGGTGGAGGTCTACTACAGCTTCTGCAACGCCGTCTTCCCCATCCGCCTGGCTCGCTGGGTCTACGGGCTCTTCGGGGCCATGGGATCCCTGGGGGCCATCGCCGGCAACCTGGTGGTGGGCGCGGCCGCGGCGCGCTGGGGTTCCTGGGATGCGCTGTGGCTGGTGCTGCCCCCGCTGGCCGCCAGCTGGCTGCTGGCCATGTTCGTGGCCCGCCGCGCCGGTGTGGGCGCCAGCCTGACCGCTGGGCGGCAATCCCCGGGCCTGCTGGCCGGCGTGCGCATCGTGCGCCGCAGCCGCTACCTGCTGCTGATGCTGCTGCTCATCGCCACGGTGCAGCTGGTTGTCACCTTGGTGGACCTGCAGTTCAACGGCACGGTGGAGCGGCTCTTCCCGGATCAAGACCAGCGTACGGCGCTCATCGGGCAGGTCTACGCCGGCGTCTCCGTCGGCACCCTGCTGCTGCACGCCCTGACCGGGCCCATCCTGCGCCTGGCAGGCGTGCCCCTGACCCTGCTGGCCATCCCCCTGCTGCTGGGCGCCGCCGTGGTCTCCATGGTGGTGGCGCCCTCCTTCTTCACCGTGGCGGCGGCCAAGTTGGCCAGCAAGTGCTTCGACTACACCCTGTTCCGCTCGGCCAAGGAGATGCTCTACATCCCCTTGAGCTACGAAGAGAAGACGGAAGGCAAGGCCGTGGTGGACATGCTGACCTACCGCGTGGCCAAGGGCGGCGCCTCGCTGCTCTTGATGGGCCTGGTGGCGCTGCAGGCCCTGGCCCTGGTGCCGCTGGTGGCGCTGGGGGCCATCGGCGGCTGGCTGGGTCTGACAGCGGTGATCACGCGGCGTTTTCGGGGGCTGGTGGGACGGGAAGAGGAGCTGGGGGGTGCGAGGGGCGCTGGCGACGGGCCTGGCTAGGCGCGATTCGGCCGCTCAGGGCAGCTCCAACACCAGCCGGTAGTAGGAATCCCCCAGCGAGGTGCAGCTGGTGTGCCAGATCCACTGGGCGCCCAGGCTGGTCAGGTCGCTGGGCGAGCTGCCCCAGTATTGGGACACGCTGGAGGAGTTGCAGAGCTGGGCCGCGCCCCAGGCGCTGTCGTCGTAGCCGATGGTGTACCAGTTGCTGTCGGAGGTGCTGTCGACCATCACCCAGCTGCCGTCGCCGGTCAGGGATTCGGTGACGCCGTCCACCTGCACCGCCGAGATGAAGCCGGCGATGGCGGCGCCCGTGTCCCAGCCGTAGACCGCCAGCACGTGCTGTCCCGAGTCCATGGTGACCGAGATGGTGTCCGAGGTGTTCCAGCCGCTGTAGGAGCCGTAGTAGACCTCGTCCACGTAGCCGTACCAGGCGTCGTCCACCGAGCTGATCCAGTCCACGGCGTACTCGATCTCGTCGCAGTCCGCGATGCCGTCGGCGTCGGCGTCGTGGCCCTCGTCCACGCTGCCATCGCAGTCGTCGTCGTAGCCGTTGCAGAGCTCGCTGGCGCCCGGGTTCACGGCGTAGTCGCCGTCATCGCAGTCGCTGTCGTCGGCCACGTAGCCGCTGGGCTGGGCGCAGGCCTCGGCGGTGGCGCCGGCTCCGTCGCCGTAGCCGTCAGCATCGGCGTCGGCGTACCAGGTGCTCCAGTCGTCGGCGTCTTCGTCCACGTCGCCGTCGCAGTCGTCGTCCAGGCCGTTGCAGCGCTCGCTGGCGGCCGGGTTGATGTCGTAGTCGCCGTCGTCGCAGTCCGTGTCGTCGTCCACGTAGCCGCTGGGTTGGGCGCAGGCGGTGGCGGTGCTGGTGGCGTCGCCGTAGCCGTCGGCATCCGCATCGGCGTACCAGGTGGCGGCGTCCGTCGCGGCGTCTTCGTCGGTGGCGCCGTCGCAGTCGTCGTCGTAGCCGTTGCAGAGCTCGCTGGCGCCGGGGTTGACCTCGGCCACGCCGTCGTCGCAGTCGGTGGCATCCGCCACGTAGCCGCTGGGTTGGGCGCAGGAGACCTGGCTGTCGCCGGCGTCGCCGTAGCTGTCGCCATCGCCGTCGTGATACCAGGTGGCGGCGTCGCTGGCCTCGTCCTCGTCCACTACGCCGTCGCAGTCGTCGTCGTAGCCGTTGCAGAGCTCGCCGGCGCCCGGGTTGACGGCGCCATCGCCGTCGTCGCAGTCGCTGTCGTCGGCCACGTAGCCCTTGGGCTGGGTGCAGGCGGCGGCGCTGTCCGCCTGGTTGCCAAAGCCGTCGCCGTCCAGATCGGCGTACCAGGTGCTGGCGTCGTCGGCGTCATCCTCGTCCACGCTGCCGTCGCAGTCGTTGTCCGTGCCGTCGCAGATCTCGCTGGCGGCCGGGTTGGCGCCCGCGTCGGCGTCGTCGCAGTCCTGGGCGTTGTCGGCGTAGCCCGTGGGGGCTTCGCAGTCCTCGGTGGTGGCCCCCGGATCGCCGTAGCCGTCTGCGTCCGCGTCCGCGTACCAGGTGCTGGTCACCCCCTCGTCCACGTCGCCGTCGCAGTCGTCGTCGATGCCGTTGCAGCGCTCCTCGGCGGCCGGATTGACCTCCGCGTCGGCGTCGTCGCAGTCCTGGTCGTTGTCGGCGTAGCCGTGGGGCTGTTCGCAGGCCTCCTGCACGAGCTCGGGGTCGCCGTAGTCGTCATGGTCGGCGTCGGCCCAGAAGCTGAGCATGACGTCCTCGTCGATCTCGCCGTCGCAGTCGTTGTCCGTGCCGTCACAGATCTCGTTGGCGCTGGGGTGGGCGCTGGCCAGCGTGTCGTCGCAGTCCGTGCCGTTGCCCACGTAGCCCGAGGGCTGCTCGCAGGCGTCCAGCGCGCTGTCGGGATCGCCGTAGCTGTCGCCGTCGGCGTCCTGATACCAGCTGTCGGTCACGCCTTCGTCCACGTCGCCGTCGCAGTCGTTGTCGATGCCATCGCAGACCTCGGTGGCCCCCGGGTGCACCGCGGCGTCCTGGTCCTCGCAGTCCTCGCCGACCTCGTAGCCGTCGCCGTCTTCGTCCTGGACAGACGAGGGCGCGCCGCTGTCGCCCGGGAGCTTGTCGCCGTCGGCGTCGTCGCAGGCCAGGGCCAGGCAGGCCAGCAGGAGGCAGAGGTGGCTGCGAGGGAGCATGACGGGCCGCCTTTCTCGGGAGAATGCTGGTGGAAGTATAGCGCTTGGATGTCGTCCGTCGCCGCGGAGCAGGTGGACGATTCCCCTACCAGGCGTGATCCAGCAGCTCGAAGAGCAGGGCCAGGAAGGCGAAGAGGGCGATGGTGAGACCCACCGCCTGGAGCAGCACGCTGCCCCAGCGAATGGGGCGCTGCGTGGGCTCGGGCTCCGCCCGCTCAGCCAGGGAAGCGCTCACCAGCAGCACGTCGCAGTCCGGGCAGGATCCCCCGAAGGCGTAGCGAGCGTGGCAGCGCGGGCAGGCCAGCGCCTCGGCGGCCTCGGCGGCCTCGTCAGGCGAGTCGCGCAGACGTTCGCGGGTCCGGAGCATCTTCTCGCGCCGCTGCGCCAGGCGCTCCTCCAGCTTGCGTTTCTGCCGCCTGGCCTGCTTGGCCAGCGCCTCGTAGCCTGCCTGGTGGCCGATGCTCATGGGGAGCTCCGGGCTGTTGCACTGGTGATACTGGCCCGCAGGGTGGTGTATTTCAAGGCGCCCGGGGCCTCTGGCCGCGGGGCCGCGCGCCGAGCCGGCCCATAGGACGTTAGGTGGTCCTCACCTTTCGCCCGGTGAGCCATGAAACCCACCCCTGCACTCGTACTCTTTCTCCTGGCGGCAGCCGCGGGCCTGCTCTTCGCCTCGGTCTCCACCTACGATTTCGTGCAGCACCTGGACCGGCAGCTGCACGGCATCCACTGCTCCTTCATCCCGGGTCTGGGAACCCTGGACGCTTCGGGCGTCTCCGGCTGCTCCGTGGCGCTGATGAGCCCCTACTCCTCGGTGCTGCGCAGCTTCATCTGGGGCGGCATCCCGGTGTCCCTGGCGGGCATGGCGGTCTTCGCCTTTCTGATCTTCCGTGGCCTGGACCTGATGGCGGCCGGGCAGCAGGCCGATCCGGCCGCCGCACTGCGCTTGCTGATGATCTGCCTGATCCCGGTGGCCACCTCCATCGGCATGGGCGCCATCGCCATCCTCGAGCTGGAGGCGCTCTGCAAGCTCTGCGTGGGCATCTACGTGGCCAGCTTCGTGGCCGCCGGCGCCGCGCTCTGGGTCTGGATGAGCGCGCGCAAAGCCGCCATCAGGGCCGCCTTTGAAGACGACGACCCGGTGGAGGACTGGCAAGCCTCCAGCCCGGCCCAGTCCTGGCTGCTGGCCGCCGTGCAGGCGGCTGTCTTCGTGGCGCTGCCCCTGGGGGTCTACCTGGCGGTGGTGCCCGATGCCGAGGGCTACGTGGGCAGCTGCGGCTCCCTGAGCAAGTCAGACGATCCCTACGACGTGCTGCTGCCGCTGGACGGCAACACCGGCGGTCGCGCCATGATCGAGGTGCTGGATCCGCTCTGTCCGGCCTGCCGCGGCTTCGAGCAACGCCTGGAGGCCTCGGGCCTGGGTGCGCAGGTGCACCGCCAGGCCCTGCTCTTTCCCCTGGACAACAGCTGCAACTGGATGGTCAGCTCGGCGCTGCACCCGGGGGCCTGCGACGTCAGCAAGGCCGTGCTCTGCGCCGAGGGGCGCGCCCAGGAGGTCATCAGCTGGGCCTTCGAGCACCAGGACCAGCTGCGCACGGCTGCGGCGGCCGATCCCGCAGCGCCGCGCGAGATGGTCTTGGCCGCCTACCCCGAGCTGACCAAGTGCCTGTCGTCCGCCATGGCCAACTCGCGCCTGAATCGCTCGCTGCGTTGGGCCGTGGCCAACCAGCTGCCCGTCATGATGCCCCAGATCTTCATCGACGGGGTCAAGCTCTGCGACGAGGACACGGACCTGGGGCTGGATTTCGCGCTCTCCCGCTTGCTGGGGGGCGTGGCGCAGGTGCAAGCGACGGAGGCAGGGCCATGAACAACCCCATGCGATGGATCTTCGGAGCGGCTTGCCTGGCGCTGCCCATCGTGCTGGTCGTTTCCTGGGTCGCTGCGGCCAAGGCGCGCCTGGCGGCGGCCGATCCCGACGCCGAGCCCCAGGTGGCGGTGGCAGCCGCGGCCGACGAGGACTACTGCAGCGCCGATCTGCGCAAGATCCTGCGACGGGTGCTGCAGAGCTGCGGCCTGCAGTCCACCGGCGAGGTGCGTGGCTGTCAGCCCCTGGAGGCCCGCAAGGTGGCCACCATCAGCGGCGCCGACTTCAACGCGCTCTTCACGCCGCTGGCCGATCGCGCCGGCATCATCCAGTTCGACGTGGCCTCCTCTGAGCTGGACGCCCAGGACATCGCCCTGTTGGACCGGCTCTTCTCGGATCAGCGGGGAGCCAGCTACTTCCTGGTGGTGGCCCGCGCCTCGCCCGACGGCTCGGCCGCCACCAACCGGGCCCTGTCCCAGAAGCGCGGCGAGGCCGTGTTGAGCC
This sequence comes from uncultured Enterobacterales bacterium, assembly GCA_964454135.1. Taxonomy (GTDB): domain Bacteria; phylum Myxococcota_A; class UBA796; order UBA796; family JAFGLY01; genus CAYVQL01. The sequence continues at coordinate 11,959 of CAYVQL010000060.1, read as the reverse complement.
ACCTGCGCGCCACCTTCGACGATCCCGACCTGGACAAAGAGGTGGGACTGCTCTGGCTGGGTGAGGAGTTCGCTCAGTTGGACAAACAGTTCTGCGCCTGGCAGCGCAGCGGTCCGGCGGACAAGTGCAGCTCGACCCAGCTCAACCGCTCGGCCTTCATGACATGGATCGACTGCCGCATCTGAGCGGACATTGGAGGAAGAGTGAGCCATATAGGCATTGGCATGGCCTTGTGCGGAGTCTTGGCCCTGGCCTGTGACGGTCAGCAGAGCGCCGCTCCGCCGGCCACCCGTTCCCGCGTGGACGCGGTGCTGGCCACAGGGCAGCAGGGCCAGTCCATGGACGCCTTCTGCGAGGTGAGCTCCCCGGCGGGGTCGGCCAAGCGCGTGTCCTGGCCCCAGCTGGACGGCGCGATGCCGGCCGCGGGCGGGGGCTGGACCTGGGACAGCCTGTGGGCCACCTGGTGCGCGCCCTGCCTGGCCGAGATGCCCCTGTTGGAGAAATGGGAGAAGAGCCTGAACGACGAAGGCCTGGCCATCAGCTTGCGGCACGTGTCGGTGGATGCAGGCGCCCAGGATCTGGCGCGCTTCCGCGCCCAGCACGCCGACGCCCCCAAGGGGCCGCGGGTGGCGGACCAGGCCGCGGTGGCGCCCTGGTTGGTGGGGCTGGGGCTGGACGAAGGCGCGGCCATCCCCATCCATCTCTTCTCCGATCCCCAGGGTCGGTTGCGCTGCGTGCGGGTGGGGGCCGTGTCCGAGCCCGACTACGCCACGGTCGAGCGCATGCTGCGGCAGGGCTGAGCCATGGCGCGCGCAAAGCCCGGGCGCAACGACGCCTGCCCCTGCGGCAGCGGCAAGAAGTACAAGCGCTGCTGCCTGGGCAAGCCCGCAGGGGAGCAGCAGCCGGGGCGCGCCCTGCAGCTGATGAGGAGCTGGCCGCCCGAGGTGCGGCGCTTCCTGTCCGAGCGCCCGGAGCAGGACGCCGCGACGCTCAGGGAGATGGAGGGCCTGTTCCGCAGCGGCGGGCCGCTGGCCCGCATCAGGCTGGATGCGCAGCGCTTCACCGCAGCGCTCGCGTCCGCCTGGGGTGGCGCATCCCATCGGCGGAGTGAGCTGGAGCGCCTTGCCGCCGGCATCGAGGCCTCTGTCACCCCCGAGCTGCTGCTGCGCCTCGAGCGGGAGGCCTCATCCTGCGCCTGCCGCGCAGGGCTGGACGAGCCCAGCCGTCGAGCCGCGGCCCTGTGCGCGCTCAGTGCGGCCATGGCCCTGGAACAGGGGCCTGGGGACTACGCCTCGCTGCCGGCCTTGCACACCCTCTTCAAGGTGCAAAAGGAAGAGAGCGAGCAGGGCGTGCGACAATCCCCCCAGCGCATCGAGGCCCTGGCAGAGCAGCGCGCCATCCCCCCGATCCTCAATGGCGCGGAGCTGCTGCGGCTGTCGGCCTGCCTGGCCCTGATCGAGGCCAGCGAGGCCGCGCTGGGAGGGCCGGATCCGAGCCTGGACGAGCTCCTGAGCGATGCCGTGCGAGCCATGCAGGGCGCCATCACCGGGCGCGCCCTGGGCTGCGCCAAGGACGAGACGCTGCCCGAGGAGCGTCGCGCCGCCTACCGGGACCTGGGCCGGGCGCTGCTGAAGGACCCGCTGCGCTACGTGGTGCAGGCCTTCGCCTGCAGCGAGGGATTGCTGGCCCATCCCCGGGAACGGCCGCTGCTGACAGCCCTGGGCGGCCGCACCACTCTGCAGCAGGGAGACCTGGCGCCCTTCGAAGCGCTCTACGAAGAGCTGGAGGACGGCTATCGGGCGGCGCTGCTGCGGGCGACGCGGCGCGATGTGGAGGCGCGACAGGGGCTGGAGGGGCGCTGAGGATCCAGCGCCTGGCCAGGCTCATCCGCCTCTTAGAGCCAGCGAATCGCCGCGTAGTTGATGGCCAGGTGCCAGGCGTTGTCCACGACCACGGGGATCAGCTCTTCCCAGATCGGCCCGCCGCTGGTCTTGAGAAAGCGCCTGCAGTACAGGTCGCGCAGGCCGTAGCGATCGATCAGAAGGTGCGTGCCCGCGATGGTGGCCAAGGCCAGCGGCGACAAGGTGATACACAGAAAGGGCAGCGTGTAGCAGATGGCGTGCAAGGTCGCGATGGCGAATCCCCGCCAACCCGGCGCCCGCTTGCCGGCCGCCATCCACCCCGGCTGGAACACGTAGTCGCCGAACAGGTGGCAGATGAGCTGCAGCATATGTCTGCCCTATCACGGAAGATATGCAGGCGCGGGGGCGGAACTGCGGCGCCTGGAGGATGTCCGAGACAGCGACTCGAGCGCGGAGCCGGCTTGCTGCACATGCTCAAGGACTGCCTCGGCCTCGCCAGCGGCATGCTGCTGTCGGTGGGGATCTTCCTGGTCCTTCCTCTGGGGGAGGCGCTGCACGAGGCGTTCGACGCTCAGCGCACCCGGACCGCGGCGCCCCAGCAAGGTCTGCGGCTGCCAGCCCAGCGTCCCGCCCCCCTGAGCGACCAGGCCCTGGAGGCCGCCCTGAGAGAGGGTCTGCGCGGGCGCCACGCCGCGGCACTGGGGGACCAGCTGCGACTGGCCTACCGGCAGCGCCGAGGGCTGGAGCAGGCCGAGGTCTGGGATCCCGTGGTCGATGCCCTGGGCAGCCAGTGGCCCGTGAGCGCGCGCTGGCCCGTCACGTCCAGCTTCGGCTACAGGCTGCACCCCATCTTGAAGCGGCGCCGCTTCCACAGCGGGCTGGACCTGGGCATGCCTGCCGGGACGGCCATCCGCTCGGCCCAGGGCGGGGTCGTACAGCGGGCGGGCTACGATCGCGTCAACGGCTACTACGTGGTGGTGGACCACGGCGGGGCCCTGGCGACCGTCTACTGCCACGCTTCCCTGCTGCTGGTGGAAGAGGGCCAGCTTGTGGCGCGTGGCCAGCTGCTGGCGCGCTCCGGATCCACGGGGCGCGCCACGGGCCCCCACCTGCACTTCGGCATGCGCATCGGCCACACCTGGGTCGATCCCTTGCTGGTGCGCAAGATCCAGGTGGCCACCCAGGATGCCCTGGCGCAGGCCTCTCCCGACGCCTGAGCCCTGGGCTGTCGTCGTGCGACAGCCGCGGCGGGAGAATAGGACAGGGTCATGAGCATCGACTACTCGTCCTTGAGCCTGACCGATTTCATCGCCTTGCAGGAGGAGATCAGCCGTGAGCTCCGGCAGCGCTTCGAGAAGCGCCTGGCGCTGGTGTTCGCGGACGTCGTCGGTTCCACCGCCTACTTCGAGCGCTACGGCGCCGCCGCCGGCACCGGGCTGTTGCAGCGCTTCTACCGCCTGCTCGAGGAGTGCATGGCTCCCTATATGGGCCGCCTGGTGGACACCGCCGGTGACGGGGCCTTCGTCACCTTCACCCAGGCCTTGCTGGCCGCCGTGGCCATGATCGATCTGCAGAACAAGGTGATGGCGGACAACGAGCAGGTGGCGCCCGAGCATCGCCTGTCGCTGCGCATCGGGATCCACTACGGCCTCGTGCTGACCGACGGCGAGGTGGTGCGAGGCGACGCGGTGAACCTGGCCGCGCGCATCTGCTCGGCTTGCGAACCCGACGAGATCCGGGTCAGCGAGGAGCTGGCGTACACCCTGCCCCCCAACCTGCGGCTGCGCTGCCGCACCCTGCCGGCCCAAGAGCTGAAGGGCATCCCCCAGCCCGTGACCCTCTCTCGCCTGGAGTGGCGCGATCCCGCCATCTTCCCCAGCCGCGTCCAGGTTCGCGAGACCGGGCAGCAGCACGACATCCCCAACGGAGAGACCGTGCGCTTCGGGCGCCTGGACGTGCACCAGGGGCGCCCGGCCAACGAGGTCGTCCTCAGCCATCCCGATCCGGCGCAGGCCCGACGCATCAGCCGCTGGCAGTTCGAGCTGCGGCGCCGATCCGATGGCTACCAGCTGGTCCCCGTGTCCCGCGCCCCCACGGAGCTGGATGGTCAGGTGGTGCCCATGGGGCAGCAGCGGGCCCTGCGTGCGGGCTCCACGGTCAAGCTCTCTCGCGTGCTCACCCTGGATTTTCTGGCCGAAGAGCTGGACACGTCCATGGGCGCCACCATCGCCTGGGACGAATAGGCGGCGGTTTTCGGCTCGCGTGGTAGAATCGCCCCATGGAAGCTCGTCCCGTCCGCTTGGTTCAGGCCCTGGTCGGACTGTGCGCGGCGTTGGCGGGCTGCCAGCCTCGGGCGGATGCTGGCGGCCCCCTCCTGACGCCCCCCAGCGGCGGAGACACGGCCCAGGTCGCGGACAGCGGGCCGCCCGAAGACACGGCCCCGCCGGCGGACAGCGATTCCGGCGTGGGCGACGACTGCGTCTCGGAGATCCAGTGCGAGGGCGAGCTCTGCTGGTCCTTCATCTGCGGTGGCGCCTACGCCATGGGCAGCGCTGAAGATGTGGGCGATAAGGACGAGCTGCCGCGGCACGAGGTGACCCTGGGCCACTTCGAGCTGCTGGTCTCCGAGGTCACGGTGGGCCAGTACCGCCCCTGCGTGGAGGCGGGCATCTGCCGCGAGCTGTCTGAGTCCAAGCACATCGGCGACGGCCACCTCTGCAACTGGGGGCGCAAGGGGCGCGACGATCACCCCATGAGCTGCGTGGACTGGACCATGGCCCAGGTCTTCTGCAAGTGGCTGGGCGCCCGGCTGCCCAGCGAGGCCCAGTGGGAGTTCGCCGCCCGCAGCCGCGGCCAGGACCGGCTCTACCCCTGGGGCGACGAGGAGCCCAGCTGCAAGTACGCCGTGCTGCACGACGACGGCGACTACTGCGGTGGCGATCCCACCCAGCCCGTCTGCCAGCTGCCGGCGGGCAACACCGAGCAGGGGCTCTGCGACATGGCCGGCAATGTCTTCGAGTGGGTGCAGGACTGGTATCACTCCAGCTACGAGGGCGCGCCGGCCGACGGCAGCGCCTGGGAGGATCCCGTGGGCAACTACCGCGTGATGCGCGGCGGCGGGGTGGGCAGCGCGGCCGACTACCGCGCCGCCAACCGCACCTTCCACGCACCGGACTTCGCCTACCCCGGGCTGGGGTTCCGCTGCGCGCGTTGAGCGGGGCTCTCTCAGCGCTGCCGCACCCGAAAGCCCCCATCGGGCAGCGCCTCGACATGCAAGGGCGCCAGGGGCTCCTCGGCCGGCCCGCGCAGGGGCGCGCCGGACAGGTCGTAGCGGCTGCCGTGGCAGGGGCAGATCAAGCCCTGTCCGTCGTCCGCCGGGCTGACGCCGCAGCCCAAGTGGCTGCAGCGCGCTGACAGCGCCCAGGCGCGTTCGCCCTGCTGCACCAGCAGGATCTGGCCGGCCTGGCGCAGCACGGGGCGCTGGCCGGCCGGCTGGGGCAGGGGCTCGAAGAGCTGCGGCGCCGGGGGGGGCGGCCGCCAGTCCAGGAAGCGCCACAGCACAACCCCGCCCAGGCCGGCGGCCAGGCCGCCACCCAGGCCGGCGGCCAGGCTGCGGCGGCTGATGGGCGGCGGGCTCTGCTCGCGATGCGGGCGGTCGCTGGACATGGCCGCGCCCTATCTCCGGCCGCCGCGCTTCTCCACCCAGCCAGCGGCGCAACTCGTATATGATAGCGAAACGCACGAGCCCGGAGGTTCTCCCATGCGCATGCCCCTCTCCTTCCTCCTCCTCTCCCAGTTCGTCTTGGCCCCGGCCTGCGACGACGGGGGCAAGGACAGCGTCCCCGAGGCCGACACCGACACCGACACCGACGCCGATACCGACGCCGATGCCGATGCCGACGCCGACGCCGACACCGACGCCGACACGGACTCCGACACCGACAGCGATCTCTGCGGCGACGCGGCCGGTGAGCTGCCCAAGGGCCTGACCGAGCTGGCCTGGGACGATGACGGCCAGTCGAGCAGCGTGGCCGACTACGACAGCTGGACCTTGCTGGACATGCAGATCAACGACACGCCCTTGTTCGAGGCCGCGCGCTTCGAGCTGGAGCACCCGGCCTTGATCCACGGCTTCACCGTGACCTGGGGCGCATTGCCCGACGGCGACTACCAGCCCATCACCGCCGGCGTCTACCACGACTTCGGCTACAACGGCTTCGACTTCTGGCACTTCGAGCCCCTGTGGGAGGGCTCCCTCTGCCGCGGCGACCTGAGCACCGGCCAATGGTCCTCCTATGTGCTGGACGAGCCCCTCGAGGTGGAGCATCCGGGCCTGGTCTACGTGGGCGCCTACCGCGACGAGAAGGAAGATGCCGCGGCGGCCTTCGATCACACCACCACCAACAAGGACGCCTCCTGCGGCAACTTCGACGACTGCCGTTCCACCTGGATCTTCCCCGAGCTGCACGAGTTCGAGTACAAGGGCTACGGCTACTACTACTGGCCCGGCATGCCTTACCCCTGGCCCTATGACTACAAGATCCGGCTCTACGTCGAGTACACCGACGACGTGGCCGCCAAAGAGACCTTCCTGCAGGCCAGCGACGCGGTCACCCCCAGCAGCCGCCAGGCCTGGGGCGACTACGACAACGATGGCTACGACGACCTGTACACGGGCAGCGTGCTCTACCGCAACCTGGGCGACGGCAGCTTCGAGAGCGTCAACGACGCCAGCGGCATCAGTGCCATGGGCGTTTCTTCCAGCGGCGGCGTCTGGGGCGACTACGACAACGACGGCCACCTGGATCTGTTCGTCTTCGCCGAGTCCTACTCGGCCTCGGACAGCCTGCTGCGTAACCTGGGCGACGGGACTTTCGAAGACGTCACAGCCGAGTCGGGCATCGTCGACGTGCAGAAGTACAACGACTGCGCCGGCGGCGGCTACGACCGCACGCCCACACCGGCGGCCGCCTGGTGGGACATCGACAACGACGGCTTGCTGGACCTGTACCTGGCCAACTTCATCTGCTGGAGCGACTACACCTACTACATCGACCAGGTCTTCCGGAACGAGGGCGACGGCAGCTTCAGCGAGTGGACCGCCCTGTACGGCTTCAGCGGCGACACCTACGCCGGCCGCGGCGCCAATCCCATCGACCACGACCAGGATGGCGACATCGACATGCTGGTGAACAACTACGTGCTGCACCAGAACCTGTTCTTCGACAACCAGGGCGACGGCACGGTGGTGGAATCGGCCCTGGATCTGGGCCTGGGGGGCGCGGAGGGTTCCTACTACACCTACACCTACTACGGCCACACCATCGGCACGGCCTGGGGCGACCTGGACAATGACGGCGACTTCGACTCGCTGCAGGCCAACCTGGCCCACCCGCGCTTCTACGACTTCTCGGACAAGAGCCAGGTGCTGCTGAACGACGGCAGCGGCAGTTACGCCGACATCCAGGGCGACTGGAGCTTCCCGGCGGGCGACGCGGGCCTGCGCTACCAGGAGACCCACTCCATCCCGGTGCTGGGCGACTTCGACCAGGACGGCAACCTGGATCTGGCCATCAGCGCCGTCTACGACGGGCGCCCCAGCGACTTCTACTGGGGCGTGGGCGACGGCACGTTCATCCTCGACAACTACCACGCCGGCGTCACCGTGGAGAACGGCTGGGGCATGGCCGTCGCCGACTACGACAACGACGGCGACCCGGACCTGGCCGCCTCGGGCGTGCTCTTCGACAACACGCTGGGCGAGAAGGAGCTGGGCCACTGGCTGCAGGTGCGCGCCATCGGCAACGTGGACAGCAACTACGCCGCCATCGGCGCCACCGTGCGCGTGACCGCCAGCGACGGCGCCACCTACCTGCGCTATGTGCCTGGCGGCACGGGCCAGGGCTGCCAGGACTCGCTGACCCTGCACTTCGGCCTGGCCGAGGCCGAGACCGTGGATGGGGTGGAGATCGACTTCCCGGGCGGCGGCACGGTCAGCTATGCGGGCCCCTTCGACGCCGATCAGCGGCTCTGGCTCTACGAGGACGGCACGGCTGCGGAGGGCTGGACGCCCTGATGGCGCTCCTCACGGCGCGAAGGCGTAGAGATCCTCGATGGGCGTGGCGATGCCCAGCACCAGGCCCATCCCCCAGCTGATGTCCCAGGCCACCTCCGCCTCGGGCGTGATCTCCCGCAGGCGGGGCGTGGAACCAAGGTTGTGCAGCGTGTTGCCGTTGGGCAGGCGGCGCGCGTCGCTGTGGGAGTGGCTGAAGAGGCCCAGGCCCTCGCCGTAGCTCCAGACCTGGCGCAGGGTCTGCGTTTCCTCGTCCAGGGCGTACTCCCGGATCACGGTCTCGTCTCCCTGGTACTCGATGGTGGCCGACAGCAGCAGGTGGCCCTCGTCGGTGTAGCTGGTGCCGTGCTGCCACCAGAAGGCGGAGCCCGGAGGCGAGAACGACCAGGCGCCGTCCAGCTGGCCGAACCAGCGCAGGGTCTCACCGCTGGCGCGATCCACCTCCACCACCGAGTTGTTGGTGAAGAAGGAGAACAGGAAGCTGTCCTTCTCTTCAACCCAGAAGATGGTGTTGGAGGAGCAGTAGCCCGCGTTCTCGGTCTTCTTCAGGAACTCGGCGCTGCTCCAGATGGTGCGCTGCTCGCCCTCGGGTGAGAGCTCCACCAGGCTCTCGTAGGGCGGGTCCGAGCCCCAGACGATGCTGCCGTCCGCGGTCTCGGTGAAGGAGTGCATCAGCCCCGGCGTGGCGTACTCGGCCAGCTCGCTGCCGTCGATGCGGAAGCGGCTGACGTGGGAGGCCTCGCCCTTGTCGTACTGCGCCCAGCCAGAGTTGCGATCCGCCAGGAAGCCGCTGCCGTCGCTGGAGGGGCGGGGCTGCAGGGTGATGTAGCCATTGGGCGTGCTGTGCGACCAGACGTAGCGGCCCTGGCGGTCGATGATGATCGTCCGCCAGGGCCCCCCGTAGTAGGTGTCCGTCTCGTTGATGCTGGCCAGGAACCAGGGCGCCGAGGGCTCCTGCAGCTCGGGCTGGCTCGTCAACAGCTCGATGGCGGGCAGCTCGTCGGGCTGCTCGGCCGTGTCGATGGCGCCCTCGGCGCTGCGCAGGGTCTCACCTTCCAGCTCGCCGGCCAGCCGATAGCGCAGCTGGGCACCGTAGGGGATGCCCAGCAGGAGCTGCTCCCAGGAGCCGGCCTCCCTGTCCTGGGTCGGGCTCCGCAGCCACTGCTCCTCGTCGAAGCTGTACTCGACCCAGGTCGGAGCCTGCTGCAGCTGCTGCCAGGACACGTAGACCAAGGTGCCGTTCTCTTCGTGCAGGCGCGCCGAGAGCTCCACCGCCAGGGCGTCGGCGTCCCCCGTCTCGGCGCCATTCGCAGCACCGCTGTCGGAGGCGGCGCTGTCGAGCAGGGAATCGCTGTCGGAGCCCTGAGGGGGGCGCTCATCCGTGCAGGCCGCTGCGAGCAGCCCGACGGTCGCCGCGAAGACGAAAGAACAGGCCAAGTTCACCTCGAGACCCAGCGTAGCACGAATCCGGAGGGTGGCGGCGTTGTCTGCTTTCAGGGGCGGCTTTGGGCCGTGTATCCAGCGATGTGCGGGCATGCCGCAGCCGGGAGGGCTATGGTCGACCTGAGCACGCCATGCCCTACCTTCCGCTCGTCCTCGTCGCGCTCGCCCAGGCCCAGCAGCCTGGCGAGGCTGTCTCCGAGCAGCCCCAGCCAGAGCCCACGGCGGCCCAGGCGCCCCCCGACGAGCCGCAGGCGGAGGCCGACGAGCCGCAGGCGGAGCCCGCCGAGGGCTCCGAGCCCCAGCAAGAGCCGCCGCCTGTCCTCGATGCGGACGGTCTGCTGGCGCTCTGCGAGGCCGGGGATGCTCCCTCGCAGGAATGCCTGGATGCCCTGCAGCGCCAACCCGAGCTGCTGGGGTCCGTGCTGCAGGCCCTGCGAGGGCAAAAGAAGACCGAGGTCGAGCTGCTGGAGGCCCTGCTGCTGCTGCTGTCCAAAGAGACGGGCACGCTGGCCGTGGAGCGCCTGGCCGCCCTGGGGGACGAGCGGGCCATCAAGCCCCTGGTGCATGCCGCGCGCACACGCGAGCTGCCCGTGGCCACCGCGGCTGTGGGCGCCCTGGCGCGCTTCGAGCGTTCGTTGGCTCTGCTGACGCGCATCGTGGATGACGAGACCCTGCCTCTGGAGGTGCGTCAGGCCGCGGTGGAGAGCCTGGGCGACATGCAGAGCGCCGCCGCCGCGGATGCGCTGGTGGCCTTGCTGGGCGAGGAGCGGAGGCTGCCGCGCGACCTGCGCTCCTCGATCCTGACCGTCATCCGCAGCCAGTACCCCCAGCGCGCCGCCGAGGTGCAGGACGAGGTCACGCGGCGCGGCACGGGCTGGCTGATGGTGGGTGGCGCGGGCGCCCTGGGGTACAGCCTGGGCGCCGTGGGACACTTCGGGCAGGCGGACTTGGAGCCCCTGGGGGTGGCCACCGGCGTCTTGGCGGGTGGCACGCTGGGCCTTGTGACCAGCAAGCGCCTGGCCATCGAGGTGGATGACGCGGCCTTTTTGACCGCCAGCGGCCTCTACGGCACGACGGGCGGCATCCTGGTGGGCTGCGCCGTGGACTGGGATGATGGCTGCTGGATCGGTGGGCTGCTGGGAGGTCTGGCGGGTTACGGGCGCGGCGCGCTCTTCATGGACGAAGATCCCGGCACCCAGGTCGATGCCTGGGAGGCCATGGTGCTGGCTTCTTCGCTGGGCTTGACCGCGGGTATGGGTGCAGCCTCGGTCTACGTATCCACCACCGGGGGCGACCCGGAACGTGGCATCAGCCTGTCCTGGGGTCTGGGCCTGCTGCTGGGCATCGGTGCGGGCCAGGCCGTGGCGCCCCACGTGGATCTGACCGGTGGCGACATCGGTCAGATGACCCTGGGGGCCACCTACGGCGGCTTCGCAGGCGGGCTGCTGGGGGGCGACGAGATCGGCGGATTCAGCCTCTGGACCGGCGCGGGCGCCGGCACCATGGCGGCCTACGGCCTGGCCGTCCCCCTGGAGCTGGGGGGCGACGCCGTATTCTGCGGCTATGCCGGGCTGGGCCTGGGATCCATGGTCGGGCTGGGCACGGGCATGCTGATCTCGGACCTCACCGCCACCGAGCTCTACCGCGCCGAGGACGCGCCGCGCTTCGCCGCGCTGATCGGGGGCAGCGCGGGCCTGGGCCTGGCCGTGCCCTTGGCCATGCGCAATCCCAACGGCGTGCGTGCCAACGACGTGGTCTTCACCAGCCTGGTCACCGGCTGGACCGTCTGGCAGAACACGGGCTGGGGCTATCAGCTGGAGACCGACGAGAAGTGGATGGGCATGAACTTCCTGGTGCCCGCCGCCGTGGGTTCGGCGGCGGCCCTGGCCTCGCCGGCCGTGGACATCACCGTGGGCAAGACCCTGGCCGCCAGCTCCCTGGGGCTGTGGGGCGCCTACGGCGGAGCGGTGGCGGCCGACCTGGCGGGTTCTTCGGATGCGCTGGCCTGGAGCCTGGTGGCCTCCGACGTGGGCTTGGGGGCGGGCGTGCTGCTGCTGTCGCCATGGCTGGGGACCTCGCCTCTGGTGGTGGGCCTGGCGGATGCGGGGGGCGTGATAGGCGCCACCAGCGGGGGCATGATCGTGGCGCTGGTGACCGGCGATCGGGAGCCCATCCTGGCCGCGACCCTGGTGGGCGCGGGCCTGGGGGCCCTGGGCGGCAGCCTGGCCGGGATGGCGGCGGAGCGTAAGCAGGGCGAGCGCAGCCGTGCGCTGCTGCTGCCCAAGCCCAGGTTGAACCTGCCGGGCCACTGGTCCCTGACGCCGGCCACGGTCAGCGACGGCGACAGCGCGGGGCCGGGCCTGGCCTTGCAGGTGAGGGACTGGTAGGGGGGAGGCCAGAGCCCCTCGACGAGCTGCGCCGTGGCCGGTGGGCCGACGACCACTCCGCCACCCGTGGTTGCATGAGAATTTCCAGCTACGCTATTGAGCTTATGCACATTTTTTCATGTTGAGAACTGTGCGAATTCTGGCACCGACCATTTCCGCCGACAATGTCGGCGGAAACAGTCGGCGCCGTTTTT
>CAYVQL010000059.1:0-42499 GCA_964454135.1 uncultured Enterobacterales bacterium | reverse complement strand
ATCCTGCCCCGGATTTCCCGCGGCGCTGCGCGCCGACCGCTTCGCGGCCCTGGGGCACCAGTGCTCTTCGTGGGGGGCTTCGCCCCCCAACATGCGCCTGCGGCGCATCCCCCCACCGGCCGCTATCGCGGCCGGAGTGCCGGCGGCAGGTGCGCTCGGGAACTGGGGCGGAACTTGCCGCCGCCGGCACTAGGGCTTCCCACGGCGCCGCGCGAGCGCCAGGACCGCCAGGGTCAGCAAGGACCAGATGCCAGCGCGAGGGGATAGGTCCCCTGGCAGCTGGGCGCAGCCTCGTGGCGGATCCGCATCGGAGCAGGCCGGATCGCCGTCGTTGAACTCGTAGGCATCCGTGCAGGGATCGCCCCAGGCCAGCGCAGGGATGGTCTTGGTGATGCAGTGCAGGTAGCCCCCCCATCCCACCAGGGGAGTGGCGTCGACGGTCACGACCTCGAACCCGGGCAGGGCATCCTCCAGCACCGAGCAGGCCTCGTTCTCCGTCTCCGGGGCATCGTCGAAGCGCGGCATCAGGTAGGCCGGCCGCTGACCGAAGTTCACGAAGATGCCGTTGAGGTGTGATCGGTAGTCATCGATGCCGTCACCATCGCCATCTTCGTGGTGGGGCATGGGCACGCGCAGCACCTCGTAGCCAGCCTGCTGCAGCTGCGAGGCGTTCTGTTCCAGGATCGCGGCGTTTACCGTGTCATAGTCCGGTTCGTACCACCCCAGCGCTACGCGCTCCGCGTCCAGGTAGGTGAAGAAGACATCCACATGGCCGGTCCCCTCCCCTTCCAGCGGGGCCAGCCAGACCACCTGCTCGCAGCCGCTGTAGCGTTGCAACACCTGCTCCACGACCTCCTTGCCCAGGCCGGGGTTCTCCCACTGCGACCAGACCAGGTCGCTGGCCACGCAGCCTCCCTGCCCGTCGAAGGCCAGGTTTCCTCCCTCGACGCGCAGCGGAACCTCGTACCAGAGCGCCTCCAGGTGCCGGGCCGCCTCCAGCGGAAAGGCGTCATCGAGCGGTCGCGCATCGTAGTACTCGCTGTCGCCCACCATGCGCAGCCCCCCCTCGGACTGCGAAAACAGCGGCCCGAAGTCGCGCATCCAGAAGCTGTCCAGGCCGCCGCAGTCCCACCACTGGACCAGCCCGGTCAAGCCTGACTCCGTCAAGTCCGCGGCGCTGGAGGACCAGGCCTCGTCGCTGCGCTGGCAAGCGTAGACAGGCAGCGAGCGAGCGTCCAGCTGCGCCAGCATGTGCAGAAAGGCGCCGGAGACCTCGTCGTTCCAGGCCGCCAGCAGCAGGCCCTCGATGGGCTCGAACTCGCCACGGCTGTAGGGCTGCACCGTCGGGGGCAGGCCCCAGGGAGCGGTCAGCGCCGGGCTGCGCTCCCACCAGGGCTGGGGCACGATGCGCGGATCGTGGTCACTTGGGCGGGGGGAGGCTGCCTCCGCCCGCACCCGGGGCGCGACCAGGAGCAGCGGCACCCCCAGCCAGGGAGCGCGACAGCGCAAGCTCAGGCCTCCCGGGTGGCACGCTCCAGGGCACGCAGCAGCTGCAACCTGGAGAACGGCCTCTGCAAGACGAGGATGTCCGCAGGACGCTTGCCGATGAAGCTGCCCATCACCACGGTGCGCGCAGCCAGCATGGGATTACGGCCCGCGATGGCGTGGCGCAGCTCCAGCCCGCTCATGCCGGGCAGACGGATGCTGACGAGCACGGCGTCGTACTCGGCGGCGCCCAGCCTGCGCAGAGCCTCTTCTCCATCTCGCGCGAAGTGCGGATCGTAGCTGGAGGTATCCAGGTGTTGTTCCACGGTCTCGCGCAGGAAGGGATCGGCGTCCACCACCAGCACACGTCGTCCCAGCTCGACAGCGCCCGCAGGGCCGCTGCTCGGGGAGCTCTCGATGGCAGGCAGGCAGATGGTGATGCAGGCGCCTCCGGCCTTGCGGTTCGTGGCGCGCATGATGCCGCCGTGCTCGTGCACGATCCCCTGCGCGATGGCCAGCCCCAGACCCGCCCGTCGTCCTCCCAGGGTCTCGCCCTCAAAGGGCGAGAGCAGGTCTTCCAGCAGCTCGGGGCGCACGGCCGGCCCGTCGTCGCGCACGGCGATCTCCACCGCCTCCAGATCGAGCTCCGACTCGGCACGCGCCACCTTGCGCGCGTTGATGTCGATACGGCCGCGCCGCCGCATGGCATCCGCGGCGTTGATCAGGAGGTTCACCAGGGCGTAGCGCAGCTGCTCCCCGTCAGCCAGGACGGCCAGCCTGGGGGGCGTGACATCGGCGTGCAGCACCACCCGGCCCAGCTGCGGCTCGGCCGCTTCGCCCACGGCATCCATCAGCTCGGCCAGCCCCACCGGCGCCAGCACGGCGGGCGCGGGTCGCGCGAAGGTCTGCAGGTTCTGCACGATGCGCTCGACGCGCTGGGAGTGCTCGGCCACCTGCGACAGCCGGCGCCGCAGGACCTCGGGATCGGTGAGACTGGACTGCAACAGCATCTCCAGCCGCCCCTGCATGACCGCCAGGGGGTTGTTGATCTCGTGGGCCACCCCCGAGGCCAGCTGCCCGATGGCTGCCAGCCTGCGGGTGTGCTGCAGCTCCTCCTCCAGCAGCTGCCTGGCGGTCACGTCGTGCATCGAGACCTGGGTCTCTCGATGGAATCCAGGCAGCGGAGCGGCGGTCAAGGCCACCTTGCGCCCATCAGAGAGGCTGAGCCCACGCTCCAGCAGGCTGTCGAACTCCTGCAGGATCATCTCCTGGACGAAGCGCGCCGAGCTCTCGTCGAAGAGCTCCGCCAGGGGGCGCCCCGTCAGCTCCTTGGGCCGGCAACGCAGCCCGCCCGCCATGGTGCGATTGCAGGAGAGGATCTTCCCCTCGGCGTCCACGGTGCAGATCATGTGCGGGCTGTGATCGAAGAGCATGCGGTAGCGGCTCTCGGACAGCCGCAGGGCGCGCGTGCTGGCGGCCAGGGAGTCCTCCAGGCTGGCCATGGCCTTGCGCACTGCGAACTGGTCCGTGGCCAGGGGCCCCTGGGAGCGCTCATAGCGGCGGATCAGGACCTCGATCACCTCTCTGGCCGCTTTCAGGTTCTCGCCCAGGGCCACCACGGTGGCCTGCTCGTCGTTCTCAACCCTCGCCATCGGCCTCTCCCAGGACCAAGCCGGTCAAGGTGTGGTTGACCTGCAGGGCGCCGAACTGCTCCCCGTAGGTCGTGAATCCCGCGCAGTCCACGGGGCACATGGCTCGCTCGAATTCATCCAGCACGCCCTTGGCCCGCGCCTCCCAGAGCCGGCCGCCGCAGTTGAAGAGCAGCATGCCCGCTGGCTCGGCCTGCAGCTCCTGCAGGGCGCGCAGCACGCCCCTGCGCGTCTCGGCCACCAGGTCGCCCGCCTTCATCACGGTCAAGATGGCTCCCTCCTCCAGGGCGCCCCCCATGCGCAGGCAGTCCTCTTCGACGGTCATCACCGAGCGGATGTAGTAGTCGTCCCCCACCGGGAAGCCCAGCTGCAGGTTTCCGTCTCCCAGCACCTCGGGGGCATTGGCCACCAGCTCGCGCTTGGGGATGTCCAGCAGCCCAGCCAGCACTTCCGGAGCGGGCAGACCGTTGAGCCGTCGCACCAGGCGCTTGCGCGGCTCGGCGCTGGTGACCACCAGGCGGCCCGCGGTGGGGACGTAGTGGTGCAGGTGGAAGGGCAGGAAGGGCGTCGAGGGCTCGAGCAGCAGGACCACCGCGCCACTGGAGCTGACTTGACCGTTCAGCACCACCAGGGTCTCGCGCAGCCGAAAATCATCCCCAGCGCTGCCTCCCACCAGGGGTATGGCGGGCAGGTGGTGCCCCAAGGAGGCCACCAGGATCTCCTCGAGACCCGACATGCCATCCGTCAAGGTCAGCAGGATGTGCCTACCAGGTGCCAGCTCCGCGGTCTTGCGACCCAGCTGGCGGGCCAGGTCATCCAGGAGCGAGCCGCCTGCTTCGAAGCGGAAATCCGTCAGCCTGGGAATGATGACCGCCGCTGCCCGGCAGGGTGAGCCAACTGCCAAGGCGCTGATGGCTCCCTGGGTCAGGCCAGCCGGTCCGATCTCACCCATGGTGCTGCAACCAGCGGTGATGGCATCGGGAAAACGGCCGTCGATAGCCGCGGCCAGGGCTGGAAAGTCGTAACGCGGGCTGGCGAAGAAGAGCACCAGGGCCGGGCTGCAGGGTCGCAGCTTCCTCTCCAGGCTGCCCGACACCTCCTCCGGGCAGCGCGACGAGCTGGCTGCGGTCGCCGTGAAGGAGCTGCTGTGGAGAGACGCGTCCACAATGCCTCGCGGTCCTGAGCTGCCCCCCGATTATAGAGCAACGGCTGCGTAATGACAGCGCCGACGGCGCGCCCTGCAGGCCATCGCAGAGCAACAGCGGCGTTGCGTGGGGGATTCCGCAGAGAGGGAATCAGCGCTGAATTCGCACGCAGACCGCGCCGTCGATCAGCTCGACCGGAAAACTGGCGATCCCATCCTCCGGACTCACCGCGCAGCTGCCATCCCTGACGTCGAAGGTCCAGCCGTGCTGCGGACAGGTCAAGACGCTACCCTCGAGCCGGCCCTCGGCCAGCGGCCCCTGGGCGTGCGGGCAGGTGCCATCCAGCGCGTGGAAGACGCCCCCGACGTTGGCCACGGCCACGGACCTGCCCGCGAGGAAGACCTCCCTGACCTGGCCCGGCGGCAGCTCGGCGGCTCGCAGCGCCACGTGGTGGTCGGGAGGCAGATCCCGCACTGCTGGAGGCTCGGCCCAGGTTTCTTCCCCGGTACCTGGATCTCCTGCCGCAGCGGCTCTCCCGCCCAGCCCCAGCCGACGCCAGAGCGCCTGCCTCAACCGGGCGCGATTGCCGTTCCTCCGACCGAGCAATACGGTCCTCAAGATTCCCACGGCGCACACCTCCAGCTGCCCGGCCTCCGGCCTGCATTACCACGACTGGCAAGCGCCTTCCACAGAGGACCTCTCTCCATGATCCGCAGAAGACTCAAGCGCGGCATCCGAAACCTGGCGGCGCGCGCCCTCGGCATGGAGGAGCAGGTGCGAGCCCGGAAGACGAGCCAGGCGCGGTCCAGCGCTGACGGACGGGTGCCGGAAGCCGCTCTCCCCCCTACGCAACCGGGCACGGGAGACACCCCGGGCCCCAACAGCAAAGAGGCCATCAGCCAGGCCTGGGCCGCGGCTCAGCTCGCCTCTGGCGTGTCCCCTTTCTTCTTGGACGTGCGCTCTCGACGGAGCTGGCGCGACAGCCGCATCCCCGGCGCCGCGCACGCCACGCCGCAGGCCGCGCAGGCAGGGCAGCTGCCCCTGCCCGACAAGGGGCGCTGCCTGGTGGTCTACGACGAACGGGGTGACGCCGAGAGCGGCGCGGTGGCCGCGTCGCTGCGCGCGCAGGGCTGGTCCGGGGCTCGTTGGCTGCAGGGGGGCATCCGCGAGTGGAAACAGAACCAGGAGCCGCTGGACTCGGAACCGTGTTGACCCTTCCCAGGCAGCTACCGCCGCTGATCGCGCTGCTCTTGCTGGCGCCGGGGCCGCAGGCCACCGCCACGGCCAGCATCCAGGCGGACCGGGTGGCCGTGGACCTGGCGCACGAAGACATGGCCGGCAGCACGCTGCCAGCGACCCTGCCCTACTCGCCGCTGGCGCCCATCGGCTCGGGTACGCACCCCATCGAGGCCAGCCTGGAGCGGGCCCGCAGGGGAAACCTGCACGGCGCCCGGCTCTTGCTCTCCGACTGGCTGGAAGGGCGCCTGCCACAAGCGGATCCCAGGGCCCGCAGCCGCTGGACCGCGGCGCGCTTCCAGCTCGGCCTGCTGCACCTCGAGGCGGGGGACTGGAACCTGGCCAGCGAGCAGTTCACCAAGGTGCGCGCTTCGGGCGGCAGCCTGGAAGCCTTCGGGGCCTGGTACGAAGCCCTGGCGGACTACCGACGGGGGCGCTTCGGCGTGGCGGCGCGCGAGTGCCGACGCTACCGACAGCGCTGGCCCGAGGGCATCTACGCCGACGACTGCCTGCTGCTGATGGGCGATGCCTACGTGGCCGCCGGCTACACCTCCCCGGCCCACCAGGCCTACCAGGAGTTCATCGAGCTGGAGCCCGACGGAGACGATGTGGAACCCGCCAGGCTGGGCAAGGCCCTGGCCACGGCCAACCACTCGCCCAAGGCTGGCAGCGCCGAGCTGCGGCACATGGCGCTGAACTACCGCTACCCGACCACCAACCGAGCGGCCCTGGCGGCCCTGGCGGACCTGGCCCCCGAGGGCGAGGCGCCGCTTGCCGCCGATGATGTGCAAAGCCGCATACAGCTCGCCGTCTCGGCTCGCAGGGCCAAAGAATACGTGCTGGCCTGGGAGCTGCTGCAAGAGCTGCTGCACGACGAAGACGCCCAGGCGCGCAGCTGGGCCGAGAGCCAGCTGGAGACCTTCGCCTGGCGTACCCACCGGTACCGGATCCTGGCCGACATCTTCGCCGAGCGCTACCAGGCGGCGCCCGACGCCGAGACCTGCTGGCTGGCCCACCGCGCCCTGGCCCGCGGCGGCTACTGGCAGGAGGCCGCCGAGTGGGCGCAGCGCGGTCGCAAGGAGCACGTCAGCCACCATCGTTGGCGCCACGCCACCGAGCACGAGGCGCGCGCCTGGATGATGGCTGGGCAACCCGAGCGGGCCAGGGAGCTCTGGGACAAGCTGGCCCGCACGGGCGGCAGCTTGGGTCGGGAGGCGGCCTGGTACGCCGCGTTCTGCGCCTGGCGCGCAGGTTCCTGGGACCTGGCGGCGGAGCGCCTCGAGCAGGTGATGGGCAGTGACGGGGCCCGCGCCACGCGCGCCCGCTACTACCGTGCCAAGGTGGCCTTGGCGCAGGGGGATGAGGATCGCGCTCGACAGGAGCTGCGGGCCGTCCAGGACGCAAAGCCCAATTCCTGGTACGGCCTGCTGGCGTCCAGCCGCCTGCGCCAGCAGCGCTCCGCAGAGGAAGCCGCGGCTCCGGCCTGGCTGCGACGCACAGGGCGCTGGCCGCTGCCCGCATCCTCCCCTCGCAGCGATCCAGCCGCGGTCCGCAGCGTCCCGCCCTCCCCGCAGGTGGCACCCTGGGCGCAGGGAGCGGCCCTGGCGCCGGCCGCCCGCGCGCTGCAGTGGTCGACGCTGGCATGGCGGCCTGCAGCCGAGGTCGCAGCCGTGCAGCCCGGCGAGGCGCTGCCCGCGGGCGAGATCCATGCCGACAGCGGGATCGCAGCGCTGCAAGGCTACCCGCCCCTGGTCATGACGAGCGGGCCGCTCTTCAACGCTGCCGAGAGCCGCGCCGTGCTCTCATCCTTCGTCGCCCGTCACCGGGAACTCTGGCCCGACCTGCCCGCAGCCCTGACGCTGGCCGACGCAGGCGCCTACGAGCTGGCGGGGCGCGTGCTCGAGCCCATCTACGACGAGATCGAGCAGGCCAAGCGCGGAAAGGGACCCCGGGCTCTGCAGCTGCGCGCGGCGGACTTGGACATGGGCCAGTGGCGTCGTCTCTTCCTCTACGCCCGCGCCTGGCACCTGGCCTCGCGCTTCAGCATGGGCCTGCACAAGTACGTCCCTGCCGAGCACCAGCGTCAGGCCCTGGCCATGGCCTACCCAGCGGCCTACCCCGAGCACGTCTGGCGCTCGAGTCGCAGCTATGACGTGGATCCCCTGCTGGTCCTGGCCGTCATGCGCCAGGAGAGCCAGTACAAGGTGACCGCGCTCTCCAGCGCCGGAGCCGTAGGACTGATGCAGGTGATGCCGTCCACGGGCGCCCTGGTGGCGCGCGACCTGGGCGCTGCGCGCTACTCGCCGCGAGATCTGCTCGAGCCGGCCAGCAACATCCAATACGGCACCTGGTATCTGAACCGCCTGCTGGCACGCTACCAGGGCTGCACGCCCCTGGCCGTAGCCGCCTACAACGCGGGGCCCACCAACGTCTCTTCATGGTACAGGCCATGGAAAGCGACGAACGAAGGAGAGACCCCCGAAGGGGAGAAGATCGGGATCGACGACCTGGTGGAGATGATTCCCATCGACGAGACCCGCAACTACGTGCGCCGCGTGATGGGTTTCTACCAGCTCCACGCGACGATATACGGTCCCGAGGGGGCCCATGTCGCGGCCTGCCTCACGCCGGGGGGAGACGACCCGGCCACGATCGACTACTGACAGATGCCCACACGGAGGTCCGCCATCCTGGTCGCACGCTGCTTCACCTACCTGGCGCTGGTCGCCCTCTCCGCAGCCGGAGGGTGGGCCGCTCGCTGGCGGCAGGAAGCCAAAGAACCCAAGGCGGCAGAGCCCGAAGGTGCGCCGCTGGGCGTCGAGCCCGAGCTGCAGCCCGCCGAGGCCGTGGCCCCCGACGTGGCACCCCGGCAGGCTCTCTTCCCCGACGGCCTGCCCCTGGAAGGGTTGGAGCTCCCTGCGGGCCTGGCCAATATCAGCGCCCAGCAGTGCAACGCCTGCCACTTCGCCGTACACGACGCCTGGGCCGAGAGCGCCCTGCGCAGCGCCTGGGCGGGCGCCACTTTCCAGCAGGCGCTGCGCGATGCCAGCGAGCCCGGCTTCTGCCAGGCCTGCCATCTTCCGCTCGTCAACCAGCACCCTCTGCTGGTGGAGAGCTTCGCAGGCGGCGATCTCGCCAGCCCCCAACACCGGCCGAACCCGGCCTGGGAGCCCAGCCTGCAGGCCGAAGGCGTGACCTGCGCAGCCTGCCACCTGCGGGCCGGCGAGATCATCGGCCTGCGACAGCCCGCCAGCGCCCCCCATGCGGTGCGAGTGAGCGCTGACCTGGCCTCTCCCAGCTTCTGCGCCAGCTGCCACCAGCTCAGCTGGCCCCAGGCCAGCTTCCCCTGGTACGACACCTACGGGGAGTGGTACGCCTCGCCCTACCGCGAGGCCGGCGTGCGCTGCCAGGACTGCCACATGCCCACCGTGGCCGGGCCGGTCACGGCCGGGCGCTTCGCCGGTCACGCCGACCACAGCTTCCGTGCCGACAGAGCGCGGGCCTTGAGCGTGCTCGTCTCGGTGGAGCCGGCCCAGATCCAGCGAGGAGAGCCCTTCCGCATCCGCATCCGGCTGCAGAACACGGGTGCGGGCCACGCCTTTCCAACGGGTCAACCCGGCAAGATCCTGCAGCTGCGGGCCGCCGTGCTGCACAGCCAGGGCAAAAAGCTGGGTGAGCCCATGCACGAGGCGCTGCTGCACGAGCTCGGCCGCAGCATCAGCGCCGAGCCGCCCTTCGAGGCGATCTCCGATTCCCGGCTGCCAGCACGGGGCGAGCTGCTGCTGGAGCACGAATCCACCATCTCGCAGAAAGAACCGGCAGGTCCTGCCTCACTGCAGGTTATGCTGTCCGTCGCAGGCGAGGAGGATCTGGTCCTGCACGCCGTCCCGGTAACGGTGAAGTGAGCGCCGAGCCAATGCCCAGAGGTTGATCCATGACCTTCTACCACGCCTGTACCGATGTCGGCTGTTCCCGGCAGCAGAACGAAGACGCCTACCTGCGCGATCCGGACAATGGCGTCTTCGTCGTCGCCGACGGCGTCGGGGGCCGGGCGGCGGGAGAGGTCGCCAGCGCCATCACCATCGAGACCTTCGCCCAGGCCGCGCCCATGCTGCAGGAAGCGGTGCTGCACTACGCCGACAAGCCCACCCTGGCCAATCGCAACTTTGCCCTGGAGGCCCTGGACGAGACCTGCCAGCAAGCCAGCCACCGCGTCTTCGAGGCAGCCGAAGCCCGCAACCTGCGTGGCATGACCACCACTGTGGTGGCCACCGTGGTCGGAGGCGGCTGGGCCTTCGTGGCCCACGTGGGCGATTCTCGCGCCTACCTGCTGCGCGATGGCGAGGTGCGTCTGCTCACCGAAGACCACTCCATGGTGAACGAGCTGGTGCGCTCGGGTCAGATGACGCTGGAAGACGCCCAGCGCAGCCGCTACCGCAACGTCATCACCCGCGCGGTGGGCCTGCACCCCACGGTCCAGCCCGATCTCTTGGCCGTGGAGATGCTGCCGGGGGATCGCATCCTGCTGAGCAGCGACGGCCTGACCGACGTCGTTCCGAGTGAGAAGCTGGCGCGATTCGGCCATATGGACGACATCCGCGCGGCCACCGAGGCCATGCTGGCCGACGCGCTGCAGCGCGGCGCCCCTGACAACGTCACGCTCATCCTGCTGGAGCCCGAGGCCAGCCCGCAGGCGGGCGCCGCCATCGCTCGCGCCCAGATCATGGAAGAT
Source organism: uncultured Enterobacterales bacterium (assembly GCA_964454135.1). Taxonomy (GTDB): domain Bacteria; phylum Myxococcota_A; class UBA796; order UBA796; family JAFGLY01; genus CAYVQL01. The sequence continues at coordinate 32,252 of CAYVQL010000059.1, read as the reverse complement.
CTCTTCCTGTTCAAGGATCTCCCCTTCCACGCACGGCTGCGCGTCAGCCGCATCTGCGACGAGCTCTTCTTCACGCCTGGGCAGGTGATCCTCAGCCAGTCCGAGCCTGGCAAGACCATGTACGTGGTCGTCCAGGGAGAGGTGGCGGTGTCCCGCGATGGCGTGGAGCTGGCCAAGCTGGGGCCCGGGGAGCACTTCGGCGAGATCGCCCTGGCCGATCAGCTGCCGCGCTCGGCCACGGTCACGGGGAACGCCTACGGCAGCTTGATCACCATCGACCAGGAGCACGTGGTGGAGTTCTGCCGCCGCGAGCCCGAGCTGGGCATCCAGCTGCTCTGGAAGCTGCTGAGCACCCTGGCCCAGCGCATGCGCGAGACCAACGCCCTGGTCACTGCCCAAATGAAATAGCAGGGCCAGATGAATTAGCCGGGCGGACGAACGGGTCGAGCGGACGAGGCGGAAGCCGCGAGCGTCAGGGCTGGTGGCCCGTCTCGCGCCGAATCCGGAGGTAGCGCTCGGTCCAGCGTCCCTGTTCGTCACGCAGCACCAGGGCCGGATCGTGCCGGGGCTGCGCAGGGCCGTCGTCGGGATGGGCGCAGACGTACAGCGCCAACGCGTCCGGCCTGCCAGCCCGAAAGCGCACGGGCTGGCGGCGGCAGAGGACCAGCCCGGCCCGCTCGATGGCCATGGCGGGTCGCGGGTCCGCCGCCGCGAAGACCAGCGTGACCCGTCCGCCCGGCGCCAGGGCTCTGCGCGCCGCCACCAGGTAGTCGAACACATCTCCCCGCAGCTCGATGCGCGCTCCTGCCCGCTGCGGAACTGGCGAGACGACTCCCCTTCCCTTGGGAATATAGGGCGGAGAGCAGGTCACCAGGTCGTAGGCCCCTCGCTCGGGGACCGTGGCCTCGTCCCGCAGATCACCCAGCCGAGCCTGGACCCTGTCCTGCAGCCCGTTCAAGGTCACGCTGCGCAGGGCCAGCTCATGGCTGATGCGCTGCGCTTCCACCATCACCAGGCGCGCCTGCGCATCCATGCGCCATAGGCAGAGCAGGCCCACCGATCCGATGCCGGCCCCCAGGTCCAGCAGCCGCCGCGCCGCGGGTTGCGCCCAGGCCCCCATCCAGGCGCAGAGCAGATCGTCCGTGGAGAAGCGGTGGCCGCGCCGCAGCTGCAGGATGCGCCAGCTGCCCGCCAGCCGGTCCAGGGTCTCTCCCGCAGCCAACGGAACGTACCTTTCCCAGACAGGCCCCGCCGGCTATCCCGAGGGGCTCAACTCGGACAAGAGCTTGGGCAGCACAACTCGCCGCAGGACATCGTCCAGGGCTCCGTCGAGCACGACGCCAGCCGCGCGCTTGTGCCCACCACCGGTCTCGTGCAGCTGGTTGGCGATGCGGCAGACATCGGCGTCACCGCGGGACCGCAGGGAGAGCTTGACCTCGCAACCTTCGCCGACGCGGCGTTCCACGGCCAGCACGGCCACCTCGACGCCGTCCACGTAGAGCAGCAGGTCGATGACGAAGTCGATATCGGCGGCCTGGGCGCCGATGCTCTCCATGAACTCCAGCTCCACGCAGCCCAGGGCCAGGCGCCCATCGGCCTCGAAGCGCAGGCTCTCGAGCACGTGGCCCACCACCGCGATGCCCTGCACGCGCCGCTCGTGGGCCGTACGGATCACGATACGGCTGTGATCGATACCCGTCTCGAGCAGCTGGGCGGCCATGCGCAGGGTCTGGGAGTCGGTATTGGAGTGCCGGAAGCCCCCTGTGTCGTAGGCGATACCCGTGTAGAGCAGCTCCGCCAGCTCCCCGTCCAGCTCCACACCCCACTCCTGGGCCAGCGCGATCACGATCTGGCAGGTGCTCGCAGCGTCTTTGTCCAGCAGGGCGACATCGTAGCTGTCGGCGGACGTGGAGTCGTGGTGGTCGATCACCACCTTGACTTTCGCTCTCGCGAAGACGGGCTTGAGCTCGGGGGCCAGGCGACGACTATCGCCATCGAGCACCATCACCACATCGTAGCGGCCCGCCACCTGGTCATTGGCCAGGTTGCGCTCCACACCGGGGAGATCGGCGTAGCGCCAGCCCGGAATCCCGGCCACGTGCACCTCGGCCTGCGTCGTGCGACGCAGGATGAGGGCCAGGGCCAGGCAGCTGCCCAGGCTGTCGCCATCGATCTCTTTGGGACCGGTGAGCAGGATTGTTCCCGCACGCGAGACGTGAGCCCTCAGGGCCTGGGCGTCTTGCGGGGAGGTTGCGGCGCTCATGGCATGGATCTCGCTGGCGGAAAAGGCGGCAATGTAACGGATCCTCCATACCCTGCAGTATCTTTTTTGACGTTCACGCCCTCTCCTGTCCCGCCCTCTGCGTTGCCGCTCTGCCCCGTCCCATGCGCTCGGCTCCCCCTTGTCAGGAGTGATTCCAGCGGTGGAAGCGCTGGACGGCCCCAGTCACCCCTGATAGGCTCGCGCCCTCTCGGGGCGATTCCTCTGCGTGCCAAGCGCTACGCCAAGCCCCATCAACGCGCACAGCGCAAGGAAAGACCGTTGCCGAAATCCCCTAGCGACGAGACCGTGGAGCGCGACGCCGAGCAGGCGCCCGCCGAGTCAGAGCCAGCCTCCTCCCCTCCCCCCGCAGACGCACCCCCCGCGGACGCGCCTCCCGCAGATGCCGCTGAAGCTCCTCCCGCAGATGCGGCCGACGCTCCCCAACCTTCCGAAGAAGCTTCCGCAGCCATCGCCGCCCCTGCCGAGCGCAAGGAAAGCGCCATTCCGAAGGGCGCGGACTACGTCTCCGATCGCAATTTCTCCGAGTTTCCCTTGAGCCCCGAGATCCTCAAGGGCCTCGACGACCTCGGATACGAGGTAGCCACCGGCGTGCAGGCCGCAGCCATCGAGCCCGCCCTGGCCGGCAAGGACCTGCTGGTACGAGCCAAGACCGGCACGGGCAAGACCGCCGCCTTTGGCATCCCCATCGTCGAGCGCATCGAAGCCGGCGACCGCAAGCCGCGGGCCATCGTGCTCACCCCCACCCGCGAGCTGGCCCTGCAGGTGGCCGAGGAATGCGCGGCCATCGCCAAGTACAAGGACATCAGGATCTGCACGGTCTACGGCGGCGTCGCCATCGGCCCCCAGACCAAGGCCCTGCAAGAGGGCGTGGAGATGGTGGTAGGCACCCCCGGGCGCATCATCGACCACATCCGCCGCGGCAACCTGGACCTCTCCAGCACCACCATGGCCTGCCTCGACGAAGCCGACGAGATGCTCTCCATGGGATTCTTGGAAGACGTGACCAAGATCCTCAACAAGATCCCGCCCAAGCCCCAGGTGCTGCTCTTCAGCGCCACCGTGCAGGGCAAGATAGCCTCCATCGTCAAGAAATACCTGAAAGACCCCGAGACCATGATGCTCTCCACCGATGCCGATCGGGTGGAGGGAATCCGGCATGTGCTCTACGAGACCGATCCCAGCGTGCACAAGGTGCGCTCGCTGCTGGCCGTGATCGACAAGGAGCAGCCCAGCTCGGTCTTGATCTTCACCAACACGCGCGAGGACACCACCACGGTGGCCAACTTCCTGCGCCGTCAGGGGCTCGATGCCGAGTACATCTCCGGCGAGCTGCCCCAGGCCAAGCGCGAGCAAGCCATGAGTCGGCTCAAGCGGCACCAGATCCAGTTCCTGGTGGCCACCGACGTGGCGGCGCGCGGTATCGACATCAGCGATCTCTCCCACGTGCTGATGTACTCCCTGCCCGAAGATCCAGCCGTCTACCTGCACCGCAGCGGTCGCACCGGCCGGCTCGGCAAAGAGGGGATCTGCATCTCCCTGGCCGGCGGGGCCGACCTGTCCACGCGCCTGACGCTGGAGCGGCAGTACGACATCGCCTTCGAGGTCTTCTCCGTCCCCACCCAGGAAGAGGCCACCGAGCTGCGCCTGACCTCCCAGGTGAAGCGGCTGAGGGCGGCCATGGGCTCCAGCGCCTTTGAGAGCTACCTGCCCACGGTGCGCGCGCTCAAGAACCACCCCCAGGGCGACATGCTGCTGGCAGTGGCGCTGCGCAACTTCTTCGCCTGGGATCGCTTGAAGAGCCAGAAATCGGCAGCGACAGGCGACGGGGAAGCCAGGAGAGAGGTTCCGTCCAGGTCCCACCAGGGCTCCCGGGGCCGGCCCCAGGGCCGGGGTGGCGACAATCGGCGCCGGCGTGGCCGCCCACGGCGCAAGCGCGGACGTCGATAGCGCTGCCTGCGGGGATGGGCCGGGGAGGGCCATGGGTTGCGAGTGACGCAGGGTTTGACCGGGCACTGTCCGCCTGGATAGTCCCTACCACCCATAGCCGGCAACGGAGCTGAAACATGAACCGCCCGCGCCCCTTCGCCCGCCTGTCCGCCACCGCCGCCCTCTGCGCTCTCTGCCTCGGCCTGCCCGCCAGCGCCTGGGCGCAGGGCGGCCTGCTGGACATCGACGTAGGAGACTTCGACCTGGGAGACGACACCAAGTCGGGGGAGACCTCCATGACCTACGAGGGCCAGGTGCAGCAGGACGCCGCCAACTACAAGGCGGGAACGCCCGTCAAGATCACGCACACCAAGGGCAACATCTCCGTGCGCTGCACCGACTCCCAGGGTCTGCAGGCCCGCATCAACTTCACGGTCGAGGGCACCAAGCAAGACACCATGAAGCGCTACGGCGACTCCATCGGCGTGCGCACCTACGCCAGCAACTACAGCGCCACGGTCAGCACCAGCGTCCAGGGCAAGTGGTCCGGCATCTCGGATGTGCAGGTCCCCCTGACGGTCAACCTGCCCAAGGAAGCCAAGGTGAGCATCACCGGGAGCCAGGGCTGGGTGTCCGTGTCGGGCTGCACGGGCACCATCAAGGCCTCCACCAAGAACGGCGGCATCTACGTGGACGGCGTGATGAGCCAGTTCACCCTGTCCAGCGGCGAGGGCGACATCGAGATCGACCTGGCCGACGAGGCCGAGATCACCGCCACCAGCAAGGCCACCGCAACCAACGGCGAGATCATCCTACGCATCCCGCTCACCCAGTCGGCCAACTTCAGCGCCCGTGGCACCGAGGTCCAGGTGGAGCACCTGGTCAGCGGCACCAACACCGCCTCCCACGTCCAGGGCACCATGGGCAACGGCGGGCCTTCCATCAGCCTGTCGGCCAACAAGGGAACGATCAAGATCGAGGCGCCCAAGTAGGCCGAGACCAGCGCTACTCCCCGCGCCCGCCCACGTCCTCGAGCCGCCAGACGCGCCGCACCTTCACCCGTGCGCCGGTGCGCAGCAGGCGCGCGTGGCAGGCCAGCCGCACGCTGGGATCCCGTTCCTGGCCCAGGTGCTCCTCGAGCAAGCCGGTCTCGGCCTCGCTGGGTGGGCGCAGGGCATCGGCGCCTTGCAGGATCTCCACCTGGCACTGCCCGCAGTGCCCGTCCGGGCAGGAGGTGTGGATCGGCGTCTCCAAGAGCTGGGACGCCATCACCAGGGTGTAGTGGGGCTCGGTGCGGACGCGCCGCTCGCTGCCGTCGGGGAGCACGAACTCCACCCAGATGGGCTCCACCTCTTCTTTCTCGTGCCCCAGGCAACGCTCCATGCGCCTCTTCAGGCGCTCTCGAAGGCGAAAGCGGGTCATCACTCCTCTCCTGGGCCGGAGTGCGGGTAGGGATTCCAGCTCCCCTGCTCGACCTCGCTCAACGCGGAGGTCAAGTACTCGAAGGCGTCGTCCACGGAGTCCGAGAAGCGCAGCATCTTCAGGTCCTTCTCGCTGATGGTCCCCCACTCGACCATCTTCTCCAGGTTCAGGACTTCGTGCCAGTAGTCGCTGCCGTACAAAATCATGGGCACGCGCTTGGCCAGCCGGCCGGTCTGCCGCAGGGTCAGGCTCTCCATCAGTTCGTCCATTGTGCCGAAGCCCCCTGGAAAAGCAGCCATGGCCTTGGCCATGTAGACGAACCAGTACTTGCGCATGAAGAAGTAGTGGAACTCGAAGGCCAGCTCAGAGGTGATGTACTGGTTGAGCCGCTCCTCGAAGGGCAGTGTGATGCCCAGCCCCAGGCTCTGCCCACCCTCGACGTCCGACGCCCCCTGGTTGGCCGCCTCCATCACCCCCGGGCCACCCCCGGTGCAGATCATGTAGCGGGGACCTGCAGGGCGGTCCAGGCTCCACTGGGTCAGGCGCCTGGCCAGCAGCCGGGCGTCGTCGTGGAAGCGGCTCAGGCGCAGCTTTCGCTGGGCAGCGCGCAGCTCTCGCTCCTGCCGCAGTCTCTCCTCTGCGGGCGCCGTCTCCAGCTCCTGGCGCCGGTGCTCCAGGCGCACGCGTGCCACCTCGCCCGGGACCGGGCGGGCGGAGCCGAAGATCACGATGGTGTTCTCGACCCCCTGCTGTCGCAGCCTGCGCCGGGGTTCCTCATACTCGCAGAGGATGCGAATCGCCCGGGCAGCCCGACTGTTCAGGAACTCGGCATTCTTGTAGGCCTTGTTGGGAGCCATGGTCCTCACGTTGGTCGACGTGTCGCCCCTTCTCTAACCAGAAATAGATGGGGGAGGGGGACATCCCCTCCCCCATACCGCGCTTCGCGCTCCCCCTCCCCCGCATTGTCCCCCACCGTCATGGCGCCAAGCCGCCCCTGGATTGATAATCCAGGGCGGACCAGGCTGGCCGGAGGGAGACTGGGGACTATCCAGCCGGTGGCAAGCGCCCTGGAGCCCGTCCGCCAGTTTTTTTGAATGCCCGGTGTCAGATTCACGTCCTGGCGGTGTCGAAACGGTCGAGCGAACCGGCCCCCGATTCAGCCCATCCCTGAAGCGAGCGCCCCTCGGCAAAGAGCAGGAGCGAAGACATGCGCCTCCCCCTCTCTCTGGTGGCCCTGGCCCTGACGACCCAGGCCTGCATCATCTACGACCGCGAGTGTCCCGGCTGCGACGGTGACACGGGCTTCGAGGATCGCGATCACGACTGGACGGATGACGAAGACACCGGAGATCCTCCGGATGCGCCTTCCTTCAGCTATGGCCTGACCCCCAACGAGGCCGAGGCCGGCGATGTCTTCATCGGCTCGCTGCGGGTGGAGGGCGAGGATGCCCCCGGCCTCGAAGAGATCACCGATCTGCGCTTCTACGGCGACGTCGAGGTGCTCACCCAAGACGTGCGTGAGGACGAGCTGCTGCTGACCCTGAGCGTGGCCGAGGCCGCCGAAGCCGGTCCCGTGGACCTGTTGGTCGAGCTCGGCGCCGAGGAAGGCGTCTTCGTCTACACCGCGCTGATGCTCTACCCGGCGGGCAGCGGCCACAGCGCCGGCAGCAGCGACGACGGCAGCAACCCCTGCGAGTAGCAGGGCAGAAGCCGCAGCGCGCCCGCGCCAGGCTCAATCCCCCCTGGCTCGCTCCCTGCCGCGCAGACCCGGCATGATGGCCCGCAACAAGGCCTGCGTGCGCGGCAGGTCCGCGTCCAGAGCCAGCAGCCGCTCCGCCGCGGCGCGTGAGCGCAAGCCCGAGACGAGCTTGACGAAGAAGCCATCCGGATCGGGCCCCCAGACGCCCGCCACGAAGGCCGGCAGCGGGGCTCCCGCATGCCTCGCCAGCAGCCGTCCGGCGGCCTCCAGAGCAGCCTCCTGCCGCTGATTGGCCAACAGCGCTGCCACGGGCTCTGCCCGGCCCGTCTCCTCGGCCATGGCGATCAGCGCCGCGCCATGCCCCTTGCTGGCGTAGGCCCAGCAGCACTGCGCAAAGGCTGGGTGGTTCTGGGCGGCTCTCAAGTGGGTCAGGCCGGCCTGCTCTCCCTCGACGGACTCGGAGAGCGCCAGCAGCCAACCGGCTGCCGGATGCCGGACCGCGGCCTGGGCCAGCACCTGCGCCTCCCGCCCATCGGCGAGCACCGCCAGGCGCCGATAGAGTGCGCCGGCGGACATCTGCTCCTCGAGGCAGTCCGCCACGGCCAGCGCCGCGCACAAGGCCGCTTTCCCCACCGGCGCCCGCGGTCCCACGGCCAGGTCGGCCAGGGCGATGGGATCCGCCTCGCGCAGGCCCTGGAAGAGGGGGCCCAGGTCGCGCTCCTGCTCGCTGGCCAGCCTTACCACGGCCCGCAGTCGCTCCAGGTCGGAGCGCGGATCCGTGGCGGAGAGGTCTCCGGCCAGCACGGCCGACGCCCATGGCGACTCCAGCGTCACGGCTTGCCCTTGTTGTTCGCCAGCGCTCATTCTCGCGCCTCCCGCCAGCCACAGGCCAGTGGCCAGAGAAGGCTGCCGGGGTCCATGGCCCCGCCCCGTGCGGCGGCGATCACCGAACGCGGCTCCTCGTGCAGCGTCAGCACCCCCGGCGGTTCCTTGGGCACGCCCTCCAGCGCCAACAGCGGATGGGCAGGCGGCACCAGGGGACGGCCCTCGCTGCCGTCGTACTCGTAGACGGCGGCCAGCCCGGTGCCCGTCAAGCCCATGCCCCGCGCGTCCACGGCCACCAGCAGCAAGGCCAGGTCCTGATCGCCACAGGGCGAGAAGCTGTCGAATTCCATGACAGCCAGGACCTGCCAGGCCTCCCGCAGCAGCTGGTGCCGATCGCTGCCCGTCAGGTTGAGCAGGCCACGCCCCAGCGCACGGGCGGCCTCCCAGGCTTGGGGGGGCTCGCAGCTGGCCGCCAGGCGCGCGGCCACGTGCAGCTGGGCATGCTGCGCTTCGACGACGAAGCGCGCATGCCCGTTGAAAGGGAAACGCCCGGTCCCGCCGAGCAGCAGGGCTCTGGGCAGCAGGGTGCTCGGCAGCGAGGTGTTTGCCGCCATCCTACTCGCGGAAGCTGCCGCTGCCGGAGTTCGACTTGCCGAAGTAGGGATTCTGGATCCTGGGTTCGTCTTGCAGCCAGTTGGCGTTGGCCTTGGGGCAGAAGGCGACGGCCACCATGGTGCTGCCGCCCTTGTTGGCCTCTGCCAGCGCGATGATCTTGTCCGAGACCTCGTCGAAGACGCCGCGGACCTCCTCGATGGAGGGGGAGCTCATATAGGGCTCCAGCAGCACCTCGACGTCCTTTGAGATCTCGCGGGAGTTCTGCGAGAAGGAACCCGCCTTGGCAGCGGCCTTGGCCTTGCCGTGCAGGGAGTAGATCTCGCCACGCGTCTTCTGCAGGTTGTCAGAGGCGAGCGCCTCCTGCAGATCGATGTACTGGCCCACCATTCCGCTGGCCACTTCCTTGCCGCAGCACGCGAACGCAGCCTGCGAGAACGGAATCCGGGCGGCCTTGGGGGGAGGTTCAGGCGTGGTTTCTTCCACCTCCTCCTCGACGACTTCTTCTTTGTCACCGCCCATGCCGCCGCAGGCGAGGATGAGGGCACCGGTGACGAACAGACAGGCTGGGACAAGCATTCTCTTCATGCCGAACAACTCCTTTCTGAGCGTATCGTGCCGGAAACCGGCAAGAGGACCCTACAACAGTTGGAGAGATTACGCCAGACGCAGGCCAGCCACCTGCTCCACGAGGTGCAGGAAGACGCGTACTCCCATGACGATCGCATCGTCATTGAAATCGTAGGTGGCTGCGTGCACACCTGGATTCGGCCCCTCTGCGCGCCCGCTTCCCAGGAAGAAGAAGGCCCCTGGCACGCGCTGCAGGTAGAAGCTGAAATCCTCGGCCCCCATGCAGGGAAAGGGATCTTCCGCGGACTCGTCCAGGCCTGGCAGCTCGCGCAGGGCGCGGCGAACGCGCCGGGCGCAGGGGGGGTGGTTGCGCGTGACCGGGTAGATGGGTCGCCAGTCCAGCTTGGCGCGCACGCCCAGCATGGCGCCGGCGCTCTCTGCGATGGCGCGCAGGCGCTGCTCCGCCAGCAGCGCCACCTCCTCGCTCATGCAGCGCATCGTGCCCTCGAGCCGCACCCGATCCGGGATGATGTTGCCGGTCGTGCCGCCGTGGATGCTGCCAAAGCTGATCACCACCGCTTCACGGGGATGGACGTGGCGCGCGACCACGTTCTGGGCCCCGGTCACGAACTGCGCCGCGGCCACGATGGGATCGCGCACGGACTGTGGCTGGGAGCCGTGACCGCCCTGCCCTTCGAAGTCCACGGTGAAGAGCACGCAGGCCGCCATCACGGCACCATCCGTCACCGCAGCCTGCCCCAGCGGCAGATCGGGCCAGTTGTGCAGCCCGTAGATCTCCTCGACGCCATCCAGCGCCCCATCCCGGATCATGGCCATGGCGCCGGCTTCCCCCTCTTCTGCCGGCTGGAAGAGCAGGCGCACGTTGACGGGGGCCTGCGCCCGGGCCAGCGCCAGGCTCGTCCCCATCAGGATGGCCATATGCCCATCGTGCCCGCAGGCGTGCATGCGCCCCTTGTGGCACGAGGCCCAGGGCAGGCCGGTCTCTTCCGACAGCGGCAGCCCGTCCATGTCGGCCCGCAGGGCCAGCGCAGGGGGCAGCTCGGGCCGAGTATCCGCCACCAGGCCGGTATCGGCCGCGGCGCGCGGCCGCAGCCCCAGGGCCCGCAGGCGCTCCTTCAACAGGGCCTGCGTACGGCGCTCCTGGTAGCAGAGCTCCGGCATGCCGTGCAGCTCCCGCCGCAGGGCGGTCAGATCGTCCAGCCGATCCGTGAACAGCTTGTCCAGTCTGTGTTCTTCCATCCCGTCCACGTATCCAGTTCGGCTGCGCGTCGCGGCCTGCCACCATCCCTGCAGGCCCCGTAGCGGCAGCCCTCTCTCCCCCTCGCCTTCCCACGGCGCAGCCCGGCAGCCACCCAGGCCCAGGCCTTCGCGCCTTTGCGCCTTTGGGCCTTTGCGTTGCATTTTCCCGCCCAAGGAACCCAGGCGAGCCGCGCTGTTTCGCAATAGTCGCCCATGGAACTGCGGGGCCGCTCCCTGAAGCATGAAACGGCCTCCCAGGATCGGCCAGCCGCGGGTGGCCAGGGAAGGTGGGTCCGCTTGAGCTCCGGCGCAGCCTCGGCTCAAGTCGGCCCGGGAAGTCATCCTCTCCCGAACGCCGGGATTCCCTGCCTGCCCGAGCGCATGCCCGGGCCAAAATCTCGCTACGGCTGCACCGTCGCCGCTGGACCCGGGCTGATCTCCCCTCGAAAGCCCTTGATGGTCGATCCGGAGGGAGCTGTTTCATGATAGGTTGCGCCCCCGCAAAGCCCCCAGCGGAGGAGCGCATGCCCAGACCCCTAGGTATCCCCCTGTCAGCCGCAGCCCTGCTCATGGCCGGTCCCGCCGCAGCACAGCAAGCTGGCGGCGAAGCTCTTGGCGTCGCTTCCCCCCCCGGCCTGCTCCCGGCGGCCTTCCGGGACCTGTGCCACTCCCTGCTGCCCGGCCTGTCCGAGCTGGGCCTGGGCTCGGTCCAGCTCTGGCAGATCTTCTACTTCCTGTTGCTGCTGCTGGCAGCCTGGCTCGCCGGCCTGCTCTTCCACAAGCTGCTGTCGGCCTGGGCCGAGCGCGTCTTCCGCAAGCTCGGCGCCTCCATCGACGAGCAGCTCTTCGGCAAGCTGCGCAGGCCGGTCACGGTGATGTTCAGCTGCGCCATCTTGTGCTGGGGGATCGAGGACATCGCCCTGCAGCAGGGTGAGCGGACCCTGCTCTTTCTGGCCGAGGTCTCGCTGACCATCGCCGCGGTCCTGCTGGCCTACCAGCTGGTGGGCCTCTTCGAAGGCGTGCTGGCCAGGCGAGCGCTCAAGACCGATGGCAAGCTCGACGACCAGCTGGTGCCCGTGGTCGGCCGCAGTCTGAAGGTGGCGGTGGTGGCGCTGGGCGTGGTCTTCGTGCTGCAGAACCAGGGCGTGCAGGTCACCTCGCTGGTGGCGGGGCTGAGCCTGGGGGGCGCAGCCATCGCCCTGGCCTCCAAAGACACGGTGGAGAACTTGTTCGGCGCGGTCACCATCTTCGTGGACCGACCCTTCCAGATAGGCGACTGGATCATCGTGGACGGCAAGTGGGAGGGCGTCGTGGAAGAGGTGGGCCTGCGCAGCACGCGTATCCGCACCTTCGGCAAGTCCCTCATCTCCCTTCCCAATGGAAAGGTCGGGCACTCACCGATCAACAATATGGGGCAGCGCCCCTACCGCCGCCAGCTGAGCACCCTCGGCGTCGCCTACGACACCCCGCGCGAGACCTTGCAGGCCTACGTGGCGCGCCTGAACCGCATCGTCGAGGAGCACGACGAGACCTGGAAGGGCACCTGCGAGATCCACTTCAAGAACTTCGGCGCCAGCGCCCTGGAGATCATGGTCTACTTCTTCCTGGACGTGCCCGACTGGCACCGCGAGCTGCAGGTGCGCCAGGAGATCCTGCTGTCCTTCATCCAGGCGGCCGAAGAGCTGGGCGTGCGCTTCGCCTTCCCCAGCACCAGCCTCTACGTGGAGGGAGTGCCGGAGCTGCAGCTGCTCTCTCCGGTCGAGTAGGGGCGCCGCCGGCATCCAGCGGCGCCCGTAGCCGCTCATTGCAGGCCGGCTAGGGCAGGCGGATGAAGCCCTGCTCCTGCAGGCTGTCGACCTGGGCGCGGGCCTCGCGGATGGTCTTCTCGGCCATGGCCATCAGGTTCTCGGCGCTGTCCTCGCGCTGGGCCACACCCTGCTCGATGGCTTTCAGGCCCACGGCCACGGCTTCGCGCGGGAAGACTTCCCACTCGTTCATGTCCGGGATGATGTAGTCGGGGCGCAGGCCCTTGTCTTCGGCCACCTTGGCCAGCTCCAGAGCCGCGGCGATGCACATCTCGTCGGTGATGGTGGTGGCGCGCACATCCAGGGTGCCGCGGAAGATGCCCGGGAAGCCCAGGGAGTTGTTGACCTGGTTGGCGAAATCGCTGCGGCCGGTGGCGAAGACGGCCGCGCCGGCTTCCTCAGCCTCCCAGGGCCAGATCTCGGGCACCGGGTTGGCGCAGGCGAAGACGATGGGGTCCTTGGCCATGCTGCGGATCCACTCGGGCTTGACCACGCCGGGGCCAGGCTGCGAGAGCGCGATGAGCACCTCGGTGTTCTCGATGGCCACTTCCGGACCGCCCTGCCGGTTCTCGTCGTTGGTGCGCTGGGCCCAGCCCCACTTCCAGGGATCGTTGCCCGTCTCGATGTCGGTGCGGCCCTTGTGCAGCACGCCCTTGGAGTCGCACATGACGATCTTGCCAGGATCGGCGCCGGCGTTGGCCAGCAGGCGCACGATGGCCTGGTTGGAGGCGCCCGCGCCCAGCATGGAGATGGTGACCTCGCCCAGCTGCTTGCCCACCAGCTTGAGCGCGTTGATCAGACCTGCCACGGTGACAGCTGCCGTGCCCTGCTGGTCGTCGTGCCAGACCGGGATGCGGGCCTCTTCGCGCAGCGTGTCCAGCACCTCGAAGCACTGGGGCTTCTGGATGTCCTCCAGGTTGATGCCGCCGAAGCTGGGCTGCAGCCACTTGACGAGCTGGATGATCTCCTTGGGTTCGTGGCAGTCCACGCAGATGGGCACGGCGTCCACGCCGCCCAGGTACTTGAAGAGCAGGGCCTTGCCCTCCATGACGGGCATGCCCGCCTCGGGGCCGATGTTGCCCAGGCCCAGCACGCGTGTGCCGTCGGAGACCACGGCGATGGTGTTGCCCTTGTTGGTGTGGTCGTAGACCGTCTGCGGGTTGGCGGCGATGTCCTTACAGGGTGCCGCCACGCCTGGCGTGTACCAGATGGCGAAGTCGTCCAGGCTGCGGATGCAGCACTTGGAGGTGACCTGGATCTTGCCCTGGTAGAAGGGGTGCAGCTCCATGGCGTCTTTGGAGGGCTGCTGGGCTTTCTTCAGCAGCTCATCGACACTCGGATTGTGGTCGGACATCGTCTTTCTCCCGGTCTTGTTCATGCTGGGCGACGCCGGACGGACCAGGTCCCCCCGGCACAAGAGGCCGGCCCTGTATCCGGGCCATCAGGCCCTGTCCAAGACCCCTATCGAACCCTCTTGGCCGCTCTGGCCACACGAGGATCTTCGTCATATTCCAGGCTGCGCAACTGGGAGAGACTGGCTGCGCGGGGGGCATCCAGACGCCCCAGGGCGTTGACGGCCTGCAGGCGAACCGCGGCATCCGCATCTTCCAGCAGCCCGGTCAGAGCCGTGAAGGCGCTCTCGACACCCAGGTAGCCCAGGGCCCGGGCCGCGGTGGCCCGCAGCTCGGCATCGTCATCGGCCAACGCAGCTTCCAGCTCGTCCGCCGCCTGGGCGCCGTCGGAGCGCCAGGCCAGGGCACGCGCCGCCTCGAGTCGTACCTGGGACTGGGGCGTGGCCAGGGCGTTGCGCAGGGCAGGCAGGGCGTGCTGCGCCTCTCCGTAGCGCAGGCAGGCGGCCAGCATGGCGCGCAGCGCGGGATCCTCGTCGCTCTGCAACAGGGTGACGGCCGCCTCGGTCCAGTCCCCGCCGCTGCGCGGCAGGATGTCCGCCAGGGCCAGCCGGTTCTCCAACGACTCGTCCCCCCGCAGCAGGCGCTCCAGGTAGAGGGGTGTCAGGCGCTCGTCAGCCACGGCGCTGCCCAGCATTCGCAGGGTGTCGATGCGGGTGGGCAGGGGCTGCAGCGCGGCGTGCTCCTGGAAGAGGGCCTCGTACTGCCGCCAGCCCAGGGCCAGGGCGGCTTGCTGCCGTACGCGCCAGTCGGCGCTCGTGAGCGCCTCCTCCAGCTGGGCTTCGCTCAGCGTGACAGCCTCGGCCTGCGCCGGGTCCAGCAGCGGCGCGCTGGCAGCCAGGTAGCGGTCCAGCAGCAGGGCCTCGGACGCGCTGTCGGCCAGCGCCGCCGGACTGGTGAGAGAGGCCGCGCAGAGCGCGAAGAGAAAGGTCTTGCGGAGCTCGCCCATCATCTCGAACCTCCCAGCAGGTGCGTTGAGGTGGTCCACCAGTCGTCTGTCGGCACGCGCCGGATGTTCGTCCCGCAGTGCACCTCGCCCATGCCCTCGTGGTAGACGCTCCAGTCATCCAGGTAGTAGGTCTCGTTGCCCGCGGGCATCAGGCTGTCCCAGAGCGCGATCATGGGATCGTCGTCCTGGCCCTGGCTGGTGCCACGCAGGAAGGGATCGGCGATCAGCAGCTTGCTGCCTTTGCCGCCCTCATCGGTGTAGACGGCCAGGTTGATCAGGCCGGGGATCAGCGAGAGCGCGCTGTTGGGCGGGCACCAGCGGTTCTCTTCCCAGATGCCCGGGACCCGGATGATGTCGCTCTCATCCAGCCCCAGCTCCTGCATATAGGTGGCCAGCGCTGGCTCGATCCAGTCCTGCTGCATGTCGTCGTTGAAGCTGCGAAGGGAGGTGTCGCCCGTCAGATCGCCGATGGTGGAGTAGCCGTGGGCCGAGGTGTACTTGGGGATGGACTGGCTCGGATCCAGGGAGTCGAGCAGATCCCAGGCCACGTCCACATCGCTGACCAACATCTTGAAGCCCTTGTCCGAGGACGCGTCGGGCACGAAGGTGGTGAACTCGTCCACGTGCCCCACGCAGAGCCAGGTGCTGTCGGGCATGAACATGTCCTGCACCAGCTGGGACTCCAGGAAATCGCTCATCCCGGTGCTCGGGTGGTAGCTGGTGTCGCCGCCGAAGTAGGTGCGCCCGTGGGGATAGCTGACGCCACCCACGGTGACCGGCGGAGCGGTCTCCAGGTTGCCGAAGGAGTCCAGGGAGTTGGCGAAGCCGCTGCCCCAGGTCATGACCGCCACCCCGGGCCCCTCCAGGATGTTCTCCGGGAAGTTGTCGAGGTAGCTGCCGTTCTGGCTGCGGATGGAGTCCACGATCACCTGCCCCTCCACATCCGGAGCGCGGTTGAGCGCGAACTCCAGCTCGTCCTGGATCCAGACGTCGTAGTTGTAGGGGCTGCCGTTGACCGCCGTGAAGTGGTCCGAGCCCAGGATCTGTTCCAGGTCCGCCACCATGTCGGCGTTGCTGTAGCTGCCCCAGTTCATCTCGATGATCCAGAGGTGATCCGCGGGCTGCAGGTGGTGGTTCAACAGCAGCGGGGCGGCCTGCAACGAGACGGTGACCGAGCGCAGCTCGGCGCCGCTGGCGTCCAGGTGCTGCAGGGTGAGATCGCCCTGGTCCAGGAACTCGGCGAACTCCACCTCGAAGACCTGGTCGTCGCTGCCCGCTGGTAGCGTGTGGCTGGTGCCGCCCGAGCCCATCAGCTGCGTGCCAGCCTGCCAGATCCGGATGCTCTCGATGCTGCCCCCCAGGCTGAGCACCAGGCTCTCACCTTCTCCCACGCCCGCGCGCAGCGCCGCGGGGACCGTGAACAGGGCGTAGTCATCTTCGCCCGCGGGGCCGGCGTCATTCCAGTCGGTCACGCCGTTGCCGTCGTCGTCATCGACGTTCGCGACGCCGAACACGTCGCCCAGGTCCCAGGGATCGGATGGCTCGCCACCGGAATCGCCCGTGTCCGTGCCCTGGCCGCCAGGACCTCCGTTCTCATCGTCGCAGCCCTGCGTCGCGGCCAGGGCCAGCAGCAGGACCACTTCCCATGGGGGACGTCGCGGAAAGATGGTTGCGCTGGGCAAGAGGCCTCCTTTGCTGGTGATGTACGCGTCGCGAGGCGACGCCCCGCCGATGTCGGATCCGCAAGATGGCACCTCCGGGACAAGAGCGCCATCCCCACCTGGTCAAGAAACTTCAACGAGCGCCGGCTGAGGCTCCAGCGCGGCCGCGGCGGCCCCCACCAGGTTGGCCTGGGAGACGGAACGGATCCGGGCCCGCTGGGCCCCCAGCAGCTCGTCCAGCCGCAGCTGGACGCGGGCCGCGTAGCCGGGCGAGCGCCAGAACAGGCTGCCCTCGGCGCCAACGGAGAGCGCCGCCTCGGGGGGATGCAGATCCGCCACCGCGGCCAGACCGACCGCGACGAGATCAGCGGATCGATCCAGTATGGCGTTGGCCAGACAGCCCCTGGCGCTGGCCGGTTCGTCGCGCCGCAGGATGCTCAACAGCTCCGCGCTCCGCTGAGCGGCGGACAGGTCCTCGCCTGAGGCCAAGGCCAGCAGGCGTGGCAGGTAGCGACCCGAGACAGCCTTCTCCATGCGCTGCGCGCCGGGATTGGAGGAGGCGGCATCCAGCGCCTCGTCGGCTGCGCAGAGGCAGGGCGGATGGAGGTTGCCCGACTCCAGGTTGACGGCCATCAGCGCTTCGCCCGCCCAGCCCCGTTGCGCTGCCAGCACCCGGGCAGCCAGACAGCGGACAGGGAAGAAGCTGGCCATATTGGTGCCCGTACCCACGATCAGACCGATGGGTCGCCGCTGGCTGCGCCCGGACTCCTGCCCGCAGGCCATCAGCGCGGCCACGGTGTCGTTCAAGACCCGTATCTCGTCCACCCGTACGCCCCGCGCGCGCAGCGCCCGCCGCAGAGCCGAACCCACGCGGCGTCCCTCGACGCCGGGCACCTGGACCTCCTTGGTCCAGCGAAGCAGCTCGGCGTCACCGTTGGGGAGGATGCGGGCCGGATAGGAAAAGCAATAGCCCAGGGGCAGCCCATCGGGCGCGCCCAGCTGGGCGACCAGCGAGGCCTGGGCGTCGAAGAAGGCCTGCGCCGCCACAGGCCGCGAGACCCCTGGCACCGCGCCCTCCAGCGGCCCCGCCAGCAAGCGAGAGCCACCCTCAGCGTCCAGCTCCACCCAGGCCGCCCGCAGCTGGGTGCCACCCAGATCCACCACCAGGGCCTGTCCGCGGGTGCCGGCTCGGGGCGCGCCCAGCCAGGCGGCCAGCGCGGCCACCTCGTCCCCCGCCCCCGCCAGACCCTGTTGGATGCGCGCCACGAAATGCCGCCGGATACGTTGCAAATCGCCTTCATCGAGGACGAAATCCCGCGTATCGCTTGCATGCCGCCGGGCGACCATGGACACCTCCTGTCGTGGCTCGAGGGTTATAGCGCGTTGCCCCCGACCGGAGATGAACAACACCATGGGAGCCGCCGCGGCAGCGAAAAAGAAGCGCCTATCCCACCGCCTGTTCGAGGCGCTTTCGCGGCACCGCTTCAGGGCTGCGCACGCAGCCCTGCGCCGCTCATCAAGCGGCGAAGATGGGGGGGAGAGGCGGTGTCCGCCTCGGATAGGGGCTGAAGAATCTGTCTTCCCCCCAAAAAAACAGCGCCAGCCCTCTCCGCCGACACTGTCGGTGGAGAGGGCTGGTGCCGTCGCCGCCGTAGCAGCGCTGCTCCTGGGCGCCTGCCCCAGGGCGCAGCCGCTCGCCAGCCCGCAGCAAACCCAGGCCGCCCCGACGCCCGACCCGGCGGCGTCCCCACAGGCCCCGGAAGGTGGCGCGCCCGTCTTGCCCCTGCGCTCGCCGCTGCCCGGCTGCCAGATCCCGAGCCACGATGCCCTGGCGCAGCCCGAGATCGTGGGGGCGCTCCCGGACCAGGACGTGCTGCAGCTGATCACCGAGCATCCGGAAGGCATCCGCGACTGCCTGCGACAGGCGCTCGAAAATGGCGGCCTCGACAACGGGCAGCTGGTGCTGCGGCTGGCCATCGCCGCCTCGGGCCGCGTCACCCGCGCATCGGTGGACGCCGACAGCACGGGCAGCGCCGAGATCCTGCGCAGCTGCCTGTCGCAGGCCGTCAAGACGCTGGTCTTTCCCCGCTCCAGCGGAGTCACCTGGGTCTGCTACCCCGTCAACGTGGCGCTGGAGAAACCGGCCCCGGGCCAGCCTCCAGCCACGGCTGGTGAAGCGCCCGAAGCCGCGATACCCTGACCGGCGAGTCCCTCACTTGCGGAGATGCTCCCGTGCTGCTCTTCCTTCTCTTGGCCTGCGCCCAGAACGATGCCCCCACCTGTCCCCCCTGCCCTGCCTGCCCCGAACGGGAAGAGGCTGGCCAGAGCCTCGCGGCCTGGGAGGCCGCGCTGCTGCAGCCCACGCTGGAGGAGCTGCGTCAAGGCGTGCGCACCTGGGGTGAGATGCCCTTTGGCGTCTGCAGCGGAAAGAGGGACTGCGAGGAATACCTGGGCGCCGAGCCGGGCCTGCTAGCGCCGGGCAACTTCTTCGTGCGCACCGAGCTCAAGGCGCCCGCCGTGGGCGAAGAATGGGCGGTGACCTTCCACATCGACTGCACCACCTCCGATGCCAAGGGCAAGGAGAGCTCCCAGGAGCACGAGAAGACCTACACCGTCAAGCACACGGGCAAGGAACGCGGCTTCCGCCTGCAGCCGCTGTGGACCATCCAGTCGCCCCACCCCAGCGGCGCCCGCTCCTGCAGCTTCACGCTCACGCCGCTGCGCACCGATGGCGTGGCAGGCGAACCCTGGAAGGGCAGCTACAAGACACCGGCGCCTTGAGCGCGCGGCTCACCGAACCGCAAGGCCCGGGCTGGCAGCGATGTGGCTGACACCCCGGGCCTGGCTGCACGTGGCGGCGCGCAAGCTCCTCGGCCGCGATGTCGCCCTTTGGCACCACGAGGCCTATCGGCTGCCCTTGAGCTCCATCGAGTCCCAGGCCGGCATCGATCCGCGGCGGGCGGACCTGGCCCTGTGGTACCTGCTCGAGACGCGTGTGCTGGCACCGCGCACCGTGCGCGTGCCGTGCCGCATCGGCTACCCGGACCTGGCCCGGGTCCACACGGCCGCCTACCTGGAGAGCTTGTCCAAGCCCGATGTGCTAGCGCGCATCTTCGGCGTGGATCCCTGGGATGTGCAGCCCGACACGCTGCTGCGCTGCGTGCGCCTTGCCTGCCGGGCGACCCTGGACGCCGCCCGCCAGAGCCTGCGGGGGTCAGGGCCGCAGCTCAACCTGCTGGGCGGATTCCACCACGCAGCGCCCCAGCTCGGAGCGGGACTCTGTCCCCTGAACGACATCGCCGTGGCCATCGCCGTGCTGCGCCACGAGGGCTTCGCGGGCCAGGTCGCCGTGCTGGACCTGGACGCCCATCCACCCGACGGCCTGGCCACCTGCCTGCAGCGCGACGAGCGCAGCTGGATCGGCTCCCTCTCGGGTTGCGACTGGGGGCCGCTGGACGACGTGGACGAGACGGTGCTGCCCGAAGGCTGCCAAGACGAGCCCTATCTGCACGCCCTGCGGGGCTTGCTGGGTCGCATGCCCCGGGCCCAGCTGGTCTTTGTGATAGCCGGTGGCGACGTGCTCGAGGGTGATCGGCTGGGCAAGCTGGGCCTCAGCCTCGACGGCGCCCGGCGGCGTGACCTGCAGGTCATCCAAGTCCTTGGCAACCGCCCTTCCGTCTGGTTGCCAGGGGGCGGCTACCAGCGGCACCAGGGCTGGAGAGCGCTGGCCGGCACCGGCATCGCCCTGGCCACCGGCCTGCGACGCGCCATTCCCAGCAGCTTCGACCCCCTGCGCTACCACTACAGCCGCATCGCCCGCGACATGGACCGCGCGCACCTGACCGGCAGGCCCTCCAGCGAGGGTTTTGCCATCACCGAAGAAGATCTGCAGGAAGCGCTGGGCATGAGCCCGCCGGGCCCCAGGACCTTGCTGGGCTACTATAGCGCCGAAGGCGTGGAGCACGCGCTCTCGTCCTACGGCTTCCTGCCCCACCTGGGCCGGCTGGGCTACGGGCGCTTCCGCGTCAGCATCGACGGCGCATCCGCCGGAGAACGTGTGCGCCTGACCGCCACGGCGGACCAAGAGGAGTACCTGCTGGTGGAGTGCGTCCTGGAGCGCCGCGACATCGCGGGCTCAGCTTTCCTCTACGTCAACTGGCTGAGCCTGCGCGACCCGCGCGCCCGCTTCAGCGCGCTGCGCCCCCGTCTGCCGGGGCAAGAGGTGCCCGGCCTGGGCATGGCCCGCGAGATGGGCCAGCTCCTGGCCCGCATGGCGCGGCGCCTGGGGCTGGCGGGGGTGGCATTCCGCCCCGCCTGGTTTCACGTGGCCTACACCGCCCGCCAGCGCTTCCAGCTCACCGACCCCGCTGCGCAAGGTCGCTTCGAAGCCCTGATCCGCGATCTCGGCCACCTGCCCCTGCTGCAGGTGACCACCGCCATCGCCGAAGGACAGGTGCTGCGGAATGGCCTGCCGTACCGCTGGGAATCAGCGTTGATGGCTCACTTCTTCGAAGCTCCCCCGCTCTTCCGGGCCGACGTGCGCCGGGAGCTGGAGCGCACCCGCTTCGAGCTGGCCAGCCAGCACCATCCTTCCCCATCCCTTTCCTCTGAACCACCCGTCGGAGTCTCCCCATGAAGAACCAACAAGTCGCCATCACCGATCCCGATGTCCGCAGCCAGGCCCTGGCCCACGCCCAGCAGCTGCTGTCTTTCCTGGATCGCTCCCCCTGCAACCTGCACGCCGTGGAAGCGCTGGGGGAGCTCTTCGCCGACGCCGGCTTTTCAGTCCTGCAGGAAGACGAGCCCTTCTCCCTGCAGCCTGGCGGGCGCTACGTGCTGCAGCGCCACGGCACGGCGCTGCTGGCTATGGTGGTGGGCAACGAAGCACCCTCGAAAGCCGGCTTCCGCATCGTGGGAGCGCACACGGACAGCCCGGGCTTCCGGGTCAAGCCCTACCCGGAGACCACCAGCCAGGGGCTGGTGCACCTGGGCGTGGAGGTCTACGGAGGCCCCCTGGTGGCCACCTGGACCGACCGCGACCTGGGGCTCTGCGGCCGCGTGGCCTACCAGGACGAGCAGGGCGAGGTGCGGACGCGGCTCTACCGCTCGCGGCAGCCGCTGCTCAGCCTGCCCAACATCGCTATCCACCAGAACCGCGAGGCCAACGACAAGGGCCTGAAGCTCAACCCCCAGACCGAGGTGACCCCCATCCTGGGCTCGCTGGCGGAGGGGTTGCCCGAGGAAGACGCCCTGCGCGGCCTGTTGGCCGAGGCCCTGGACATCCCGGCCGATGGCATCCTGGATTTCGACCTCTACCTCTACGACACCCAGCCGGGCAGCTTCTCAGGCGCCCACGGAGAGTTCCTGCGCTGCGGACGCCTGGACGATCTGGCGATGTGCCACGCCGCGGCCACGGCCCTGACGGCGACCGCCGACGCGCCGGGCGCGCAGACCCGCATCGCCGTCTTCTACGACAGCGAAGAGGTCGGCAGCCAGACCGCGGCGGGGGCGCGCTCCACCTTGCTGCCCAGCAGCCTGGAGCGCATCGCCCTGGCTCTGGGCGACGACCGGGGAGGCTACCTGGCCGCCCTGGCCTCGAGCTTCTTGATCTCGGCCGACAACGCCCACGCCATCCACCCCGGCTACGCCAGCAAGCAGGATCCCGGGCATGCGCCGGTCCTCAATGGCGGTCCGGTCATCAAGACCCACGCCAGCCGGGCCTACGCCACCGACGGCTACTCCTCGGCGGTCTTCGAGCTGGCCTGCCGCCGTGCCGGCGTGCCGCTGCAGCGCTTCGTCAACCGCTCCGACGTCAAGTCGGGCGGCACCATCGGATCCATGACCGCCGCGCAGCTCGGCATCCTCACCGTGGACGTGGGCAGCGCCCAGTACGCCATGCACAGCGTGCGGGAGATGGCCGGCACCTGGGACCACCACTACATGACAGAAGCCATGAAGTCCTTCTACCTGGGCTAGATGACCTCGGCAGAAATGGCAAGCCATTTCTGGCGCCCCGCGCGCCACGCTTCGCGTGGCCCGGGGCCATCTCGGTCTTTTTCTGGGGGGCTCGCCCCCCAACATGCGCCTTCGGCGCATCCCCCCCGGCCGCTACCGCGGCCGGGCCCGCTTCGCGGGCCCTATCTGCGCCCTGCGAAAGTACCTTCGGCACTTCCGCCGAGCACAACTAGTTCTTCTTCTTCTTCTTCTTCTTCTTGGTGCCTTGCTTGCCCTTCTTGGACTTCTTGCCCTTGGGGGCCGTGAAATCGCCGTAGAGCACCTGCAGCTCGATGCCCACCTGCAGGTAGAACGACCAGCCGAAGTCGAACTCGGTCTCATTGCCATTGGGAGCGGTGTAGACCTGGTTGCCCGGCAGGTTCAGGTGCAGGTAGGTGGAGCTCTGGATGCCCCACTTGTTCTTCCTGAAGAGGATGCCCGCCTCGCCGCGCAGGGGGTAGTAGGGGGTGTCCAGGTAGTGGAACTCGCCGGTGCAGGTCTCGCCGTCCCTGGAGCAGTCCTCGGCCCTCCACTTGTGCTTGCCCAGGCCAAGGCCCAGGCCGGCGAAGGCGTCCACCGCCTCCATGTTGAACATCCAGTCGTACTTCAACAGGAAGTGGGCGTCGGTATAGCCACCGAATCCCAGCCCGGTAACGATGCCGAAGCGGTTGTTGGCGTTGGCCCAATACAAGCCCTCGAGCCCAAGGATGATGTCGCCATCCACCTTCTCGATGGGCGTGAACTCGTCGATGGTCTGGTTTTCGCCGTTGACCTCCGTCTGGGGAAACCGCAGCGGGTATTCGCCTGGCCAGACGATGGTGCCGATACGGGGTCCCACGCCCCACATATAGGTCTCGGCCTCGGCCGGCAGGGAGACGCATAGCCCCCCCGCGGCGAGCCCAATGACGACGGACTTGCGCATGATTCCACTCCTCGCGGCTTTCGCCCGGCCGGAACGGGGCGCCCGGGCCCATGACAGAAATCATCATAGGACATGGCACGCGCCACGGCCAGCGCGATAGCTCTTCGCGCCCCTTCCAAGGGCCCGATGACCGCCGACCTTCCCTATCCGCCGCCTCGCCGCCCCCGGCCTAGCGCCTCGGCCTTCGAGCTCGTCTCCCGCCTGCTGGTCGGGCTGAGCACCGGTCTGCTGGGGGGCTTCGCGCTGCACGACCTCCTGCGCCCCTCGCAGGGCGCGCCCTTCGGAGCCAGCATCGTGATGGCGCTCATGTTGGGGGCCTTGATCCTCCTGCCCGCCGCGCTGGGGATCGTCATCGGCCGCAAGCTTCGGCTTGAGAGGGGCAATCCGCCCTTGCTCTCAGCGGGCCGCACCTGGTTGGCTGTCGCGTTCGCGGCCTTGGCAGGCCTGGTGGCAGCGCTGGTCGGCGGGCTCCCGACCTGAGCCAGGGTCCCTTCGGCGGGCCGCAGGGACCTGGCATGCTAGAATGGCCGCATCCGCTCTACTGCACACAGCAACATCCCTCCCGGCGGCGACTGGTAACAGCGCTATGCCCCCGAGAAGGTTCCATGATTCCCAAGAACACCTTGTACCCCGAAGTCATCGGCGGCCTGGGACGCAGCGTGCCCTACCGCCCGGCGCGCCTCCCGATTCGAGCATTCCTGGACACCGACGCAGCCCGGCTTGAGGTGGACGGTCAGGCCGCCACGCCGCTGGACCTCTCCATGAACGGGATGGCCTACCTGGCCACGCCCGAATGTCCGCCTTGGGGCGTGGGAACCACCCACTACGTGCGCCTGTCGCTCTACGGCGAGATGGTCTACCAGGGCCGCGCGCGCATCGCCCGCACCGAGAGCAACCAGGGGCGAACACGCGTCGGCATGGAGATCATCGAAGGCTTCATCGACCTGCCCAAGATCTGGCGGCGCCACGAGGAGCGCAACCTGCGACAGGCCCTCGACGAGGGCCCGGAGCGGGCCTGGCGCACCATCCCTCCCGTCTACAAGCTGGCGGTGGGGCACGCAGCCTACTTCGTGCGCTTCTGGGACCAGACCTTGCGGCACCACGAGCGGCGCTTCCTCGAGGCTGGAGCGGCTGGGCGCAACTCCGTGGCCAACCTGGCCGAGAAAGCCCTGCACCGCATGCGCGAGCCCTGGAACGACATCCGCGCCGAGGCCGAAGCCGCGCTGCAGACCCTGGAAAAGGACCCCAAGCTGTTAGCGGCGGCCAAGCACTTCACCGAGTCCATGCTCACGCCGCTGTTGCTCGACGCACCGGCCATCCATCACGCCTACACCAAGCCGGCCGGGCGCTCCAACGACTACCAGATGACCCTCTACCTGCAGCAGAACGCCATGGATGGCCAGGACAGCTTCGCCAAGGTCTTCCACAAGCTGCTCTGCGAGGAACCCCTGGCCGCGGCGCTGCGCACGCGCTCGCACCTGCTGCGTCGCCTGCACCACGAGGAGTGCACCCGCAACCTGAACTCAAAGCAAGCCAAGGAACCCTTCCGCGTCAGCTGCCTGGGCGCCGGCACCGCGCTGGAGCTGACAGAGCTGGTCCAGGCCAGGCCATCCTGGGGCAGACCCGTTCACTGGACCCTGGTGGATCAAGAGGAATGCGCCCTGAGCCTGGCCCACACCGACATCTACCCGGCGGCCTCATCCCTCAAGCCCCCCGGCCAGCTGCGCTGCAGCTTCATGCTCTTCGACCAGTTCGTGACCGCGCCCAAGACTGTGTTGCCAAAGAAGAAGCAGAACCTCATCTACTCGGCGGATCTCTTCGACTACATCGGCGCTCCGCGAGCCAGCAGCATCGTCAAGGCGCTGTACAACCAGCTGCAACAGGGCGGATTGCTGGTGCTGGGCAACGCCCGCAAGCCCTGTCCCCATCGATGGGTCTGGGAGTACGTGCTGGACTGGCAGCGCGAGCTGCGCGATGAGGCCCAGATGCTCGACCTGGCCTCCGACTTGCCACCCAGGGCGCAGCTGCGCGTGATCGCCGAGAAGAACAAGGCCTACCACTTCTTGCTGGCGCGCAAGACCTGATCGGGCGCGAGGATACGCTCACCTGGGCAGCCAGACCTCGGATACCCAGGGTTCCAGCCAGCGCGGGCCGCCTGCGGCGACGCCGCCGCTGAACAGCTCCCGACCGCCGGGGGCCACCAGCAGCCGCTCCTCGTCCGACAGGTTCAGCAGGGCCGTGGCGCCATTGTCCAACTGCCAGACCAGGGGCACCTGGTCATCCCCTGCCAAGAGCTCGGCCACCGGCCCCAGGTCGTGGCCCGAGACGTAGCGCAGCGGCTCCGCCACGCGCACGGCAGCGCCCCGCAGCGACGCCGCCTCAGCGTGCAGGGCGAGGGCCAGGCGCTCTTCGTCCAGGGCGGGCAGGTCGTCGCCCAGCAGCCAGGATCCCCCCGAGGCCAGCTGCGCCGCCACCGCGGCCTGGGCCTGCTGGGCATCCAGCGGATCCCGCACCAGCAGCTGGTCGGGATCGTTCCACCACCAGACGCCGTTCATCCAAGCCCGGCCGGCCGTGTTGCGCGCCTGCCAGCGCAGGTACTCCGGACGCGGATCGCGATCGAAACCAAAGGCGATGTCCGCCCCGGTACGAAAGGCCTCGGCGTAGCCCACCGAAGGCAGCATGGGCGCGCCGCAGGCCAGCACGAAGGCCTCGCCCGCGGCCTCCCGCAGCAGCTGCATGCCCACGTGGTAGGCCTCCATACCCGTCACGTCCGCGTAGCGCTGGCCGGGCTGGGCGCCAGCGTAGAGGAAGTCCAGCTTCAGGTACTGCCAACCCTCGGCCACCCGCGCGGCCACCTGCGCGGCCATCCAGGGCCCGGCTTCGGGGTGGGTGGCGTCCAACAGCGCGTAGTCCCCGGTACCCAGGTTGTCGAAGCCGATCTCTTCTCCCTGGGCGTCCAGCACCCACCAGTCCGCGTGCCCTTTGTAGGCCTCGGTGTCGCGGTGCACGTAAAAGGGCGCCATCCACAGCCCGGGGATGAAGCCGGCCGCCTGGATCTCCTCGGACAATGCCGCCGTTCCCGACGGGAAATCAACCCCCGCCACCCAGTCGCCCCAGGCCACCTGCCAGCCGTCGTCCAGCTGAAAGACCCCCAGGGACGCCAGGTCCCCCTGGGCCAGCTCGCTGGCCTGCGCCAGGTTGGCGCGCACATCGTCCTCGGTGACGTCCTCGTAGAAGCTGTACCAGCTGGCCCAGCCCGTGGGCGGCAGCTCCGTGAGTCGGGGCGGGCTCTGTTCGGCCACCTGCCGGGCGTAGTCATCCCAGAGCTGGTTCGCGTCGCTGCCCAGGGCGATGCGCAGCGGCTCCAGCACCAGCTCCTCCCCATCCGTCAGCGCGATCTCGTCCCCGCGCATGCCCCAGACGCCGTGCAGCTCTCCCTGGTCGGAGGCGGCCAGGTAGAAGCCGGTGGTGCGAGCTGAGAGTGCGCCCACCAGCAGCGAGGCTCCGCCCGGGCGCCCCAGCAGCCCGGCCCACCACGAGGTGCCCGGATCGTCGGCTCCGAAGCTGGCCGAGTCGCCATCGCCGCCGGCCATGGGCAGGCCGTCCTCGCCCAGCTCCAGCGTGCCGGGTTCCAGCACGCCGGCCCAGGACCAGGACTGGTAGCCCTGGCGCCAGAAGCGTAGCGTCTCGTCCCCCTGCAGCTCCGCCGATCCCGAGAGCGCCAATCCCCGAAAGACGGCTTGATCCCCGCTAGCGCGCACCGTGGGCCGCAGCGCGCGCCCGTCGAAGTCCAGCGTCACGTCCAGCGGGCCCTCCCCCAGTGCGCGGGCCTGCAGCTGAAGTCCGCCACAGCCCTCGGCATTGGCGCTCAGCGCGGTCGGCTCCAGCTCGTAGGCCACCGGGAGCGAGCACAGCGCATCTCGCGCCTGCGGCGCACAACCCGGGACCGATCCCGGGATCAAGAGCCACCGCAGGCGGATTCTCGCCATGTCTTGGCCCGCCCTAGAAATCGGTCGTCAGGAGATCCTCGGCGGTCTTCTGGCCTATTTCGCCGACGGAGTCGCTGGGCGCTGTGCCGGGTAACATGGGCATGCCCACACCACCGCGCGCCATGCGCCCCGTGGACTCGTCGATGGGCACCCAGGCCGCCCCCTGGATCTCGGGGAAGGACTTGTCGTCTTCGCGCGGGGCGGCCTCCCTCATGAAGTCCATCCAGATGGGTAGCGCGGTACGCCCGCCGGTGAAGGACTGCCCGATGGAGCGCGGCGTGTCGTAGCCCACCCAGGCTGCAGCTATCAGCTCGGTGTTGTAGCCCACGAACCAGGCGTCGAAGAAGTCGTTGGTGGTGCCGGTCTTGCCGGCCACATGCAGCCCGAGCTGGTTGGAGCGCGCGCCCGTGCCGCCGGTGGCCACCTGGCGCAGCAGCCAGTGGGCGATGCCCGCCACGGCCGGATCCAGCACCTCGGGCCACTGGGCCGGGGCCTCGTAGGCCTCGATGACCGTGCCATCGCGCTCCACCACGCGGTTGATGAAGTGGGGCTCCACCAGCCTGCCCTGGGTGGCGAAGGCCGTATAGGCCCGCGCCAGCTCCACCATGGTCAGGGAGGAGGATCCCAGCCCCATGGAGAGATCGCAGGAACGGCAGACCTTGCGATCCTTCTTGTCCTTGCGCGCGCCGATGCAGTCCTCTTCTTCGGGGATGCGCGTCTCGGGCAGCCAGTCGCAGACGCGGATGTTGACATCGCAGGAGCGGCAGTACTGCACTTCGCCCTCGCGCTGGGGCTCGTCCATGCACTGGATGTCGTCCTTGACCACCACCAGCGGGCAGGACTCGGGATCGCAGTACTCGCACCAGGCCATGCCCTGGATGGGCGATGGCGACTTGTCGCCGCGGCAGTCCTGGTCCTCGGGGATGTGCGTGCGCTCGCAGCTGGGGGTGACGTAGCCGATGCGCAGGCTGGGGCCGGCCAGCTGGTAGACGATGTCCAGGCCCACCCTGTCCAGCACGCGCACCGTGCAGACGTTGCGCGACAGCTGCAGCGCCTTGCGCAGCGTGATGTTGCCCAGGTACTCGTCGCCGTAGTTGCCGGGCTTCCAGAGCTTCTCGTCCAGCACGTTGTAGATCAGGGGTGCGTCCTGGACCAGGGATCCGACGGTGACCTCTCGACTCTGCACAGCTGCGGCGTAGACGATGGGCTTGAAGGTGGAGCCCACCTGGCGCCGGGCCTGGATGGCGCGGTTGTACTCCGAGTCCTCGAAGTCGTACCCACCCACCATGGACAGCACGGCGCCGTCCTGCAGGCGGTAGGACATGAAGGCGCCCTCCAGCTCAGGGGGCTGGAAGAGCTTGGCGGCGGCGTAGGGCCCAGGACCGGCTTCGTCGTAGCCCTCGAAGGCCTTGGTCTTCTGGGCATCCAGCGCCTCGAGGGTGACCTGGACCACGTCGCCCTTGCCCAAGGCCTTGCTCAGGTCGTCCAGGGAGCGGTAGCGCCAGGAACGCCTGGGGTTGGGCTCGTAGGCCCAGGCGGTCCACGAGCGAGCGACCAGGGCCTTGTGGGTGCCGATGCCCACCACCGCGTGCTTCTTGGCCACATCGAGCACCACGGCCTCGTAGCGCTCCCCCACCACGAGCGTGGAGCGCTCCGGCATGACAGCGTAGCCGCCGCGGCCACCAGCCGGATCGGCCACCCACAGCTTGCTCTTGGACTCCGCCTCGCGCAGCGATTTCTCCTGGGCGTCCAGGCGGGCCTGGATGGCGGCGCCCTCTAGCTTCTCGGGGGCCCCGCGCCAGCCGGTGCGGTTGTCAGCCGTGAGCACCCCATCCGCAACGGCCTGCTGGGCCACGCGCTGCAGGTCGAGGTCGCAGGTGGAGTCGACGATCAACCCGTCGTTGTAGATCTTGTCGAAGCCGTAGGTGTCCACCAGGTAGCGCCGGATATGTTCCGTGAAGTGGGGCGCCTGCAGCAGGAACTCGTTCTTGCGTCGCGAGATCTCCACCACCTCGGCCAGGGCCTGGTCGTACTCGCCGCGGCTGATGAAGCCCTTGTCGTGCATCTGGCCCAGGGCGTACTCCTGCCGCGCCCGCGCCTTGTCCCAGTGGTTGTGGGGCGAGTAGTCGCTGGGGCGCTGGGGCAGCCCCGCCAGGATGGCCGCTTCGGCCAGGGTGATGTCCTGCACGTGCTTGTCGAAGTAGGTACGGGACGCCGCCTCCACGCCGTAGGCCCCCGAGCCCAGGTAGATCTGGTTCAGGTAGAGGTAGAGGATGTGCTCCTTGTCGAAGGCCTCCTCGACCCTGGTGGCCAGGATCATCTCCTTGATCTTGCGGGAGTACTTCTTCTCCGAAGAGAGCAGGAAGTTGCGGGCCACCTGCTGGGTGATGGTGGAGGCGCCCTGGGCCTTCTTGCCCTTCAGCGCGTTGCGCAGCACCGCCCGCACGATGCCCATGGCATCCACGCCGGGATGGCTCCAGAAGGCCGCGTCTTCGGAAGCGATGAAGGCGTCCTGCACGTGCTGCGGGATCCGATCCAGGGGCACCACGTAGCGTCGTTTCTCGTAGATCTCACCCAGCAACCTTCCTTCTGCGTCGTTGACCACGGTCACGGTCGGGGGGCGGTAGCGCTCCAGCGTCTCCAGCGTAGGCAGGCCCTGGCTGAAGTGCCAGATCACGCCCGCCACGCCCAGGGCGCCGACCACGCTGGTCAGCAGACCCAAGACCGACGCCACCACGGCCAGCTTCACCAGCAGGCCTGCCAGGCTGCGCTTTCGCACGCGGCGCGGCCTGCGAGGCGGCGCCACCTCGGTGGGCTCGGTCGGCTCCCGCCTGGGCCGGCGGGGACCGGCCGGCGGGGAGCCGGGCACCACGCCTCGCTGCCCGCGGGGGGGCCTGGGGGGGGCCGCCGCCGGGGGCGCTGCGGGCTGGGCGCGGGAAGGAGCGCTCACGGGCCCGGGGCGGGGCTGTGCGACCGGCGCCGCAGCCTGCGGCGGTGCGACCGGTTCTCGCTCGGCGCCGGAAGGCGCGGAGGCAGGCCGGCGCACTGGGCTGCGGGCCACTTCGGTGGGGCGGTCATCCGGATCCGTCCAGTCGCCGGAAGGCACGCCCCGCGTGCCAATGGGCTGACGGGCTGGCGGCGCCTGCGGCGCGGGGCGGGGCGGGGACGGCGGGCTGGGCGCCGCAGGGGCCGGTGAGGTGGGAGCCGCTCCCTTGGGTCGCTCGAAGGCCGCGCCGCGCCGCTTGAGAGCCTCGAGCACGCGCTGCGGGTAGTTGATGGCCATCACCTGCCCGCAGGAGCAGCGCCGGTTGGATCCGGGCGACGGAAGCGGCTCACCGAGCGGATGCACCAGACCGCAGGAAGGACAAGTGATCTTGAGGGCCATCGCAGCGCCGGAACCGAGGGTTGGCGGCGCATATAGCGCGCGGCACGGGCCGCTGCCAGCGCAGGCGGCGCCTTGCCCCGCCTTGTCGCCGACTGTCACGAGAGGCGCCGACATGACTGGGATCAGGCACCCGTCGGGGACCTCACCATGACTGGGATCAGCAGGTCGCGGTATGGCGCGCCGCCGCCCTGGAACCAGGCCGCGAAGGGCGCATGATCGCCTCAGGTCAGGTCGTCTGTATTGCTGGTTCTTCTTTTGTTTTTACACCACCAAGACATCCTCGCGAGCCTTCTTGACACCCAGGGGCGGTCAGGCTAGACCCGTCGGCCTTTACACCGGAACGGTCAGCCCGAATTCTTATATTTCTGAAACAGCGCAGGGCCGTCCCCAGCATCCGCTCTCTTTCCGCAAAGCATGGAGTGACCTCATGAGCAACCCTATCTTCGATCCCTCCCCCGATTTCCAGGAGAAGGCCTGGATCCAGTCCAAGGAGCAGTACCTGGAGATGTACCAGCGCTCCATCGACGATCCCGAGGGCTTCTGGGGTGAGATGGCCGAGCAGTTCCACTGGTTCAAGAAGTGGGACAAGGTCTGGAACTGGAACTACGACCGCCGCGAGGGCAAGGTCTTCCACGAGTGGTTCGCCGGTGGCAAGACCAACATCACCTACAACTGCCTGGACCGGCACCTCGAGACCCGTGGCGACCAGACCGCCATCATCTGGGAGGGCAACGACGAGGGCACCGGCAAGACCTACACCTACGCCGAGCTGCACGCCGAGGTCTGCAAGTTCGCCAACGTGCTCAAGGCCAACGGCGTCAAGAAGGGCGACCGCATCGCCATCTACATGCAGATGATCCCCGAGCTGGCCATCGCCATGCTGGGCTGCGCCCGTATCGGCGCCATCCACTCCATCGTCTTCGGCGCGTTTTCGCCCGACTCCCTGGCCGACCGCATCAACGACTCCGAGTGTCGCGTGGTCATCACCCAGGACACCGGCTTGCGCGGCACCAAGGACAGCGTGCCCATGAAGACCAACGCCGACAAGGCCGCCAGCCGCGCGCCCTGCGTCGAGACCATCCTGGTGGTGCAGCGCACCGGCCGCGAGGTCCCCATGCAGCAGGGCCGCGACCTGTGGTGGCACGAGCAGATGGCTGAGGTCGACGCCGACTGCCCGGCCGAAGAGCTGGACGCCGAAGATCCGCTGTTCATCCTCTACACCTCGGGCTCCACGGGCAAGCCCAAGGGCGTGCAGCACAACGTGGGCGGCTACATGGTCTACGCGGCCATGACCCACAAGTACGTCTTCGACTATCACGACGGCGACATCTACTGGTGCACAGCCGATATCGGCTGGATCACCGGCCACTCCTACATCGTCTACGGCCCCCTGGCCAACGGCGCCATCACCATGATGTTCGAGGGCGTGCCCACCTTCCCCGGCCCCGACCGCTTCTGGAAGATCTGCGACAAGTACAAGGTCAACCAGTTCTACACCGCCCCCACCGCTATCCGCGCCATCATGTCCAAGGGCCCGCAG
>CAYVQL010000058.1:42700-42992 GCA_964454135.1 uncultured Enterobacterales bacterium | reverse complement strand
CGGTCGTTCGTTCTTGGTTCGTGTTTCCCGGATCGGGTTGCCCTCACCCCTCACCCCTCACCCCTCACCCCTCACCCCTCACCCCGAACTCGCACCCGTCACCTCCTCCTTCATCCCTCCACTCGAACCCGCACCCGACAACTTCATCCCTGGCCGAGGCGTCAGCCGACTGGGGCACCGGCGCCAGCGGCGCCAGGATCCGTAGGGTGTTGTCGGAAGGGGCGGCGTTGAGCTGCGGCGCCGTCGCCGTCCTACGGTCGCACGGCGCCCGGCGCCGCGCGCCGCCCCCCCC
>CAYVQL010000058.1:10204-42690 GCA_964454135.1 uncultured Enterobacterales bacterium | reverse complement strand
GCCGTCGCGGGCGTACGGTCGAACGGCGCCGGCCCGGGCCGCTCCGCCGGCCCGGGCCATGATATAGGGCTTCTTCGCCTCTACCGGCAGCGAGCCCCCGCCCACAGGAGCCCCCCATGGATTTCCAGTTCACCGAAGAGCAGGAGTTCTTCCGTAGCCAGGTGCGCGACGCCGTGGACCGGCTGATCATCCCCCGTGCCGAAGAGATCGACGAGAAGGAGGAGTTCCCGCGCGACCTGTGGGACGAGTTCGCCGCCCTGGGCTTCTTCGGCCTGCGCTACCCCGATGAGTACGGCGGCCTCGATGCCGACATCACCACCTCCATGATCTTCTTCGAAGAGCTGGCGCGCGGCTCCAACGGCTTCTCCATGGCGGTCACGGTGCAGATGCTCATGGGCACCTACTTCATCGGGCGCTTCGGCTCCGAGGCCGTCAAGCAGCGCTGCCTGGTGCCGGCCATCGCCGGCGAGAAGATCGCGGCCATCTGCTTCACCGAGGACCAGTCCGGCTCGGATCTGGCTGGCACGCGTACCACGGCGCTGCGCGACGGCGACGACTGGATCATCAACGGCACCAAGCAATGGGTCACCAACGGCCCGGTCTGCGACTTCGCCACGGTGCTGGCCACCACGGATCCCTCCAAGCGGCTGAAGGGCTTGGATTTCTTCCTGGTGGAGCTGGACAGGCCCGGCGTCAGCCAGGGTTCGGTCATGAAGAAGCTGGGCTCCCGGGGATCCATCACGGGCGAGCTGATCTTCGACAACGTGCGCATCCCGTCCGAGTGCTTCCTGGGCGACCAGGTGGGCAACGGCGTCAGCCACACCACCGATATCCTGAACGAGGTGCGGGTGATGACGGGCTTGAACGCCTGCGCCATCGCACGCCAAGCCATGGACGACGCGCGGGCCTACGCCAACCGCCGCCAGGCCTTTGGGCGCCCCATCTCGCGCTTTCAGCTGATTGCCTCAAAGTTCGGCAAGTTCTACGCCCAGTACGAAGCGGCGCGCACACTGCTCTACCGCGTGGCCTGGATGCTGGAGCAGGGCACGCCCTGTCAGCGCGAGGCAATGGCGGCCAAGTACTTCGCCACCGAGATGTGCCTCGAGGCCGTGGACGAGGCCACGCGAGTCTTCGGCGGGGCCGCTTTCGCTCGGGAATACCCGGCCCAACGCTACTTCCGCGACGCCCGCTTCCTGCTCTACGGCGGGGGCACCCACGAGGTGCTGCTCAACTACCTGGGCAAGCTCTTCCTGCGCGAGTAGTGCGAGCCCCCGGCCACGCCTGCGAAGAAGTGAGACATAGAGGGAGAATCGAACCATGGAGATCGTCGTCTGCGTGAAACAGGTGGCTGACCCCGAGGCGCTGACCGAGGTGTCCGCCAGCGGGGAGCTGACCGTGGAGAACCGGTGGGTCACGGGCTTCTTCGACGAGGTGGCCATAGAGCAGGCCCTGCAGCTGCGGAAGCAGCTGGGAGGGCGTGTCACGGCCCTGACCGTGGGTACGGGCAAGGCTGCCGACGCCCTGCGGCGCGCCATCGCCATGGGCGCCAACCGAGCCATCCAAGTGGACGATCCCGCCTGCGCTGCCATGGACGGCCTGGGGGTGGCCCGCGCCCTGGCCGCTGTGCTGACCGGCGGACCGGCCGACCTGGTGATCTGCGGTCGAGCCTCCATGGACCAAGACGCCGGCTGCGTCGGTCCGGCTTTGGCCGAGCTGCTGGGCTGGCCCTGCCTGTCCGAGGTGATCTCCCTGCAGGCCGACGACCAGGCGCTGCAGGTGCAGCGGGCCGTGGAGGGCGGCACACAGGCCGAGCGCTGCGGCCTGCCCGCCGTGGTCACGGCTGGCAAGGGGCTGGCCGAGCCGCGCGTGCCCCCGGTCACCGGGGTGATGAAGGCCATGCGAGCCAAGATCGACCGGCGCAAGCTGGCCGATCTGGGTCTGAGCGTAGAGGCGGTGGCAGCTGGGTGGTCGCTGGAGCGTCACCAGCCTCCAGCGCGCCGGGCGGCGGTGCGCATGGTGCAGGGCGAGTTTCCCGCTGACGTGGACGCGCTGCTGGCTGCATTGCGCGACAAGGGGGTGCTGGCATGAGCGTCATCTGGGTTTTTGTGGAGCGAGCCGATGACCAGCCGCGCAAGGTCAGCCTGGAGCTGCTGGGCCGCAGCAAGGCACTGGGGGCGCGCACCGTGGCCCTGCTGCTGGGCAGCCAGGCCCAGGCCCTGCTTTCCGGGCTGGCAGGGCTGGCCGACGAAGCGCTGCTGTTGGACGATCCGCGTCTCAACGGCTGCTCGCCTCAGGCCGCCGCCGCTGCCCTGGCTCCTCTGATCAGGTCGCAGGATCCATCGCTGCTGCTGGCCGGTGCCACCAGCTTCGGCTGCGATCTTCTGCCGCGGCTGGCTGTGCGGCTGGGTGCTGGCTACGCCCCGCGCTGTACGGCCCTGCAGCGGCAGGGCGATGCCTGGCAGGTGCTGCGCCCCGTGCAGGGGGGCAAGGCCTACGCCCAGCTGCTCGCCTCGCAGGCCGGCACCGCCCTGGCCAGCCTGCGTCCCAACGCCTACCCCGCCCCAGCGGCGGGCGGCGAGCTGCCGGCGCTGCGGCGGGCGGACGTGGGCGAGCTGCCCGGCTCCAGCTGGAGCGCGCTGGGCTTGAAGCCCAGCGTTTCGGGCCGCGTGCCCCTGGAAGAGGCCGCGGTGGTGGTGGCTGGCGGTCGCGGCCTGTCAAGCGCAGCCGAATTCTCCCTGGTGGAGCGGCTGGCCGACCACTTCAGCGGCGCGGTGGGGGCCTCCCGGGCCGTGGTGGACGCGGGCTGGCGGCCGGTGGAAGAGCAGGTGGGCAAGAGCGGCAAGACCGTCTCGCCCGAGCTCTACCTGGCCATTGGCATCTCGGGCGCCGTGCACCACGTGATGGGCATGGACACCTCGGGCACCGTGGTGGCCATCAACAGCGATCCGGGTGCGCCCATCTTCCAGGCCGCCGACTACGGCCTGGTGGGCGACGCGCGCCAGGTGCTGCCGGCGCTGCTCGAGCGACTGGAGGACTAGCCGTTTCACCCTCCTGCAGGGGTCAAGACCGTGTGCGATGAGAACAAGGTCGATGTGATTGTGGTTGGCGCCGGCCTGGCCGGCCTGGCCTGCGCCTGGGTGCTGGGGGGCGCCGGGCTGGAGGTGCTGGTACTGGAGCGCGGCGATGCGCCGGGCACCAAGAACCTGACGGGCGGCCGCCTCTACCTGAAGGCCCTGCGGGCCCTGGAGCCCGAGCTCATGGAGGGCCTGCCCCTGGAGCGCACCGTCTGTCGGGAGTCCCTCTGCCTGCTGTCCGAGGGCAGCTCGACCACGGTGACCTACCGCGGCGACACCCTGGCCGAAGAGCCCGCGCACTCGGCCACCGTGCTGCGCGGTAGGCTCGACGCCCACCTGGGCGATGCCTGCGCCGAGCGGGGCGCCTTCGTCATCCCCTCCACGCCGGTGCGCGAGCTGCTGCGCGAGGGGCAGCGCGTCCGCGGCGTGGTGGCCGGCGAGGAGCGCTTCACGGCCGATGCCGTGGTGCTGGCCGACGGCGCGCTCTCCTTCCTGGGCGAGCAGGCCGGCCTGCACGAGCCCGTGCAGGGCGAGCACTTCGCCGTGGGTGTCAAAGAGGTGCTGGCCCTCCCGCGCGAGACCATCGAGGACCGCTTCCAGCTGGAAGGGGAGCAGGGCGAGGCGCGCCTCTTCCTGGGCTCCATCAGCGGCGGTCAGGTGGGCGGGGGCTTCCTCTACACCAACCGCCAGAGCCTCTCCCTGGGCCTGGTGCTGGGGCTGGAGGCCTATCGCAGCGGCGCGCTGCAGCAGGGCAGCGCCCAGCTGCTGGAGGCCTTCAAGCAGCGCCCAGAGATCCGGCCCCTGGTCAAGGGCGCCCAGCTGGTGGAGTACAGCGCCCACCTGGTGCCCGAGGGCGGGCTCGACGCAGCCCCGGCCGCCGTGGGCGATGGCGTGCTGGCAGTGGGCGACGCAGCCGGGCTCTGTCTGAACCACGGCCTGACCGTGCGCGGCATGGACCTGGCCCTGGCCTCGGGCGTGCTGGCCGGTCGGGCCATCCTGAAGGCCAAGCAGGCGGGTGATTTCTCGGCTGCGGGCCTGGCCGTCTACCAGCAGCTGCTGGATGAGAGCTTCGTGGGCCGGGACATGGCCACCTTCCGGGCCGCCCCCGCCGCGCTGGCCCGACAGCGCTGGTATCAGCACTACCCGGGCGCGGTGAACGCCCTGCTGGAGGAGCTCTTTCTGTTCGACGACGGGCCCAAGGAGCGGCTCTTCTCCACGGCCTGGCGCCACCTGCGGCGCGATTTCATCGGCAGGAAGGGGCTCTCCGACGCCTGGGAGGCACGACGCCTATGAGTGCCATCGACCAGAAGCTGACCGTGCTGGCCATCAAGGCCCAGTCCGCCAGCCACATCGTGCCGGACCAGGCGCGCTGCCAGGCCTGCCAGCCCCGCCCCTGCGTGCCGGCCTGCCCCGCCGAGCTGTGGGCCTTCAACGACGAGTCCGCAGAGATGACCGTGGAGTGGGCCGGCTGCCTGGAGTGCGGCACCTGCCTGCTGGTCTGCCCCCATGGTGCCGTGGACTGGCGCTACCCCGAGGGCATGCACGGGGTGCAGTACAGGTACGGCTAGTGCGCGCCCCTATTCGCCGCTGTCCTGCGTGCCCTTCTCTTCCAGCGGGGTCCAGGGATCAGTGGCCTCGTAGCCCTCGGCCAGCTCGTCCATGAGCTCGACCTTGGGCTGTAGCAGGTTCCACAGCTCGATGACTTTCGGATTGTCCAGGTCAAAGAGGTCGTGGGCCTGGCTGGGATCCCTGGCGCGGTCGTAGTACTGGAGCCGGGCGGTCAGCCAGGTGTACTCGAGAACCTGCTGGTTTTCGTCCATCACGGACTGGACCGGGCCGCGGCCGGTGATGGCCATGCCGAAGAGAGGGCGCCTGGAGGCCCTGGAGTACGCCACCTGCCCCGTCACCAGCTCCGGGATCTCGTGCTCCATCAGGTCCAGGATGGTGGGCACGATGTCGATGTGAGAGGTCGGGCTGGTCCTCACCCGCGCCTCGATCCCCGGGTACCAGAAGAAGGCGATGGCGTCGTTCTCCGGCCCAAGCAGTCGTATGCCGTGGCCAAGGGCTCCGTGCTCCATGAACTGCTCGCCGTGATCGGTCCAGACCACCACCAGGGTCTCGTCCAGCCGCCCTTCATCGGCCAGGACGTTCCAGACGCGCTGGATGATGTCGTCCATGTACATGATCTCGCCCCGGTAGCGCGCCTTGAGGTGGGCCAGCACGACGTCTTGGGTTCCCGGATCCAGATCCTCGAAACCACGGGTGATCTGTTCGTAGATGACCACATCTTCGAGGTCGTAGGGGCACGTGGGCAGCTCGTCCAGCTCGTCCAGGTAGCTGTCGGGAGGGTCGTAGGGGGCGTGGGGGTTGTTGAAGTGCAGGTGCATGAACCACTTGTCGTGTCCAGCAGCCAGGGCCTCGTCCAGCGCGAGCTTTCCTTCCTCGAACACCTTGTCGGCCGAAGGTCGATCGGGGATGATCTGGACGTCGAAGCCGGGATCGTTGAACTCGCCGTAGAACCAGCCGTTGGCCGTGGACAGGATGGTGTGGTAGCCCAGATCCTGCAGCCAGGTGGCCAGGTTCTCGCGCGCGGGGGTTGGCACGCGGTATTCGCCGTCGATGTAGGGGAGGAAGCCGTCGTCCAGGTTGTAGCGGCCGTTCAGCGTGCACAGGGCTGCAGGAAAGGTCCAGTTGCTGCAGGAGCGGTGAGCATCCAGGACCAGGCTCTGCTCGGCGACGGAGTCCATGAAGGGCGTCAGAGCGTAGTCGTGGTCGTAACGCCCCATGTGGTCCCTGCGCATGGTGTCGATGGACAGCATGAGCAGGTTGGTGGGCGTCTCGATGGGCGCGATGGTGTCACCCTGCGAGCCCTCGGTCTTGGATTTGCAGCCACACAGGACGACGCCGGCCACCAGCAGGATGGCCAGCGGGCAGGACAGGCGCAGACCGTTGCGCCTGGGCACGATATACCCTGGCTGGAAGCGGGAGATGGATTTTCCTCGGAGGGGATGGAACTTCACAAGGGAGGCCCGGGGAGACCGGCAGTATAGACGATCCGAGTGGTGTTCGCCTGGGCGAGTTCGGCGCCGACAGACAGTCCCTGATCATCATCCCGCCCCCACGGCCGCACTCGGATCTCGGCCCTCGTCCTGTCATCGGCCGAGCCCCTCGCCCCTTGCGCCGGCAGCCGCTGCCCTGGGCAGGGGGTTAAGGGTGTCCTTCTCCCTGCCAGGAGGTGACTCCATGAGCGAAGCGCAAGAGAAGACCCGCGTGCTGCTGGCCAAGCCCGGCCTGGACGGCCACGATCGGGGCGTCAAGGTGGTGGCCCTGGGGCTCAAGGAGGCCGGCTTCGAGGTCTGCTACACCGGCCTGCGGCAAGCTGTGTCAGCCATCGTCCAGCGAGCCCTGGACGAGCGTGCCGATGTCATCGGCCTGTCCATCCTCTCTGGCTCCCATCTGCCTATCTGCCAGCGCATGTCGCAGGCCCTGCAGGCAGCCGACCTGGGCGACAAGCTCTGGCTGGTGGGCGGCAACATCCCGGAACGCGACCACCAGCCGCTGCTGGACATGGGCGTGGACGCGGTCTTTCCCTTTGGCACGGATATCGATGATATCGTGCGTTACGTAAAGGAAAATTCCAAATGACGCATCGAAGTGAGAAGAGCGGTGTTGCGCCTGTGCGCCTGGAGTCCGGCGTCGAGGTCAAGCCCGTCTATGGTCCCGAAGATGTCGCCGCCACGGCCCTCGGCACCGACGATATCGCGCCACCGGGCAGCTACCCCTTCACCCGTGGCATCCATGCATTGATGTATCGCAAGCGCCCCTTCACCATGCGTCAGTACGCCGGCTTCGGTACGCCGGAGGAAACCCATCAGCGCTTCCAATACCTGATCGAGCGCGGGCAGACGGGCCTGAACGTGGCCTTCGATCTGCCCTCCCAGGTGGGGCTGGATTCGGATGATCCCATGGCGGCGGGCGAAGTCGGGCGCGTGGGCATGGCCGTCGATACCCTGGCCGACATGGAGACGGCCTTCGAGGGCATCGATCTCGAGCGCATCACCGTGTCGCTGACCATCAATGGCTCGGCGTCCACCATGATGGCCATGTACTTCGCGCTGGCCGAGAAGCGCGGCCTGGACCTGGCCTCGCTGCGGGGAACGGCCCAGAATGACATCCTCAAGGAGTTCGTGGCCCGCGGCACCTGGATCTTTCCGGTGGAGGCCTCCGTCAAGCTGGTGGGGGATACCATCGAGTACTGCGCCGCCCACCTGCCCAAGTACTCGCCGGTCAGCGTCTGCGGCTACCACATCCGCGAGGCCGGGGCCGATCCCGTGCAAGAGATGGCCTACGCCTTCTGCATCGCCAAGGCCTACGTGGATCACGCCCTCGAGCGGGGCTTGAGCGTCGACGAGTTCGCCAGTCGGCTGTCCTTCAACTTCGACATCCACGGCAACTTCTTCGAGCAGATAGCCAAGTTCCGGGCTGGCCGGCGCCTGTGGGCCCGCATCATGCGCGAGGAGTACGGCGCGCAGAACCCGCGCTCCAGCTGGCTGCGGATGATCGCCGGCGGGGGTGGCGGCGGGCTGACCATCGAGCAACCCGAGAACAACATCGCTCGCAGCGCCTACTACGCGCTGGTTAGCGCCCTGTCGGGCACGCAGACCATGGCCTTGTGCACCTACGACGAGGCCTACACCATCCCCACCGAGAAGGCGGCCAGCATCGCCCTGCGCACCATGCAGCTGCTGATCAAGGAGATGGGCATCGCCGACACGGTGGATCCGCTGGCCGGCTCCTACTACGTGGAGACCCTCACCAACCAGCTGGAAGCGCGCATCAAGCAGGAGATGGCGGAGATCGACCGGCGCGGGGGCGTGGTTCGGGCCATCGCCGAAGGCGAGGTGCAGAACCGCGTGGCCCGACAGGCCTATGCCTACGAGCGCGGACTGCGCGACGGCAGCATTCCCAAGGTGGGGGTCAACTGCTGCGTGGAGGACGAAGACGAGCGCGCCGTGGCCTTCCATCCCTACGACGAGGGCGCCGCCCGGCGCAAGATCGAGGGTCTGCGCGCGCTGAAGGCCCAACGCGACGACGCGGCCGTCGCAAGCGCGCTGGCGCAGCTGGAGCGCGCTGCCATGGCCGGCGAGAACGTCATGGAGCCCTCGATCCGGGCAGTGAAGGCCTACGCTACGGTGGGCGAGATCACGGACGTGCTGAAGAAGGTCTTCGGCGGTTTCCAGGAGCCGGGGCTGTTCTGAGGCCGGGGCTGTTCTGAGAACTACGCCGCGCGTCAGCGCTTCATCTGGCGCCACAGGCGGCTGGGCAGCTCCCGCGCCAGGACGATGGCGATGCCGTGCAGCACGTCGTCCGGATCGTAGCGCGTGCCCTCCAGGGCGCTGCGTAGCCGGGGATAGCGGCGATAGGCGTCCTGCCGCAGGTACGCCAGGTCGTTGTGATAGACCTTGCGAAGCGCGATCCTGCCGATGTCGGCCAGCCAGCGCTGGTGGGCCGCCTGCGACGTGGGGCTTGTCCGTTTTCTGTCCATGGGGCTCGCTGATGACATGGGACCTCAGGTCGTGGGCTTGCCCTTGAAGAAAGCGAGCAGCGGGCTGGTTGTTGTCCAACTTGACGGAAAGTTTACAAGAAGGCCGCTCCGGGGGCCGAACTGGGCTGGGCCACCATCCCAGCCCTTGACGGTGCGCTTCGGATGTGTTGCTCTGAATCGTCGCCAAGGGCCAGGCGTCGGTCCTCCCCCAGCGCGTTGGAGACAGCGCGCGCCCATAGAAGCCAGGAGTTTCCATGCTGATCTCTCGCAGCGCATGCCTGACGGATCGCGGGCGCAAGCGCGCGAACAACGAAGACGCGGTGCTGGCCCTGGGCTCGGTGTTGGCGCTGGCCGATGGGATGGGAGGGCATGCCCATGGCGAGCTCGCCGCCGAGATCTCCATGCTGATCGTCAAGGAGCGGGTGGCCCGTCTCGAGACTGAGCTGCAGCGGCTGAAGGCCTCGTCGGGGCCGGAACAGAGGCTGGCGGTCACCCGCAGCCTGGAAGAGCTCTTTCACATCGCCGACAAGGCCGTTCACAGGGTGATGCTCGAAAAAGAGCAGGTGATGGGCAACACGATGGTCTGCGCTGCCCTGGGTGCCGACTCGGCCTTCATCGCCCACGTGGGGGATTCCCGTGCCTACCTGCTGCGAGGAGGGGAGCTCAAGCGCCTGACCGAGGACCACACCTTGGCTGCTCTGCGCTGCCGGCAGGGCACCATCTCCCCGGAGGAAGCGGCGCGGCACCCCAGCCGCCACCAGCTCTACCAGTCCCTGGGACAGGGGGGGCTGGATGTGGACGTGCTCGAGGTGGCCCTGGCCGACGACGACG
Source organism: uncultured Enterobacterales bacterium (assembly GCA_964454135.1). Classification (GTDB taxonomy): domain Bacteria; phylum Myxococcota_A; class UBA796; order UBA796; family JAFGLY01; genus CAYVQL01. The sequence continues at coordinate 33,240 of CAYVQL010000058.1, read as the reverse complement.
TGCTGCTGCTCTGCTCTGATGGGCTCTACGACGTCGTCGACGAGGCCCGAATCGCCGCGACGCTCGCCGCGGACGATCCCCAGGAAGCCTGTGGCCGCTTGGTGGAGCTGGCCAACGAAGCCGGCGGTCCGGACAACGTCAGCGTGGTGGTGGCGCGCATCAAAGGCAGCCTGCCGCCGGCTGTCATCAACCGGCGGGTCGCCATCCTGCGTTCGCTGTTCCTCTTCTCCGAGCTGAGCGATGCAGAGCGCCTGGCTGTGGTGCCCTACATCCACGAACGGCGCTTCCGCGAGGAGGAGGTCATCGTTCGAGAGGGAGATCCAGCCGACGATTTCATGATCCTGCTGGATGGGCAGGTGGAGGTGCGCAAGGGAGAGCTGCACCTGGTCACCCTGGATCCGGGAGACTGCTTCGGCGAAGTGGCGCTGGTGGAGGCGTGGACCCGGGCCGCGACCGTCAGGGCCTGCGACTTCTGCACGCTGTACTCCCTGTCACGGGAGCGCTTTCAGGAGCTGGTGCGGCGGCGGCCTTCCATCGGCGCCAAGCTCACCGCCCAGCTGCTGCGCATCCTGGCCCGGCGCCTGAAGGTGGTCACCGACAAGCTGGAGGCGGTGGAGCAGGCCGTGCATCTGGAGGGGGAGGCGTAGAAAGAGGGGGCCTAGAAAGGGGAATTCGCGTCGCTCAGAACCAGCCACTTCCAGGGATCCAGCTCCAGGTAGGCGTCAGCGCCGGAGGCCAGGTCTTCCGTCGTCAGCCGTGAGGACTGCTGCGTGCCACCCTCAGCGTCCATGGCCCAGGCTTGCCCGTAGTGGGTCTGCGAACTCTCGGTGGGCAGCTCCCCGGCCAGGTAGGCCCCCGCACCGAAGTAGTACTCCCCGTCATCCTGCGCGAGGTCGATCCGGCCGCTCGCGGCGGATTCCTCCAACCAGGCCGCCAGCTCGTCGTTGGCCTGATCCACCGTCACGTCCCAGAGCCAGCTCGCCAGCTGCTCCGCGGGCTGATCCAGCATGGAGAGCCCCTCTTGCGGGCAGCTGGATTCCAACAGCTCCAGGTCCAGGGACCAGGCGAACCAGGCCTGGCTGTCGACCTCGCTGCCGCTCCCCGTGACCTGGTAGCGGACCTGACAGGCAGGGGTCTGGGGACAGGTGAGCCAGTCCAGCTCGGCGTCGTAGACCTGGTCCGCCAGGACGAAGCTCAGCTCGGGTTCCTGGAGCAGCTTTGCGGAGGTCTGCACCGGGACCAGCTCGCCCGCGGACAGGCCGCTGCGCAGCGACCAGGCCAGGCAGGTGGAGCGCGCGTAGTCAGTCTCCAGCCCAGCGGTGTCCAGCAGCATCTCGGTCCGGCAGGCGCCCAGCAGGGTGCACGCGGTGGTCAGAGCGGCCCACGCCATCTTGTCAGTCATTCTGCCTCCTCGGCTCGGCAGTGGAGCCTGAAAGGCGAAGGGATCCGCTTTTTCTTCGCTTTTTCGGCAGCGATCGCTGGCCGCCGGCTGCGCGTGGCTCGGCAGCTGGCAGGACGCGCTGGGGAACGTGGTTCCGGGGGGAGCGGCCCAGGGCGTCTATCCCTCCTCCTCCAGCTCGCGCCACTTGTAGTCGATCAGCTCCAGCAGCACGCCGTTCATCTTCTTGGGGTGGATGAAGGCGAACTCGCAGTCGCGAAAGGGGCGGGCGCCGCCGATGAAGGGGTAGCCTTGCTCGGAGAGCTCGTGGATGCTGTCGCGGGTGTTGTCCACGTTGAGGCTGATGAGCATGATGCCCTCGCCGCGTTTTTCGATGAACCTGGCCACCTCACCGTCGGGGCTGGTGGACTCCATCAGCTCGAAGCCCACGCCGCCCACCCAGTAGCGGGCCACGTTGATCTTCTCGGGCTCATCGATGTAGGCGTCGTCGGGCCCGGACTTGCCCAGGATGGGCTCCCAGACCTTCCTGGCCTGCTCCAGGTCACGCACCGCGATGCAGATATGATCGATCTTGTTGGTCTTCACGACGATCTCCCGGTGCTGGATCGCTTCGCCCCTCTGTCGCTCTCGGCGGGCTCGGCAGAGGAGTCTCCGTAACGACCCCCATGGGACTTGAACAGGGCTTGACGCCCTCCCGGCCTTGTCGGGGACGCGGAGTGTTACGTTCACTGGCGAGGAGTAGAGCCATGGCCCCATCGATTCTGTTGCTTCCCCTGTCTCTGGCTCTGAGCGGCAGCGCTCTGGCCGACGATCTCGCCCTGGAGGTCAAGCTGCCCGGTGCGGCCGCCCCCACGCGCATGCTCTTCGAGGACCTCGTGGTGGGCTCTCTGCCAGGCGTGGCGCTGGACAACGACGAGGGCGACCGCTGGCTGCTCGAGCTGGATGTGGTCAAGTTCGAGCAGGGTGCGCTCTACCTGGGCCTGGACATCTACGATGTGCGCCCCAACTGGCGTGGCAGGCAGGATCTGGAGCTGTCCGCTCGGCCCACGGTGGTGCTGCAACCCGGTGGCCAGGAGTGGGTGCGCGCCGGCTGTCGCCAGCTGGTGCGCGGCAAGTTCCCCCGGCAGTTCGAGGACAAGACCGTCGAGATCTTCCTGGCCCTCTCCGGTGTGGGCGCCCCGGCCACGGGCTGGCAGGTGATGCCGGCCGCGCCCGCCGCCCAGCCCTGGGGAGCTCCCGCGCCCACGTCCGCGCCCGCCGATCCGTGGGGTGCGCCCGCGGCCGCGCCTGCCCCGGCCGCAGATCCCTGGGGCGCCCCGGCCCCGGCCGAGCCAGCACCCGCGGATCCATGGGGCAGCCCTGCCCAGCCCGAGACCAGCTCCGACGACATCTGGGGAACCGGGAGCCAGTAGCGACCTCCGCGGGTTCCGCCTCCCGCGATCATGCGCGAAGGCGCGCGGCTGGGGATCCGCTCCTGCCGGACCGCTCCCTCTGAGGTGGGAAGGGGTCACGACGCGTTAAGACCCTGATCGTCGGCCGCGTTGCGGCCGATGAGCTGTCAGCCTTCAGCTTTCAGCCCTCAGCTCGCTGATTCTGGCCGACAGAGGCGGCTGTTGATGACGAAACCTGCAGGTGAAATCGACCCGCCACCCCAGGCAGCGAGGATGCTGATGGCTGTTGGCTGATCGCTGATGGCTTCGTCGGCGCAGCCGACGATCATGGTTATGACTGCTCCCCTTTTCCCGCTGCCCCTCGGAGAGCGCCATGCACAACCAGTTCCTGACCGACGCCCAGCTGCAGGCCGAGCTCGCCAAGTGCGAGTCCTGCGCCGAGAAGCCCTGCCGCGAGGCCTGCCCGGCCCACTGCTCGCCCGCTGATTTCATCATGGCCACGCGCATCGGCGATCCCTCGGACTTCCGGCGGGCCGCTGCCGAGATCATGATGGCCAATCCCTTCGGAGGGGTCTGCGGCCTGGTCTGCCCCGACACCCACTGCGTGGCGGCCTGTGTGCACAAGGGCTTCGACAGCCCGGTGCGCATTCCCTCGGTGCAGGCCACCATCGTGGAGAAGGCCAAGCAGCTGGGGGCCCTTCCCGAGCTCCAGCCAGTGCCCGCCAAGGGTCGCCTGGTGGCGGTCGTGGGCGCCGGTCCGGCTGGCCTGGCCGCGGCAGCCACGCTGGCCCGCCTGGGCTACACCGTCACGGTCTTCGAGAAGGAAGCCGGCCCCGGGGGGGCCTGCAACCTGATCCCATCCCATCGCCTGCCGCGGGAGGTTCTGCTCAGCGACATGGCCTGGCTGCTGGGCCTGGGCGACATCGAGCTGCAGTGCGGCGCCGAGGTCGAGGTCCCCGAGGTGCTGCTGGAGCGCGGCTTCGACGCCGTCGTGGTAGCCGCCGGCTTGAGCACGCCCTTCTCCATGGGCATCCCGGGCGAGGCCCTGGCCCTGGTGGGGCTCGAGTTCCTGCGGGATCCGGCCCAGCATCCCCAGCAGGACAGCGTGGCGGTGATCGGCGGCGGCGCCACGGCCGTGGACTGCGCCGTCACCGCCCGCCGGGCCGGGGCTACCTGCGTGGAGCTCTTCGCCCTGGAGCGCTGGGACGAGATGCCCCTGACCGAGTCCGAGCGGCACGAGCTGCAGGAAGAAGGCATCGAGATCAGCGGCCGAGTGCGCGTGACAGGCATCCTGGAGCAGGCGGGGCAGGTGCGGGGCCTGGCCACCGAGAAGGTCTGCCTGCCCGCGGGCGAGCCCTTCAGCCTGGGGGGCTTGAGCGCGGTGCCTGGTACGGCGGCCGAGCGGCGCGACATCCAGGCGGTCATCATCGCCATCGGCGCCCGGCCCTCCCTGCCCAGGTCCGAAGATCCGCGCATTTTCTACGCTGGCGATTTCCGCAACGGTCCCACCACCGTGGTCACGGCCTCGGCTTCCGGCAAGAACGCCGCCATGGAGCTCGACGCGGCGCTGGGCGGCCTGCCCGCGCCGTCCATTGACGTGTCCACCAAGAGCCGCCAGCCGGTCTCCGGCTACGCGCGCCTGCCCGTATCCCTGGAGGCGGACTTCTTCGGCCGGCGCATCCGCTCCCCCTTCCTGCTCTCCGCGGCTCCCCCCTCGGATGGCTACGAGCAGATGAAGCTGGCGTACGAGGCGGGCTGGGCGGGCGGCGTCATGAAGACCGCCTTCGACGACCTGGAGATCCACATCCCGGGCGCCTATATGCATCGCTTCGACGAGGGGACCTACGGCAACTGCGACAATGTGTCGGGGCATTCCCTTGAACGCGTCTGCCAGGAGATCCGCCAGCTGACGGCGGAGTACCCCGACCGGCTCACCATCGGCTCCACGGGCGGGCCCGTGACAGGCGACGACGACGCCGACAAGCTGGTCTGGCAGAGCAATACCCGCAAGCTCGAGGCCGCCGGGGCCGGGGCCATCGAGTACAGCCTCTCCTGCCCCCAGGGAGGGGATGGAACCGAGGGCGACATCGTCTCCCAGAGTCCTGGCGCGACCGCCAAGATCGTGGACTGGATCATGGAGGTCTCCCAGCCCGAGGTGCCCAAGCTCTTCAAGCTGACCGGCGCCGTCACCTCCATCGCGGTCATCGTCAGCGCCATCCGCGAGGTGCTGCAGCGCTACCCCGAGAAGAAGGCCGGCGTGACCCTGGCCAACACCTTCCCCAGCCTGGCCTTTCGCCCTGGTGAAAAGCAGGAATGGGATGAGGGCCTGGTGCTGGGCATGAGCGGCCAGGGCGTCGCCGCCATCTCCAACCTCACCCTGGCCAGCGTGGCCCATCTGGGCGTGACCGTCTCGGGCAACGGAGGCCCGATGGACTACAAGGCCGCGGCCCACTTCCTGGCGCTGGGGGCCGAGACCGTGCAGTTCTGCACCATCGTGCTCAAGTACGGCTACGAGGTGATCGACGAGCTGGAGTCGGGCTTGAGCCACCTGCTGGCCGAGCGCCAGCTCAGCATGGACCAGCTGGTCGGCCGCGCCCTGCCCGAGCCGATCCGCGACTTCATGGCGCTGTCCCCGGTCAAGCGCATCTCCAGCGTCGCCCCCGAGCTCTGCCAGCACTGCGGCAACTGCGCCCGCTGCCCCTACCTGGCCATCCAGCTCGACGAGGACCGGATACCGGGCACCGACCCGGCTCGCTGTATCGGCTGCAGCCTCTGCACGCTAAAATGCTTCGCCGGCGCGCTCCGCATGCGGGATCGCAGTGCCGAGGAGGCCGCGCTGCTGAAGGAGGACTAGATGACCCCGGCAGAAATGGCAAGCCATTTCCACGCGCTTCGCGCGCCCCGCTACGCGGGGCCGAGGTCATCCAGTGCTCTTCAGGGGGGCTGCGCCCCCCGCGCACTACGTCCGTCTACTGCGCTCCCGCCATCGGCCCGCTCCGCGTGCCCTATCCTCCCTCGCCGGAAATGCTCCGGCATTTCCGCCGAGGGAGTCTAGATGCTTGCAGAAGGGCGAATGCGCGCATGCTCGCTCGTCGCCCTTTCCCTGCTGCACGCTGCAGCCTGCCGCGAAGAGTCCGAGGCTCAGGTCAAGGCCATCGTCGCGGCCCCTGGCGTGGCTCGCAACCTGGCGGTGTTGGTACTGGATGGCGTCCGCATCGAAGAGAGCTTCGGTGACGAGGGGACGGCCGGCGCGGGCTACTCCGACGCCTATGACGGCGCCACGGAGGACCTGCTGCCCCTGATGCGCAGCGAGCTGCTGCCCATCGGTGCGCTGGTCAAGCCGGGATACGCCGTGGGCGAGACCTTCACACAGCCCGGGCATGCCGACTTCCTCACCGGCGTGCGGCAGTCCTTCTCGCTGCCCCTGGACGGCAGCGTGGGGGCCTTCCGCCTGGACCTGCCCACCCTCTTCGAGCTGGCGCGTCACAGCTGGGGCGCGGACGAGGACCAGGTCGTCCTGACGGGCAACACGGTGCAGATGGTGCCCCTGGGCTACAGCGCCCATCCCGGCTACGGCGAGAGCCTGCGCCCCACGAACCTCTTCTTCGATGAAGAGAACCAGATCCTGGAGGCCGAGACGGCGGCTGATGGCGGCCTCTACCCCGCTGCGGGTCAGGATGACGCGCTGCTGGTGGGCGACATGCGGCAGAGGCTGGCGCAGGGTGCGCGGCTGGTGATGTCGAACCTGCACCAGATCGACCGCTCGGGTCATCAGCACCCCAACATCCACACCAACTTCGTCAGCGACGTGGACCTGCCCATCAGCCAGATGTGGGGCTGGGTGCGCAGCGAAGAGAGCGGCCAGCGCGACGAGACCCTGCTGGTGGCCTTCACGGATCACGGGCGCCATCGCGTGCAGGGCGACACGCCCTGGCGCCACCACGGGGACGCCTGCGGCGGCTGCCGCGAGGTGTTCATGCTGTTGGCAGGGCCTGGAATCCCGCTCGGCGCAGAGGCCAGCGAGCTCCATATCCTGGAGGATCTCGGCCAGACGGCGGCCTGGTTGACGGGGATCGAGAATCCCTACTCCATGGGCATGGTGATGACCGACATCCTGCATGGAGCGCCGGATCCGGAGCAGCCCGGCGGGCCCCGGCGCCTGGTCTCCTCCCGGGGTGGGCTGGCCTGGCAGCAGGCCACCGGGGATTTCCGTAGCCGCAGCGAGCTAGCCATCGACGAGTCCGTCTGGCGTGACGAAGAGGCCCTGCTGCTGGAGGCGCCCAGCCTGTTGCGGGAGGGATGGGGAGATGTGCTCTGTTTTCGCCGCCTGGCCCAACCCCCCGACCAGGACTACTGGCACTGGACGGCGCAGTGCCTGCTGCACCAGGAGGGGGAGTGGAGCGACCTGGGTCTTCCCGAGTTGAAGGTCTCTCCGAACTTCCAGGCCTCGCTGACCACGGACCACAATGGTGCCGTGGTGATGGCCTTTGTCGACGAGCTGCGCAACCAGGAGGATGCGAGCAAGATCCACACCGCCCACGCACGCCTGCGCCTGTTTCGTTGGAGCGAGAAGCTGGGCTGGGAGACGAGCGACCGGGACAGCGATGTCAGCTGGCCCAACCACCTCTCGCTGATCTGGAACCGCGGTCGCGCCCAGGTGGCGATGATCTCCTCCGAGAACAAGAACGATATGCGCCATTCGCGGCGGCTGCGCATCTGCCCGGTGCTCTGGGCGCAGGGCGGGGATGCCCAGTACAAGCGCTGCGCGTGGTTCGAGCTGACCGATGACCAGAAACGGAGCTACGAGCGCCACGCCAAGCCGGCGTTGACCGTGTTCGAGTACTCGCTCTACGTGGGATTCCTGGCGTGGCGGGACGGTGGCGCGCACCTGCTGGTGAGCGACAATCGCAACGCCGAGATGAGCTGGAGCGAGCCCACCGCGGCGGACGAGAGCGGGCTGGTGCTGCCCCACGTCGCTCCGCGCTGGTCAAGGGACGGGTGGTTGTACTGGGCGCGGCTGGGGGAGGGTGAGCAGGTGGATATCTGCCGCGTGGGCGCAGGAATGAGGCGGGCCCACTGCCAGAGCACGGGCCAGGCCCACGCCGACAGCCTGGCGCCGGACTCGGGCGGCGTCTGGGCCTCCTTGAGCGAAGGGGATGGGCAGTGGGCCTTGCAGTGGTTCGACTGGGAGGACGACAGGGACGACACCGCAGCTCAACTGTCGCAGCCGCTGGGAGCCTACTTCGGCCTGTGAGCTCAGGCCCCCGTGATCCGGACGATGAACGGATCCCGCAGCGGCGCGCGTGCGCTGGCGGCCAGGCATTCCAGCTGCGCGGGATCCATGGCCGGCAGGTCCGCGTAGGGCCAGCGCAGGCCCAGACGGGCGTACTTGTCCTGGCAGAGCCGGTTGAAGGCGCAGAGCTCCCAGCGCTCCGGCCAGCTGCGCAGCTCGCGGGCGATGAAGCATGCAAGCTGATGCAGGTTGCGCTCGTCTGCAGTGACGCCTGGCACGAGAGGTGTGCGCAACCACAGCTTTGGACGCTGCTGATGGTCGAGGGCGGCCAGGCGGCGCAGGTTGCTCAGTATCAGCTTGTTGTGTCGTCCAGTGTGTTGAATATGTGTGTCAACATCGGCCAGCTTCAGGTCGTAGAGCAGCAGGTCGGCCTGCCTGGCCAGGCGCTCCATCACCTGCGGAGGGCAGAGCCCGCAGCTGTCCAGGGCCACGTGCAGGCCCGCTCGCCGGCAGCGCGTCATCAGCTCGGCCACAAAGGCTGCCTGCATGCTGGGCTCCCCCCCCGACATGGTCACGCCGCCCCCGGATTCTTCGTAGAAGACACGGTCCTTCAGGATCTCCCCCAGCAGCTCGTCAAGCGACCAGTCGCGCCCCAGCAGCTCCGAGGCTCCGGTGGGGCAGGCCTCTGCGCAGCGCCCGCAGGCCTGGCAGCGCTCCGCTGCGGCCGTCTCGGGGCTGGCGCCCAAGGCGCCGTGGGGACAGCTCGCGACGCAGAGGCCGCAGCCGATGCAGCGTTGGCCGTGCCAGACGCGCTGCGGCTGCAGAGAGATGCTCTCCGGATTGTGGCACCAGCTACAGCGCAGGCTGCAGCCCTTGAAGAAGACCGTGCTGCGAATGCCCGGGCCGTCTTCGGTGGACATGCGCTGGACCTCCAGCACGCAGGCCTTGGGCGGTGCAGCGGCGGGCTCGTCGTCAGTCGGGGGCATGGACGCATTCTACCCCGCCGATGCGGTCGGGCGCGCTCAGTACACCGCGATGCGGCAGTCGGCCTGCAGCGTCTCGCAGCTGGTCTCCAGCACGCAGTCGATCCAGTCCTGGGCCTGCTCGCGCTCCACCAGGAAGTAGGGGCAGGCCTGGTACTCGGGGCAGCTGTCGGCGTTGTAGCGCTCGTCCAGGCAGCAGTCGGGCGTGGACTCGGCCGGCTTGTTGCGGGTGGCGCCCTCACAGGATTCGATGCAGTCCCGCAGCACGTGCTCCCAAGCGGACCCATGGTACACGTCGCCGCATTGGTCGCCCCCCGTGCCGAACATGCGGACGCAGGCCTCTTCGCAGTTCGAGCCGCAGCCTGTCAGGAGGGCGGCGGCGGCCAGCAGCAGGGGGTGGAAGGGGGCGGTCATGGGGTTCCTGGAGGGGAACTGGGGTCATAACCTCGTGGTCCGGGGTGGGGTGGTGGTGGTGTTGGTGGTCGTGGTCGTGGGCGAGAGGGGGCGCTCGCCTAGACCACGTGGCTCTGTCGCGCGATGATCTCATCCTGCAGCTCGCGCCCAATCGCCGTGAAGTAGGCGTTGTAGCCGGTCACCCGCACCAGCAGGTGCCGGTGTTCGTCGGGCTCTCGCTGGGCCTGGCGCAACATCTCTGCGTCCAGGACGTTGATCTGCAGGGCCGTGCCTCCTGTCTTGCCGTAGCCCCGCAGGAAGGCCTTGAACTTGGCGCGGTGCTCGGGGTCCTTCAGCAAGGAGGGGTTGAAGGTGATGGTGTGGCTGGCGCCGTTGGGCAGCAGGTTGCGGTAGCCCTGCCAGTCCCCCTGACCGTCCTGGGCCATCCCGCCCAGGGCCTTGCCCACCGAGTTTGTGTTGGCCGTGGGGCCACGCACGTCGGCGCCGTTGCTGGGGCAGATGGCGTTGGACAGGAAGCGGCCCTTGGGGCGGCCGTCGGCGGATGCGGCCAGCACGTAGCCGTCGCCCACCCAGTAGTTCCAGGAGAGCATGCCCGGGCGGAACTGGCGGCCGGTGCAGGCGGTGCGGTGCTTCCAGGTCTCGGAGGTCCACAGCTCCATCACGCGCAGCGCCATGGCGTCGGCCCGTTCGTCGTCACGGCCGTACTTGGGCGCCTTGTGCCGGGCCCGGGCCTGCAACACCTCGTGACCTTCCCAGTTGTCCCGCAGGGCCTGGAGCAGCTCGGCCATGGTGCAGGCGCCGCTGTCGAAGACCAGGTGCTCGATGGCCAGCAGCGAGTCCACGGTGGTGGCGAAGGTGACGGCCTCCACGGTGACGAAGTTCAGCTGGGCGCCGCCGCGGGTGACATCGGTGGCCTTCTCGGCGCAGCCGGTGACCAAGCAGGAGAGGTAGGGGCTGGGTCCGTATTGGGCCCGCAGGGCCTCGCTGCGTTCGTAGAGCTCGGCGCAGCGCGTCAGCAGGTGGCGGGTCTGGGCGGCGTAGGCCTGCCAGAACTGCTCCCAGCGCAGAAACTCCGTGGCGTCGCCCGTGGTGGGCCCGTCCTGCTGGATGGGATCCTGTTGGCCTGTGATGGGATCCACCGCGGGCAGCAGATCCCGGCCGCCGGTCATGGCCAGCTCCACCGCCTTGAGCAGGTTGACGTTGATGTCCACCGTGCCCGAGCGGTCGTTGCCCACCATGGTGTTCTCCATGCAGCCCACCGAGGCGTAGTCCCAGACATTGCCCTCGTGGATCAGATCCTGGCAGCCGGCCTGGCGCGCCTGGCGCAACAAGCCGGCCATGGAGCGCTCGTCGAAGTTGAGCAGGAAGGGGGCGCCCTGGCTGGAGGCCACCATGTCGGCCAGCTTGTCCAGCAGGGCCTCGGGGCTGCCCTGGTGCAGGCGCACGTTGGGCTTGGGCTCCAGGATGGGGCTCATCTCATCGATCACCTCCAGCAGGGCCCAGGTGAGATCGTTGGTGGCGTCCTGGCCGTCGGGCCCCAAGCCCGAGAGGCTGATCAGCTGGCCGAAGCCGGCCGTGATGCCCTGGTTGCCGCCCACCTTGATCATGGCGTCGTAGACCGTGTTGGCGTGTATCCAGAAGCACTTCAGCAGCTCCTTGCCGAATTCGCGCTCCATGCCCAGGTCCAGGCTGGCGCGCCACCAGGGCAGCAGGATCTGGTCCAGCCGGCCGAAGCTGACGCCAGCGCCGGGGTAGCACTCGTCGCTCAGCACCAACATGTGGTTGAGCCACAGCGCCTGCAGGGCCTGCCAGAAGCTCTGCGGCGGCTCCCAGGGCACGCGGGCCAGGTTTTCAGACATCTGCCGCAGCTCGCCGCGACGAACAGGGTCCTGCTCACGGCGGGCCAGATCGCGGCAGAGCTCGCCGTAGCGGGCGGCCAGCTCCCGGGGCAGGCGGGTGGCGGTCATCATGGCGCGCAGCTGGGCGCCCTCGGCGCCTTTTCGCTGGCGCCGCGACAGGGCTTGGTAGCGGGCCTGCAGCTCGGCATGGATGCCCCGCCAGCCCAGCTCCAGGCAGCGCCGGTGGTCGGGGATGATGTGACCGCTGGTGGCGCCGGCGTTGCCGTAGCCGTGACGATGGAACCAGCCCACGGCGGCCCGCAGGCCGGCCTGGCCGTGGACCTCGGCGTCGCGGCGGCGGGCCTGGCGGCGATCGAGGCAGCGGGAGGCCAGCAGGTTGAAGCGGCCACCGGCCAGCAGGTCGCCCGGCAGGAGCTCCTGGGGCACGTGCTCCAGCATCACGCGGCTGATGAAGCTGGCCCGGCGCTCCGGCAGGCTGAGGCGCCAGAAACCGCGGGGCAGGGGCACGGGACGAGCCGCCTGCAGCGTCGAGGAGCGGAAGGCCTGCATGAAGGCGTAGGTCTCGGGTACGATGTAGTAGCTGATCTCGTCGTAGAGCAGGTCCCAGGGCTTGCCTGTGGTCCAGCAGGTGAACTCGTTGTTCCAGGGCCGCCCCAGCCCCTGGAAGTACCAGTCGCGCAAGCGCTGGATGCGAGGTGAGAGGCCGTGGGGTTGCTTGATGGGGCTGGCGCTGGCCTGGGCCTGGCGGGACATGGTTTGGCGCTCCTTGGCTGGGACCGCCGCCCTGCGACGGTCTCCGCCATTCTACCCGCGCCGCCCGGCGCCGGCTGCTGTGGTCCGGATCGAGCAGGGACCTGTCGTCAGCCCCCCAGCAGGGCCCCCGCCGCCTGCAGCAGGTCTTCCTTGTCCTGCTCGTTGAGGGGCTGCTCGTCACGATCCGCGCACAGGAACCAGGAGAGGTTGCGGTCGGCGTTGCGCAGCCGGCTGCCGTGCAGGTGGACCATGCACTCCAGCCAGGTGGCCCGGGTCGCGTCGTCCCACTCCCGGGGGGCCTCGCGTTGGATGGAATAGGCCCAGCCCTCCTCGACGACGCAGGCGGTGACGGTCCGCAGGAAGGGTTCGAAGAGCCCGCATGTGCCGAACATGGCACAGGGAAGCATGCGGGCCAGCACCCGCTGTCCCTCGCCAGGAAGGTCCCTCGTCAGGCGGACCGCGCCCTCGACCAGCAGATAGGCCTCTTCGGCTGGCTCGCCCTCGGCGAAGAGCATTTGCCCCTCTTCCAGCCTCTCGGCTTCGAAGGCGGGGATCATGGTCGTCAGCAGGTCTTTGGGACGCTGCGTGAGGCCCGGTAGCCAGCGCAGCGCCAGCAGCAGCGGCGGCGCGTCTTGCGCACGGAAGGGATGGCCCCACCTCTTGCGTCGGGGCGTGGGCTTCGGCAGCTGCAGGAAACCACCGGAGAGGCGCTCGAGGCGCGCGGTCAGGCGGCCCATGCGATCCACCACGCCCTGCAGGGACAGCTCCAGCAGGCTGCAGTAGAAACCGGGCGCGCAGATGCGCAGGTTGTCGAGATCGTAGACGGGCAAGAGCATCACCACCGCGTCGCTCTCGGCTCGCAGGCTGGCGGAGCGCGTCGGGTTGGGGGTGAAGACAGAGGTCTCGCCGAAGATGCAGCAGCGCTTCAGCTGGTTGATCGTGACCCCCTCGTGGAGCACCGCCAGCTCGCCCGAGAGCAGTATCCCCAGGTCGAGGGCCGCGTCTCCCTCGTGCCAGAGGAACTCCCCGGGGCTCAGCAGGCGAGGGTGCGAGATCCGCGCCGCGGCCGCCAGCTCCACGCTGGGGATCTGCGCGAAGGCGGGGATGGCTTGGATCTCGGACGTCGGGAGGGCCATGGAGCTCCGGGTTCACTCGCTAGTGGGGCCTATCGGTTCTTTCCCAGGGTTTTCCACGTATCGCGCAGCTCCCGAACGGACACTGCCGGTCATCCTGTCTCCAGAGGACAGCTCCTGGGGCCCTGCCCCCGCCCGATCTGCTTGATCAAGGCTGCCTGTGGCCACGGTGGCACTGGATTGACCGGACTTGGCCACAGCTCGAGGTCGTGCGGGGATCAAGCGTGCGCCCTCCCCCCGTAGAGCGCTCCGGAGGCTCTCAGCAGGGCCTTCAGCTGCTCGCTGGGCAGGGGCCCGCCGGTGTGCGTGCCGGCCTGGAAGCCGGCCAGGAGCAGGTTGGCGTTGCGCAGCTGCAGGCTGAGCGCGGCCGCGACACTCTCTTTCCAGGTGATACGCGCCTCTCCCTCGATGCTCTGGTAGGCGTCGCCGTCCATGCGGTACACCCAGCCGTCGGTCTCGGCCTGGCAGGTGGCGGTGCGGGTGCCGGGTGCCACCAGGGTCACGGCGCCGAAGAAGTCGCCGGGCTGGAAATCCGCCAGCACCTCGGCCTTGCGGTGGCGCACGTGGCGTAGCGCCGACACCTCGCCCTTGGCCAGCAGGTAGGCGATGGAGCCCTCTTCTCCCTGGCGCAGCAGCAGGTCGCCTTCGAGAAAGGGCTGGGCCTGGAAGGCCTTGCCCAGCACCGAGACTCCTGCCTCGGAGAGACTCCGCATGCCTGGCAGGTCGCGCAGCAGGGGTTCCAGGGGCGGACAGCCCTTGAGGCTGCGGGTGCGCAAGAAGCACTTCAGGCTGCGGAGCATGCCCCCGGGGGGCTCGGCAGGGGCGGGGATGATGCCGCTGGACAGCTTGGCGATGCGCAGATCCGTGGCCCGTATTCGCTTGGCCGTCACCTGCAGCGCGAGGTCCAACAGGCGATCGTAGAACGAGGGGATCTCGTGGCGCAGGCGTGTCAGGTCGTAGGTGGAGATCAGCAGGGCCAGCGAGGGCTCGCTGGCCGTCAACGTGGCCGATCGTTGAGCCTGAGGGGCGAAGACAGAGGTCTCGCCGAAGAGATCGCCCTTGCGGACCGTGCCGATCTGTTCCCCCTCCACGCTGACGGACAGCTTGCCGCTCAGCAACAGGGCCAGCTCGGGAGCGGGTGCGCCCTCACGCCAGACCTGCTCGCCATGGCGCAGACGCAGCTCCATCCACGAGCTGGCGACGAGCTGCGCCTCTTCTTCCGAGAGCTTCTCGGGTGGCGGGACGACCGACAGCATCTCGATGGCAACAGGCATTCTGCGCTCCGCTGGGCGGTTGGGCTGGCGGCCCTTGGTCGGTGGTCGTTTCGAGGCCTTCTAGGTGCTTCCTATCACCATGGCATGGGGGATGGCCATGGACGGATGCTGGCAGGATGGTTGACGCCTCGTCCGGCGCCGGTGAAGCTGCAGCACGAGATGCCCCCCAGCCCTGGAGCGCCCGCGCCATGCCCGGCTCGCCCCTCCTGCCACAGCCCTCCTGCCTGCTGGTGGGCATGGTCCACCTGGCTCCCTTGCCGGGGAGCGCCGGTTGGCAGGGCTCGATGGACGCGGTGATCCAGGCGGCGGAGCGCGACGCCCGGGCGCTGGCCGAGGGCGGCTGCGACGCCCTGCTGGTGGAGAACATGGGCGATGTCCCCTACCTGCGCGGGCAGGTGCTGCCCGAGACCCTGGCCGCCATGGCGCTGGCGACGCGCATCGTGGCCGGGTTGGGACTTCCCTTCGGTCTGCAGGTGCTGGCCGGTGCCAACCGGCAGGCCCTGGGCTTGGCCCTGGCCACAGGCGCGCGCTTCATCCGCGTCGAGGGCTTCGCCTACGCCCACGTGGCGGACGAGGGCTGGATGGACGCCTGCGCCGGGGAGCTGTTGCGGGCGCGGCGCGCCCTGGGGCTCGCGCTCGGGGGGACATGCGGACCGGTGGAGATCTGGGCCGACATCAAGAAGAAGCACAGCTCCCACGCCGTCACGGCGGATCTCTCGGTCGCCGACGTGGCCCAGGGGACGGCCTTCTGCGGCGCCGACGCCCTGGTGGTCACGGGGCCCGCCACGGGCCAGCCCGTGGCGCTGGAGGATCTGCGCGCCGCACGCAGCGCCGGTGCGCCGGTGGTGGTGGGCTCGGGGGCGGACGAGGAGAATGGCGCCCGGCTGGGGACCTGCGCCGATGCCATGATCGTGGGTAGCTGGCTGAAGTACGATGGGGACTGGCGCCAGGCTGTGGATCCCCGGCGCGTGCGCCGGATGAAGGAGGTGTTGCGTGGAGCGCGCTGAGCGGGCTGGTTTCTGCTGGTCGCGCTTCCGCCAGCTGCCGGTGTTGGGCATCTTGCGCGGCTACGAGCAGTCCATCGTGGAGCAGGCCGTGGCCGCCGCCGCGCGCGGCGGGCTGCGCAACGTGGAGGTGACCTGGGACACGCCCGGCGCCGCGGAGCAGATCCGCAGCCTGCGGCAGCGCCACGGCGCTTCCATGAACGTGGGGGTGGGGACCGTGCGGGGCATGGCGGACCTGGAAGCCGCGCTGGAGGCGGGTGCTGGCTTCGTGGTCACGCCTACGGTGCTGCCGGCGGTGATCACGGCCTGCCGCGAGCGCGGGGTGCCGGTCTTCCCCGGCGCCTTGACCCCCAGCGAGGTGCAGCGCGCCTGGGACCTGGGGGCCGACCTGGTCAAGCTCTTCCCGGCCAGCGCCTTCGGCGTTTCCTATGTGCGTGCGCTGAAAGCGCCCCTGGGCGATGTCAAGCTGATGCCCACGGGTGGCGTGGGCTTGCGCAACCTGCGGGAATACCTGCTGGCGGGAGCTGACGCGCTGGCACTGGCAGGAGGGCTCTTCGCCCGGCAGCGCCTGCTGGAGGGCGACTGGGCTTGGGTGCAGGAACAGGCGGGCGCCCTGACGGCATGCCATCGCGCTGCTCGCGCTGCGCGGGTCTAGGCGGCGCCATGGAGAGCCCACGCGCCCAGCAAGCTCTGGCCCGACTGCGCGCGCTGTCCCTGTCGTCCTCCCGCCACTGGCGCTGGGCCGCGCTGGCGGTGCTGCTGCTGGCGGCCCTGCTGCGGCTGGGTCGCGCAGCGCTGCGCTGGGAAGAGGTCGCGCTGGCGTATGCGGCCTACCAGGAGCCCGTAGTGGCCGCGTTGGGGGAGCCCGCGCGCCTGGTGGGCAGCTTCGTGGGGCTGCATCCCCCGCTCTACGGCGTCTGTTTCGCCCTGATGGAACACCTGGCGCCCCTGCCCGTGGTCTTCCTGCTCTTTTCGGCCGCCTGCTCCTGGCTGGCCGTGCTCTTCGCCCTGCTGGCGGGGCGCTTGCTGGGCGGGCCCCTGGCTGGCCTGCTGGCCGCTGCCCTGGCCGCCACGGCGCCGGTGGCCCTGCACTACGCCGCAGAGCTGAACAACTACCCCCTGTTGCAGGCCGAGCTGGGCGCCCTGCTCTGGCTGTGGGCCCGTCATCGTCGCGGCCTGGGGGGCTGGGCGCCCCTGGCCCTGGTGGGGGTGGCGGCGGGCTGGACCCACCTGCTGGGGGGGGCCTTCGCCGGCCTGGTGGCGCTGGCGATCCTGTGGCGTCATCCAGCCCATGGCCTGCGCATCCTGGCGCTGATGGCTGTGGGTTGCTCTCCGGTGCTGGCCGGCGCCTGGCGCCTGATGCAGGACAGCCACACCTTTGGACAGCCCGAGCTGCACCTGGATCTCAGCCTGCGCGACTGGCGCGAACGCTTCGGCTGGATCTGCCTGGCCGCGGGCTTTCTGGCCCTGCCAGGCCTGCGCCGGGCGCCTGCGATGGCCGTAGTCTGGGTTGGATTGGCCGCCACCATCGCAGCCATGGTGTACCTGGGTGTGGCCGCCCCGCACCAGTTTCCCTATATGAGCCTGTTGATGCCCGCGGGCGTGCTGCTCGTGGCGCTGGGGTCCAGTCGGCCGCGCTGGCTCGCCCTGGGCGCCATCGGCCTGGCGCTGCTGCAGGCCGGACTGGCGCTGCGCTCCCAGCAAGCGGGCCTGAGGCGTATCGTGGAGGACCAGGGGCGGCTGCGGGCGGTGGACGAGGCGCTGGCCGCCGCAGAGCCAGGAGACGCCCTGTGGCTCATCTCTCCGGCCCTGGAGCCCGACGACGACAAGCGCGCCATCTCGCCGGTGCTGTGGCGCCTGCGGCCCTGGAGATCCCAACCCATCGCGCGCCCCTTTCTCTTTCAGTACACGGACTACCGCTTCGGGCAGCCGCGCCGCTACGGCCAGCTGACAGTCTATAGCTTCACGGATTTCTGGCCGGCGCGCATGGACGCCATCCTGGCGCACCATACCCAGCTCGGAAACCAGGTCTTCGTGGCGCTGTACGACCACGGCCCGGCCGCGGACTACCCGGCGCGGCTGCGCAAGCTGCTGCGCCCATGGGCTTTCGAAGAGCGGCAGGTGGGGATGGACAGCGGCCTGGGCAGGGACTGGCTGCTGGTGGTCAGCGGCCTGGCCGCCGAGGGCTCGTCGTGAACCCGGTCGCCCCGGTGGAGCCGGCGGCCGCCTGGACCACGGCCTGGCCCGCGGGCCTGGCCCTGGTGGCGCTGCTGGCGGCCCTGTGGCTCTGTCGGCGCGACCTCTGGCCCGCGCGTGGGCAGTGGCTGCCCCTGGCCGGGCTGGCGCTGCTGGCCCTGGCCGTGCGTCTACTGTGGATCCCTGCGCTGACGCGACACGAGTACGATGGCCACGAAGCCGACTACCTGGACTTCTTCCTGGGGCTGCGGGAGCCTACGCGGGGTGGCACCGTGCTCTACCCCGCCATGCAGTGGTTCTATTTTCTCTCGGGCAAGCTGCTGTCCGGGCGCATCTGGCCCGTGCTGATGGCGGCTGGCGCCTCCCTCGTCTCCATCGGCGCTGCCATGGCTGTGGCCAGGCGCCTCTTCGGATCCCGCGCGGCCTGGTGGACCGGGCTCTTCCTGGTGCTCTACGGCAACCACGCATTCTGGTCATCCTCCGCCTACAATGTCATGATCCCCCTGGCGTTGTCCCTGGTGTGCCTGTGGGGCATGACCAGGGCGGCGCAGGATGGCGCGCTTCGTTTCACGCTGCTGGGGGGGGCGGCGGGCGTGCTGGCCCTGGCCTGCCGCCTGGAGTCGGCGCTGCTGGTCGTGCCCGTGGCCGGCCTGCTGTTGTGGAAGCGGCCGCGGCCCCTCTGGCGCCACTGCGGCCTGTTGGCCCTGGCCGTGGCGCTCGCCACATGCGCCGCGTTGCCCCTGGTCCATCCGGGAGGCATGCCCGGCGAGGGCGAGCGGGCGCTGTGCTTCCCCATCAACCTGGGCTTGCTGGCCTACTCCGAGCCCTGGGCAGCCTTCTGGGCGCTGCCGCTGGTGCTCGTGGCGCTGCTGCCTGCACCAGGAGGCGCCGCGCCGCGCCGCGCGCCAGCCCTGATCCTGCTGGCCTGGGCGCTGGCCAACCACCTGGTGATGGCCAGCTTCGACGACTACGGCTACCGCCATGCCCTGGCCACGGGCGTGGCTCTGGCCATGCTCTACGGCGGCGCCCTGCAGGCCTGGAGCCGCTGGCCGGCGCTGGCCGTGGGAGGCGCGCTGCTGCTGGGCAACCTGTGGTCGCTGCAGGAGGTGGCGCGCCTGTACTACGCCCCGGAGGAGTCCTTCGCCGCCAGCCTGCCCCCCGAGCTGCCACGCCTGGCGCTCGCAGAGCGGGGGGTCTGCACCCTGGTGGCAGAGGACCCGCGCGTGGTGGGCGATCCCCCCCTGTCGCACTTCAACCTGCTGGATCCGGCGGAGACCGCGCGGCTGCGCAGCGCTGGGGGCGGCTGCCTGCAGTACTGCACCGACCTGCAGGACTGGCGCTGGTCCAGCCGCGGTGTGCGCGATCGGGCCATCCGCATCGAGCGCCTGTACCAGCTGCGCGCCCTGGCCGTTCTGTCCGAGCCGGACAGCGGCTACGCCTGCCTGCTGCACGAGGTGGGCGCGCGCCGTACGGGCGTCGAGCTGTGGTTGGCCGGGTGGCGCTTCGTAGACGCCGGCGCAAGGAACGGCGAACCTTGAGAAGAGACCGCCTGCCCGTGATCGTCATGGGAGCCGGACCAGCGGGTCTGACCGCCGCCCACGCCCTGGCCCGCCAGGGACGGGCTGTCACGGTCCTGGAAGCGGCTGACGCCGTCGGCGGGATCTGTCGCACCATCCGCTTCCAGGGCTGCCACTTCGATCTGGGGGGACATCGCTTCTTCACCAAGTTCGACGAGATCCAGGCCCTGTGGGAGGAGTTGTTGGGGGACGACCTGTTGCTGCGGCCGCGCAAGTCGCGCATCTACTACGACGGGCGTTTCTTCGACTACCCCCTGCGCGCCTCCAACGCCCTGCGAAACCTGGGGCTGCGCGAGGCCACCCGCTGCCTGGCGTCCTACGCCCGGGCCCGTTTGAGGCCGCGGGGCCAGGAACGCAGCTTCGAGCAGTGGGTGAGCAACCGCTTCGGCGATCGCCTCTTCGACATCTTCTTCCGCAGCTACACCGAGAAGGTCTGGGGCATCCCGTGCTCGCAGATCGGGGCCGACTGGGCCTCGCAGCGCATCAAGAACATGGAGCTGGGCACCGTGCTCAAGAAGGCCATGGGCCGGCCCCTGCGGCGGCTGCGGCCGGAAGGCGCCTCGGCCAGGGTCTCTTCGCTCATCGAGCGCTTCCACTACCCGCGCACCGGTCCCGGCCTGCTCTTCGACACCATGCGCGACGAGGTGCGGCGACTGGGAGGAGAGCTCCTGCTGGGGCACGAGGTGCGGCGCTTGGAGTGGGAGGGCGCGCGCGTGCTGCGGGTCCTGGCCCGGCGCGCCGATGGCCAGGAGGTGGAGCTGCGAGGACGCTCCTTCCTGTCTTCGATCCCCCTGCCGAGCCTCGTGCGCGCCCTGGCGCCCCGCGCTCCGGCCGAGGTGCTGGCGGCGGCTCGCTCCTTGCGCTTCCGGCACCTGATCACCGTGAACCTGGTCGTGGACCACCCCGACCTGCTGCCCGACACCTGGGTCTACATGCACGACAGGTCGCTGCGCCTGGGGCGTATCCAGGTCTTCAAGAACTGGTCGCCGCACATGGTCCCCGATGCCGGCCTGTCCGCCATCGGCCTGGAGTACTTCTGTTCCGAAGGAGACGATCTCTGGCGCATGTCGCGACCGGAGCTGGCGGCGCTGGGGATCGACGAGCTCCGCCGCACCGGCCTGCTGCGCGGCGCCGCCGTCCTGGACTCCACCGCGATCAAGCTGCGCGACGCCTACCCCGTCTACGAGCTGGGCTACGGGCGCAAGCACCGGGTCCTGATCGACCACCTGGGGCGCTTCGAGAACCTGCAGGCCATGGGTCGTGGCGGGATGTTCAAGTACAACGCCATCGACCACTCCATGCTGACCGCCCTGCTGGCGGTGGAGAACCTGGCGGGCGCGACACACGACCTGTGGGCCGTCAACACGGACAGCGACTACCACGAGGTGCGCAAGGGCTGACGTCGCGGCACCGACCATGTCCGCCGACAGTGTCGGCGGAAATGACCGGTGCATTTCATAGGGGGGAAGACAGGTTCTTCTCCCCCTATCCGAGGCGGACACCGCCTCTCCCCCCATCTTCGCCGCTTGATGAGCGGCGCAGGGCTGCGACGCAGCCCTGAAACAGCGCTGTGGAGGCCCCTCGAGCTGTCGGCGGAAGCGTCATCTTTTGTTCGGTGCCGCCGTCGCCTACTGTTCCGCGGGAGGAATCCCGTCCGGATAGCGTCGATCCCCGCGCCCGGTGGGCGCGAGCTCGGCGGAGACGCGGCCCTGGGGCAGGCGCCAGTCCGGGGGCGCACCTGGTCCCAGGTAGCGGTAGACCGCCAGGGACCTGCCCTGGCTCAGGTAGACCTGCTCCCACTCCTCGGAGCCGCACCAGGCCTGGGCCGCCAGCAGGGATTTCTCCACCTGGTTGGCCGAGGCCGGGCAAGCGATCTGGGGGTTCATATGGGCGGGTGCCACCAGCATGTAGTAGGCCGAGATGCGCTCGGGCCATGGCAGGGACTGCCGCCAGGCCGTCTCGGGCCAGGGAGCGCCGGCCGGTGGGTAGGCCCCGCCCGGACGCAGCGTGGCGCGCTGGCTGGCCAGCAGCAGGCCGAACATGTTCTGGGAGGTGTCCAGGATCACCGCGTCCGGGGGCATTTCTCGCAGCGCCCAGGATCTGAGATCGTGCTCGTCCACGCAGCCGGTGGCCAGGACGCGCGGCTTGGCCAAGCCCTTGCGGAGCGAGAAGGGGCTGCCCGGCCAGTGCAGGCAGGCCAGCACCACCGCGCC
Organism: uncultured Enterobacterales bacterium; assembly: GCA_964454135.1. GTDB lineage: Bacteria > Myxococcota_A > UBA796 > UBA796 > JAFGLY01 > CAYVQL01. The sequence continues at coordinate 11,811 of CAYVQL010000058.1, read as the reverse complement.
AAGAATGGCGATGCGCGCCAGTGCTCGGGCCGGACCGCGGGCCACGGCCAGGCAGATCAGGAGATCCAGGGCGCCGGCGAAGAGAGCTGGCAGCACCACCAGCGAATGCAGCAGGTAGCGGTCCTCGTGGGACCGCGAGGTGAGCCCGGGGAGGATGGACGCCAGCAGGGCTGCCACCGCGGCGATCTGCAGCGCCGCGGCCACGCGCTGGCGCCAGGAGCGCCCCGGCCGGAGGAGGGGCAGCAGCAGGCCCAGCAGCACCAGGGCCAGCATGGCCGGGCCCGTGCCTGGCAGGCGCTTCTGCAGGCAATGCAGCGGCTTGCTGCCGCAGCTCTCGGCGTTGGAGGCCTTGCGCTTGGCAGCGGCGGCGAACTCGCCCAGGGTGCGCACCGGGGTCAGCAGGTCCGTGTACTTGCCGAAGATATAGCCCTTGTAGCTGGACTGGGCCTTGTAGTCCTGGAAGCGCTCCTCGAAGATGGGCTTGGCCAGGATCTCCAGGGACTGCACCTGCACGGGGGCTCTCGCCATCAGGCCGTAGGCCAGGACGAGGGGCGCCAGGAGCAGCGTCAGGCGCAGGAGGCGCGCGCCGAGCGCACGCAGCAGGCCCGGCCTGGTCGGCGGGGAGCGGGCGGGGGTGGGATCGGCGGGATCGGCGGGTGTCGAGGGCATGCTGGCGGGTAGCACCAGCGCCGCCAGCAGGGCCACGGCGAGCAGGCCGAAGAGGAAGAGCGCCTTGGCGTCGGTGCAGCAGGCCCCAGCCAGCCCCAGGCCGGCCAGGGCCCAGCCCCAGCTGCGCTGCTGGATGCCCTGCACGATGCCCGCCAAGGCGCTGACAGCCAGCAGGGCCAGCAGGGAGTAGGAGCTCACCGAGTCCAGGTGGGCCAGCCAGGCCGTGAAGACGGCCACCAGGGCAGCGCCGGCCGCGGCCGCCGCTCGTCCGTAGAGTGGGCGCGCGAAGCCGTAGATCGGAAGCACGATGGCGATGGCGGCAGCCCGCCCCGCCACCTGCAGCGCGCGCTCGATGGGCAGGCCCGTCAGCAGCTGCAGCAGGGCCCCCAGGGCCGGATACAGCGGGTAGCGATGCGCGTGGTACAGGTAGGGATCGCCCCAGCCCAGGCCGTAGGCGCAGAGCGTGTAGTCGTGCCAGTCGTTGCCCGATCCCAGCCACTCGGGATCCAGGGCTATGAGCCAGAACCACCAGCCCAGGAACCAGCCCAGGGCCAGCAGGGGCAGGGCCAGGCGGCCCAGCCTGGGCGCCCAGGAGCAGCGCGCGGCGGCCTGGCAAGCGCGCGCCAGCCTGGGAGCCAGCGCGGCCGCCAGGCCTGCCAGGACCAGCACGACGGTGACCAGCTCCACCAGCCACAGCTCCTGCCAGGCGGCCTGCGATGGGCGGAGCAGGTCGCCGTGCGGCAGCAGCAGGCCCGCCACGAGCAGGACGGCGAGAATGGCGGCGAACCAGGCCGGCGCGCTGGGTCGGGCGCCAGCTCCTGCCTGGCTCGAGTCCGGAGCTGGTTTCATGGAGGGGTCCAGGGGGGCGGCGGCCGGGGCCGGGGACGCGCGGCGGGCCGCGGCGCGCCCGCCATCGTGTGGCGCGGCGCCCCCCAGGG